>CAYVES010000079.1:0-9929 GCA_964449845.1 uncultured Dehalococcoidia bacterium
CCCCCTTGCGAATTGGCAAACGCACAAATATCCTTTGCTAATTCCGCCTTGTCACGTTCTGAACCTGATATCATTTTCTTGTAGTCGAGCATAATACTCTCAGGTTCGCCTGATGATGTCAAAGCCTCAATGTCCTCGTATGTTAGTTGTGGTACTGGCTTGGTCAACAACATAGTCTAACTTAGACCTATACCGGATATAATTTACTCAATTTTTAACATAATCATACATGAGTTTACCGTCAACAAGCAAGGGTTGTTTGAATTCACGCGGTGAACGATAGGCCATTTTGTCACCATTTCGGGGATTTGATATAATGTTGACAGGGCTAGTCAGTCTTGGCTAGCCCTTGAGGTGTTTGTCGGTGAATCTATCTGGCCTGCTTCCCCTGATCGAAGACATGCCCTCGTACCGCGACCTCATTAAAGGGCTGCGGGAAGAACGGGGTGTAATAAAAAGGGCGGTGATGCTTGATTCAGCCAGGCCCTATCTCCTGGCCTGTCTTCACCAACAGCTCGGGCTTCCCATGCTGGTGATTACCGCCCGATCGGAGAAAGCCAGGCAGCTTCACGAAGAGATCCCCATTTGGCTTGGCAGCGATGCCCTGATCAGGCTTTTCCCTGAGCCCGATGCCCTTCCCTACGAACGCCTCTCCTCTGACTCCTACACAGTACAGCAAAGGTTGAGGGCGCTCTCTGAGTTGAGCGTGGGTGACAAACCCCGTCTGGTTATTGCTTCCGCCTACGCTGTGGTACGGAAGACTGTGCCTGCAGACAGTTTTGCCTCCTCGTGCCATATACTGAGAAAGGGGTCGAAGGTCGACCTCGAGCGGATGCTGGCTGAGTGGATGGAGCTTGGCTACGAGATGGAGAATACAGTGGACATACCGGGAACCATGAGCCGGCGCGGTGGCATCATTGACATCTATCCGCCAAACAGCGACCTTCCCGCACGTTTGGAGCTCTTTGGGGATGAAGTGGAAAGCATCCGCCTCTTTGACCCCGCAACCCAGCGCTCTAAAGAGTTAGTGCCCCAGGTAGCTATTATCCCTGCCAGGGAGATGGTTGTACCTTTCACTGAAGCTGGGAATATTCTGGAGCGGCTCGACCTCAGAACCCTGGACAGCGAGGCCAGGGAAAGGGTTGAAGAGGAAATGGCGCGCCTCGCCAGCGGTCAATGGTTTGACGGACTGGATTTCTATGCCTCTCTGGTCAACGATGGTGCTTTTCTCGACTACTTCCCCGAGCAGACTCTGGTTGTTCTCGACCAGCCTGACCTTATCGAGGACGCTGTGGCAGGACTGGACTCTCAAGCGGTTGAGCTGTCCCGAGCGCAGAGCGAGCAAGGTAAGCTGCCAGGCAATCTCCCTGTGCCCTACTTCACGTGGGCAGAGATGGCAAGCAGACTCAATAGGTTTGACCGGAGATTGGTGCTGGAGCAATGGGGAGACAGGAGCCAGGGCTATCTCATGAGCTTTGGTCCAGCTCCCAGCTATAGCGGACGATTGACCGCCTTCCTGGAAGAAGCCAAGGATATGATAAAGGATAAGCGGCGGATTGTAATCGTCTCCCAACAGGCGACAAGGCTATCGGAGCTATTCGAGGAGCACGACGTTATCGCATCGCCGGTCACCGACATAGTGCACCTGCCCCCCTCTGGCTCGATGACTCTGGTGCAGGGGGCGCTGGCTGAGGGCTGGAGCATGGATGGGGTAGGAGGGGATACGATCTTAAGCGATGTAGAGGTCTTCGGCTTTGCCAAGAAGCGGCGAACGGTGCCCAAGCATCCGGTGCGCCGCGACATATTTCTCTCTGAACTTGTGACTGGCGACTACGTAGTGCACATCGATCATGGCATCGCCAGATTCTCAGGGCTAACCAGAATCAGCCTCGATAATGGCGAGCGTGAATACCTGGTTTTGGAGTACGCTGCTGGCGATAAGCTCTATGTGCCCAGCGAGCAAATCGATCGTATCAGTCGCTACGTTGGACCCGGAGGATACACTCCTTCCCTGAGCCGGCTGGGCACCCAGGAATGGAACCGGGCCAAGCAAAGGGTAAGGGAAGCGGCAAGCAATTTGGCTCAAGGGCTTCTTTCTCTGTACTCGGCGCGAGAGGTTCTGGGCGGCTTCGCCTTCTCTTTCGACTCCGTGTGGCAACAGGAGCTTGAGGCCTCGTTTGCCTACGTTGAGACAGCAGATCAGCTTAAGGCGGTGCAGGAGGTCAAACGGGATATGGAAAGGGCTCGGCCTATGGACCGGCTGGTATCTGGGGATGTAGGCTATGGCAAGACCGAGGTTGCCCTCCGTGCTGCCTTCAAAGCGATCATGGATGGAATGCAAGTAGCGGTGCTGGTGCCCACCACTGTCCTCGCCCAGCAGCATCTAGCCACTTTCAGCGAGCGGCTGGGGGCGTTTCCAGTTAGAGTGGAGATGCTAAGCCGCTTTCGCTCACCGAAGGAGCAGCAGGAGGTCCTTGAGGGGTTGGCCAACGGCAGTGTAGACATCTGCATAGGCACCCATCGCCTTCTGCAGAAGGATGTCTCCTTCAAGAATCTCGGGCTGGTCATCATAGATGAGGAGCAGCGATTCGGCGTCGCTCACAAGGAAGGCCTCAAGCAACTGAGGAGAGAAGTCGATGTCCTTACCCTGAGCGCTACCCCTATACCACGCACTCTACACATGTCTCTGATCGGCATTCGAGATATGAGCACAATGGAGACTCCTCCCGAGGAGCGCCTCCCCATAAAGACCTATGTCGCTCCCTATGATGAAAGGCCAGCCCGTGAGGCGGTATTGAGAGAGCTGGAGCGCAACGGGCAGGTGTTCTATGTCCATAATCGGGTACAGAGGATCGGCTGGGTTGCCAGAAAGCTGGAGAATATAGTACCTGAAGCCAGGATAGGCGTCGCTCACGGGCAGATGCCTGAGGAAATGCTGGAGTCAGTGATGCTCGATTTTGCCGAAGGCAGGATCGATGTCCTCGTATGCACTACCATCATCGAGTCCGGCCTGGACCTGCCCAATGTCAACACACTCATTGTTGAGGATGCCGATAGAATGGGTTTGACCCAACTCTACCAGCTTCGGGGTAGGGTGGGGCGAGGGGCAAACCGCGCCTATGCCTATTTCTTCTACAACAAAGGGAAACAACTCACCGATGCCGCCCAGAAGAGGCTGAGGACGATCTTTGAGGCAACCGAGCTGGGGGCTGGCTTTCGCATTGCCATGAAAGACCTGGAGATCCGCGGAGCCGGTAATCTCCTTGGGCCGGAGCAGAGTGGACATATGGGGGCTGTTGGCTTCGAACTCTATTCCCGTCTCTTATCAGAAGCGGTAGCGGAGCTTAAGACTGGGGGCGAACGAAAAGCTGCCCCTCGACCTCCGAGTACCACGGTTGATCTTCCCTTGACCGCCTATATCCCAGACAAATACGTGCCCGACCTTAGCACCCGCCTTGCACTCTATATGAGGCTGGCCAAGGTCAGCTCCCCGGAGGAGGTGGGTGAGCTGGGGGCAGAGCTTGAGGACAGGTTTGGCCCGCTGCCTCTTCAGCTCAAGAACCTGCTCTATATGGTGAGGATGAAGCTGATGGGCAGTGAAGTTGGCATCCAGGAAATCTCCTCAGAGAGAGGGCAGGTAGTGATCAAACTGGGCCCGGGTGTCAGGATAGATAGACTAGGAATGCAAGAATACTTTGGCGACAGGGTGAAAGTGGGCACAAGCCAGCTCCGATTGGATAGAAAGCGAGCGGGCAAGGAATGGAAAAGGGTGCTTGAAGGCGTGATCGAGAGAATGGCCCAGACTACAGATGATTCACAACCTCCCTCAGACTCCGAATCTGAAGCGTAGTGTGCTGATCCCTGCCATTAGCTACGATTCACTACACCTGTTCGACTTTCCTCTGACCCTGTTTCGTATCTATCGTGTTGTTTGGTGCTAATCCTGTGTCGCGTAGTGGATTAGCAAGGGATGTATGATGGCTGCGTAGTACCGGGTGCTCGGTGAGCCCATGGACCTCAATTGTCCGCTCTGACCTGAATTGTAAGCTAGTTGTAAGCTCTTCGTAATTCCCCGTTTACATCCTTAATTAGTTCTTAATCCTGTGTCCGTATACTTGCATATGCTCAGATGCGACATGGGAGACTGTTTCTGCGAATGGAGCAGTACGACAAGGTGGAACTGTGAGAAGCCTCATAGCCTACTGGCTTGTTAGTTGGCTGGGTATTCTGCTCATAGCCTCGTTCCTGCGAATCTGGCTTGACCACCCGATACTGAGAGCAATAGGGTTGAAGGCCCATGAACCGAATGCCATTATCGCAGGCTGTGAGGTGGCTGCTGGTGTCATTATATTGTTTTTCGGCATAGAGCGGACTGTGAGCTGGATTAGAAAAAAATGATCTGGAACTGGAAGCGGTTTGGGACTCACCTGCCTATCGGGATAATCGCTGCTTCGCTTGTCTCGCTACATTGGGTATTGGCTATTCTTTGGTCCTGGGGATTCCTGTGATGTGAAGAGAATACTGATTGCGCTCTCCAAACCCGCCTGGCTGGACCTGGTCTCAGTCCCTCAGTTCTTCAATCTGCTCCGTGGCCATTTCGATTAACTGAGGATCATCAGTGATGGTAATGGCTTTCTCCAAGTCAGCTATAGCCTCGGCTTTCTCGCCCAACTCAGCGTGGAGTAGGCCGCGGACGAGGTAGGGTGGGGCAAGATTGGGGGCAAGGTCGATGACCTTGTTGCAGTCAGCGATGGCCTGCTCGTACTCGCCTAGATTAGCGTAGGCAACGCCGCGATTGTAGTAGGCGTTAGCATCGTTTGGGTCAAGCTCGATGGCCTTATTGTAGTCGGCGATGGCCTTCTGGTATTCGCCCAGAGCACCATACGCAATTCCGCGGTTGTTGTAGGCCATCGCCAGGTTGGGGTCTAGCTCGATGGCCTTGGTGTAATCGGCGATGGCCTGCTCATACTCGCCCAGATCAGCGTACACAATTCCGCGGTTGTTGTAGGCCAGGACAAGATCGGGGTCTAGCTCAACGGCCTTGGTGTACTCCCCTATCGCCTCATTATAGCGGCCTTGATCGGACAGCTCGTTACCCTGGTTGTAGTGCCACTCAGCCGTGCCTTTCGCCGCGCCTCCACAGGCCGCTGCTCCCAAGATGAGTGCGCCTACGAGCAGTGTGACCAACACAATCGCCAACTTTCTCATCTCGCTCCCCCATTCACTGGTTGCCCTCTCCAAACCCGCCTGGCGGGGCTTGGTCTGATCTTGCAAACCATAGCTTGCGATATCCTACTGCGATATTTGTAATACCGCAACAAGCTCATGCCAAGGGTCACCCTGGAGGATAGGCCGAAGCACTACAGGGCGCCGTTGTCGTAGCGCCTGCAGTCTCCTTGGCGAAGGATTAAATCACCACATTATTGGAGAAGCCCCATATTTGGCTACGGGGCTTCTGCGCGACTTCGGCAGGACATTCTCTTCTGTGTAGCGAGTGAGTGTATTCGTCGACCCAGCCGAGGGTCGCAATAAAGATTAAGTGGCGATTATAGCAAAGCAGAGAGGTTTTGTCAAGTATTGTGGGGTTTTGTTAAGTTGGGAGACTCCCGAAACGCTTCGGATGAAAGGAGGTTGCAGGGCAAGGCTTTGAACTAATTGGTGGGGTGCACTTCGCTACACCTACCCTACTATCGCTGGGCGTAATAGTACGGGAAAAAGGGTTCACAAACCCAAGGAGGAATGCGGAGAACTACAGGGCGCCGTTGTCTCAAGAAGGATTCGCAAAACGGCGAAATGCCGCCATGACAGGTCGCCCGCCCTAGTCTTTTCGAGTGTAAAATCAACCGTCAGGGCCCAGATGATTTACGATCTCCCTCAGGCTCCGAATACGCGGGCAGTCGCTGACCTTCTCCCAGAAGCCGTTGCGGTCGAGAAGAAGTGGCTTGATTTCGGCGCCTCTGGCTCCGATAACGTCCGAATGATATTGGTCACCCACGTGGATTGCTTCGGAGCCGCTCACTCCGGCACGCTCCAGAGCGGCGAGGAATATCGGAGGATGAGGCTTTTCTGCATCTACTTCGGATGAGGTTAGAGCGAAGTCAATGTAAGGGGCGAGGCCGAGTTCGTGACAATAGCCGTCCAGACTCCGGTTCAGATTTGAGACCAGGCCCAAGACCATGCCCCTAACCTTGAGTATCTCCAGGGTGGGCAGCACATCATCAAACAAGATAAGCCTGCGGTCGAGCTTGCGCAGGCGGGTAAATATCTGTAGTGCCAACTCTTTGGAAACCTCTACCCCTGCTGCCTCAAGCAGTATGGCTTCGTAATCAGCCCAGAACATCTGCGCCCCCTCCCGGGAACGCTTCTGAATTGACAGGCGGGCGTTCTCCCTGGTCATGAAGTCGTCGGCAACCCAGTAGCCGCGTGGGAGGGCCTGAGGATTCACCTCCATGCCGAAGTCGCGGCAGGCTTTGACCTGCAGCTCCTCGCGGGGAGGGTCGAAAGAGATAAGCGTATTATAGAAGTCCAAGAAAACAGCCTTAATCATTTCATACACAGCAAGCTCATGAATTGTGATAAAATGGAGACAGACAAGTTTACCACAGGCTGGGTAGGGTTACAAAAAGGTGGCGGTCGTCTATAATGCTAACCTCTGAACTTTGTAGACAAGTATTAGTGAGAGCTAAGTCCGAGTCATGTTAAAGGTAATGCGCATCTTCTTTCTACTGCTCTGTGTGGCGGCCTCTCTAGCTATTATTGGAGCTGGGTCAGCTACACCTTCAGCGCAGATCGACGTGCTGCGGGTGGAGGGGACCATTGTCCCCGCAGTTGCCAGCTACATTGACCGCGGGATCAGCGAGGCGGAGTCTCATCAGGCTGCAGCCGTAATAATTGAGCTGAATACCCCCGGTGGTTTGCTTTCCACAACGGAGAACATTGTGGATCGGATTCTGGATGCCGAAGTGCCGGTAGTGGTCTATGTAGATCGCTGGGCGGGCTCGGCAGGCACCTTTATCACCCTGGCCGCTCATGTGGCGGCTATGGCTCCAGCCAGCCGCATCGGTGCCGCCAGCCCGGTTTCCATAGATTCGGAGGACGGGCTCTCCGATACAATGAAAAAGAAGATAACCGAAGATACCGCTGCCAGTATCAGACGCCTCGCTGATTTGCGTGGCCGCAATCTGAAGGCAGCGGAGGCCACGGTATTGGAGGCTCTCTCCTTCACCGACCAGGAAGCGCTGGGGATTAAGGAGCTTCCCGAGGATTACCAGGAGCTGCTGGAGCTGGAGACCCCTTATCTTGACCCTCCTCTGGTTGACCTTGGGGCGCAGAATCTTGACTCTCTCATTGCTCAGCTCAACGGGATGAAGGTTGATGTGGCGGGGGGGAATGTGACTATTGTTACCGAGGACTACTTCACCAAGCGTATCGGGATGACCCTTATCGAGAGGTTTTTGCAGGTTATCAGCGACCCTAACATCGCCTATATACTGCTCACCCTGGCCACCACCGGGCTTATCCTTGAGCTTATCAACCCGGGCACTATTCTTCCCGGAGTGGTGGGAGCTATCTCTCTAATCCTTGCCTTCTATTCCCTGGCTGTGCTGGAGGCTTCATGGGCGGGGATATTCTTTATTATACTTGCCTTTGTGCTGTTCATCGCCGAGGTATTCACTACTACCTTTGGCATATTGACTCTAGGGGGCATAGCCTCGCTGGTTATGGGCTCCATAATCTTATTTGGTGGAGGTCCAGAATTGTTTCAGCTTCAAATAAACTGGTGGGTTATCGCGGTGGTGGTGGTTGTCGTTACCGCTATCTTCGTCTTTGTGGTTGGCGCCATTATTCGTTCCCAACGTCGACGCCCTGTTACCGGAAAAGAGGGATTGCTGGGGAAGATAGCGCTTGCCCAGACAGAGCTTGACCCAACGGGGATGGTTCTTGTTGAGGGGGAGCGCTGGACAGCAAGAGCGGAGAGTGGTAGAATCGAGCCTGGCGAGGAGGTGGTGGTGACGAAGGTCGAGGGACTAAGACTCTGGGTTACTAAAAAACAGCAAGGAGGTTGAAAATGGAAGGAGCTGTGATCGGTGTTATTGCTGCCGTGTTTGTGGTTCTCGTAGTGGCCTCGGCGGCGATCAAGATCGCGCAGGAATATGAACGAGGTGTTATCTTCCGCTTGGGGAAGTACACTGGTGTTCGCGGGCCGGGCTTGTACATCATTATCCCGTTCGTCGAGCGTAGCGTGAAGATGGACCTGCGGGTTGTGACCCTGGATATTCCCTCGCAGGAGGCTATCACCAGGGATAACGTGACGGTTAAGGTAAATGCCGTGGTGTATTTCAGGGTGGTCAAGCCCGAGGATTCCGTGATCAAGGTGTATGACCACCGCTATGCCACCTCGCAGATATCGCAGACCACCCTGCGCAGCGTTATTGGTCAGTCTGAGCTTGACGAGCTGCTGGCGCAACGGGAAAAGCTGAACCAGACGTTGCAGAGGATAATCGATGAACAGACTGATCCCTGGGGGGTAAAGGTCAGCGTGGTGGAGATAAAGGAGGTGGAGTTGCCACCGACCATGATACGTGCGATTGGAGCACAGGCGGAGGCAGAGCGGGAGAGAAGGGCTAAAATCGTCCACGCAGAGGGCGAGCAGCAGGCGGCGGAGAAGCTCGCTGAGGCTGCCAAGATAATAGCTACCCAGCCTTCGGCAATGCAACTGCGCTATCTTCAGACACTGACCACAATAGCTACCGAGCACTCGAGTACGATACTGTTCCCGCTGCCGATGGATCTCATAAGGCCGCTTCTCCAGCCAGCATCCAAGGCGAAGAAAGAAAGCTAGCTCAAAGATTTCCAGGTGGAGTCGGGGCCTGGGGGCACCAGAGAGATGCTCTTTGGCTAATTCGGGCTGTTTCTTTACGGAGCAGCCCGAATTAGCCTACGTGAGTTGTAAAACCGGACTGCAACAACTGCTAGGGACGCAGGGTGACTTCACCGGTTATGAACCGTGCCAAGCTGCCATCTGAGCGGCGAAGCAGCAAAGAGCCATCGCTGTCCACCGACTCGGCATAGCCCTCTTCCACATTGTCGCCTGATCTTACCTGCACTACCTTTCCCAATGTCTCCAGGCGGCTCTGCCATTCCTCGTGGATGGGCTCACCCCTGCGCAACGCAAGATAGAATAGCTCTATCTCACGAAGCAAGTTCAACAGGACCTCTAACTGAGAGACTTCTTTGCCCAGTTCGTTAGAGAGGCTGGTGGCAATGTCAGCGATCTCGGGGAAAGCCTTGGGGTCGAAATTGACATTTATGCCGATACCGATGACGGCCCAGTCAACCGATTGCCCTCGGAGAGCGCTCTCCGTCAAGATGCCACTCACTTTCTTGTTGTTGATAAGGATGTCATTGGGCCACTTGATGGTTGATTTGAGCCCGGTGGCTCGCTCGATACCGCGACTTGTTGCTAGGGAGGCAACCATGGTCAGGCGGAGGAGCTGGCTCATTTCAGGGTGGAGGATAACAGACACCGCAATAACCCCTGGGGGATTGATCCAGGCCCGCCCTAGCCGAGCCCTCCCCTCTGTCTGTTCCTCAGCGACGACGGTTGTCCCCTCGCTTGCCCCCTCGCGTGCTGCCTTTCTGGCCACGTCCATAGTCGAGGATGTGACAGGATAGTAAAGGAGGTTCCTGCCGACGAACTGGGTGGTCAGCCTTTGGAGAATTGCATCCTGGGAGAGATCGCTCTCCATTTTCAAGCTTTGTCTTCCTCATTTGTGATAATGGGACGAAGCGGCCATTTTCGTTGAAAATGGCCGCTTCACGATAGCCAAAGCAAACCTGTAAGCCGAGTTCTGTACCCCGACAAAGTCGGGGCGGTGACCATCTATCTAGCCCCGATGTTACCATCGGGGTCAAGCGACCAACCCGAG
>CAYVES010000080.1:0-9918 GCA_964449845.1 uncultured Dehalococcoidia bacterium
ATTGCTTCGCTGCCCCTTCCCCTTCACTGCGTTCCGTGGGTGGGTTGCCCGACGTCGGGCAACCCACCCAGCCGTACCCACGGTTCTTCAAGGTAATCGCTATCTTTGGGTGAATCAACACTCTTGCTGACAGGCCGCTCAGCTTACGGCATTTTCTATATGTTCCAATCGCGAGATTCTGTCATCCGGAGTGAGTTCAACCGCCACCACATCAATGCGCCATGACGGAGGCGGGCTATCAAGAGTTTGCAGGTAGATGTTGGCCAGCGAGATCAGCTTCTCCCTCTTGGAAAAAGTGACCGACTCTTCAGGGGTGCCAAAACCAGTGCTCTTTTTGGTGCGCACCTCAACAAAAACGAGGCATTCGCCCTGCTGAGCAATTATATCGATTTCTCCCTGCCGGCAGCGGAAGTTGATCTGCACGATTTTGTAGCCGCGCCCTTTCAGGAAATTGACTGCCAGCTTCTCTCCCCTGGACCCGACTTCTCTACGTGTTAAGGGCACGGCCTTATCCACTACGTCAGTTCTTCCCGAATCAGGTCTGAGGAACCGATCCTGACGCAACAGGCAGCTTCGGATACTGTGATTGAAGGCAAACCTTTTCAAGCGCTTCAACAGAGCTTTTGCCGATATCTTTTCTTCTGTCATTGCGTGCCCCAATGGAATTTGCCCTCGCTCTGATAGATCACGCCCAATACCATACACTCACAACCGCTCACATGCGAGCGAGCCTATTTTAGCACCTACTGGCTTGCATGTCAGTTGTACAGTGAAGGACAGGCAGTCAACACGATTAGCCGCTGAGAGCCCCTGAGATGCCCGCAACGCTCCTCCACGCCTGCGATGATGCACAACAACAAGTTCACTGATAAAGGCAGCCTGAAGCGGCTTCCAGCGCCTCTAACAACGATCGTGGCTTATCTCAGGCGAACGCCCGTCGCTAGGATAGCTTCTGCAAAGGCGCCAGGCTCAGCAGGAACCTCTTTATCCCTGCCTCCCCTTTGAAAGCGATGGTGACTTCATGGTCGCCACCGCTAGCCAGACAGTTGACCACAATGCCCTCACCGAACATGGCATGGCTCACGTGATCGCCCGCTTTCAAGTCAGGTGAGGTAGACGTACCTACAGGCTGGGCCCCTTGTTCTACCCCAGCAGATTGGATACGGGTGACCACGGGTTCATGGTAAGCCCCGGCAGAAGGTGGTGCACCGAGGGAGTTCACCAAGTGCGAGGGGATATCACTCAAGAAGCGTGATGGGGGGTTGTGCGCCCTGCCCCCCATAAGGCTACGGCGCAGAGCATGAACCAGATACACCCTTTCCTTGGCCCTGGTTATGCCTACATAGCACAGGCGGCGCTCCTCCTCCATTTGCTCAGGGTCAGGGAATGACCTGAAATGAGGCAGGACACCCTCTTCCATGCCCACAATAAACACCACGGGGAACTCGAGGCCTTTAGCCTGGTGCAGGGTTATGAGCGTCACCGCGTCAGCCTTCTCAGCCAGATCGTCGACATCAGAGACCAGAGCCACCTCCTCCAGAAAATAGGCCAGGCTATCCTGCGGCTCGAGGTCTCGATATCCGGCAGCCACGTTGCGCAGTTCCAGGATATTGTCCCACCTCTCCTCCCCATCCATGCTTTGCAGCGTATAATTCTTGTATCCAGTCCTTTCCAGCACCAGGTCGAAGAGCTCGACCAGACTCAACTCCTCGCTCTTGGCGATGAACTCATCGAGCATATTCAGGAAACTGCTCAGCGCCTGGCTGCTCCGAGGCGCAAATAACGTGGGCTCTTCCCCCTGAGCTATGAGCTTGAGCGCAGTATAGTATGGCACTCCCTTCTCATTGGCCCACATGGTCAGTTCGGCGAGGGTGCGCTGTCCGATGCCCCGACCGGGGACGTTTATTATACGGACGAGGCTAACGCCATCATAGGGGTTATGAATCAGCCTGAGGTAGGCCATGACATCTTTGACCTCGCGCCGCTCATAGAAACGTGTGGCTCCCACTAACCTGTAGGGGAAGCCATAGCGCACAAATGCCTCCTCTAGCGCTCGCGACTGCGCATTCGTGCGATACGTGATGGCGCAATCGCCAGCCTTCCAGTGACCATCGGTCAGCAGCCTTTCCACTTCACTAACCACGAAGTGTGCCTCCTCCTGCTCGCTGTAGGTCTGTGCCACGGTGAGAGGGACTCCGGCATCGTTCTCAGTCCAAAGCCCTTTGTCCTTTCGTTGCTGGTTAGCGGCAATAACATGGTCAGCGGCCTCGAGGATGATCTGGGTGGAACGATAATTCTGCTCCAGAAGCACGACCTTGGCATCGGGGTAATCCTTCTCGAAGTCAAGGATATGGCGCAGGTCAGCATGCCTCCAGGAATAGATCGATTGGTCAGGGTCGCCGACAACGCAGATGTTGCGATACTTATCCGCAAGCTGCTTGGACAAGATATACTGTGCGCGGTTGGTGTCCTGAAACTCGTCGATCATAACATGCAGGTAGCGCGATTGATACTTGGCCAGGACCTCCGGTTGAGTGCGGAAGAGGTGTACAGCTCTCATAATCAAATCATCGAAGTCCAGGGCATTGCTCTGGGCAAGAAGCTCCTGATAGCGTTCATATACCCTCGCCACGATTTCCTCGAAGTAGCTGCCAACAAGCCCGCGGTAGTCCTGGGGAGCGAGGACCCTGGCCTTGGCAGAGGAGATGGCTGACCTGATGCCGCCAGGGGGATACTGCTTGGGGTCAAGCCCAATCTGCTCGATGCTGCGCTTGAGTAGACTGAGCTGGTCGCTCTCATCATAGATAACGAACCTTCTATCCAGTCCGAGATGCTGCGCCTCCATGCGGAGCACACGGGCGCAGGTGGCATGGAAGGTACCCAGGGTCAATCCCTCAACCACTCGCCCCAGGAGGGAATAGATTCTCTCTCTCATCTCGCGGGCTGCCTTGTTGGTGAAGGTGACCGCTAAGATGCGAAAGGGGCTCACGCCGCAGACAGTGACCAGATAGGCTACCCGGTGGGCGATGACCCTGGTCTTGCCTGACCCTGGGCCGGCTACGATGAGCACCGGGCCCTCGATTGTTTCTACGGCTTCCCTCTGGGCAGGGTTGAGACCAGCTAGAATATCCATGGTTACACCAAGGCCATTATATCAACGTAGTGGGACGACTTCAATGTGAGCCCAGCTACCGATATGGCGACAAGGCAAGTCCCGGGGAAATCCGAATCCCACACGGGAGGCGATCTTGTTTTCTGCGAAATACAAGTCAGGAGTTAGGACTATTTGAGCGCCGAGGACTGGAGAAGTCCAAACCGCCAGCTATACAGTAGTCAATAGCTGAGCCTAAGAAACGAAGATGGCCTAGGGTCTCAGCATCGTAACCCAATCAGGTGCATTCTGGTCGATAGCCTGAATTGCAACCTCGGCTATGGGAACTTTTGCGAAGTGTCGAACGTTAAGGGTAATCAGGGTGCTTCCTCGCTGCCACGCAGTGGCTGCAATTAGGGCATCGGGAAATCCTCTCGGGTTGTCCTTTCCAAAAGCTGTGGGATACCTTCTGATAAGTGTGGCGGCTTTCTGTGCTACTTCTTGACTGACGATAACTGGAGGAAGCCGGTCAAAGAAAAGCATGGTAGCTTCCTCTTCGTGAGGGAGACATCTTATCAGTATTTCCATGTAGGTTATCGCCGAGACGCTTATTTCGCCTGCCTCTTCAAGGTAGTCAAGCAAATCTGCGGCTCGCCTATTCTTCCGTAGATAACGTATGATTATCCCCGTATCAAGCAGGAAATCACTGCTCGGTTGCAAACCCTCGCCAACCACTACCTAGTTCCTCCAGCAATTCATCATCGCTTTCGGTTCGATCTGCCCACAAGCCAAAAGCTGGCAAATCAGCGAACTTGCTCTTGAAAGATAGAACACTCGTCTCAGCTTCTTCCGCCACAATGTATTTCGGGACAAATACTCGCGGATTATCGCGTTCCACAACGTCGGGCTGCCAATTGAAGTCTATCGAAGCAATTGACGCTGTAACCATCTCGAAATCCCTCCTATGGGCCGGCAGGGCCCGGCTTTGCAGTAGGGTCTTCCCGTACAAAGAGGGGGTGCTCAATCTCTTTTATTCCATCCAAGAAGGCAATCACACGATATAAGCCGGGAGCTTTCAGCGTCAAGCCAAAGCCTGAGAAAATCTGGTGCCCCTTTTGTTGAGTAACTTCGACTAGCATCGGGGCGCTTTCGGCAATCTTGTCCCCCAAAGAATTCTCTACCCTGAGAAGAGCATTGTGGGTTCCTTGACCCTTGATAGCACAGTAAACCATGAAACCAATATTGACCGGAAACTTGGGAGCGCCAATCGTGTCAAAAATGCCTATGACATGTGTTCTTCCCCTGTTATCCTGAAATGCATCCTGCGCCACCAGCAGGGATGTAACCTGAGCGTCTAGTTGCGGTTGCTTCGCCATTCATCAGCTCCACGCTGGATTTCTTGCGAATATAATATCACGCGCAATAAACGAAGTAAAGGAAGGTTGCCGCATTAGGCAAAGCGACTAAGAAGTTCGCCTCCTTCCCCACGCGCGCGGGCAACTAATAGGTGAACAGGGGCTGGTCTTTGGTGATGATCCGCTTCTCCCTGGCCATCTCCTCTCTGAGGTACTTGGGAATGGAGAATATCCCGCGGTGAGTAAGCCCATCGTAGAAGCGGAGGGGTTTGCTGACCCGCCTCGATAGCCTGCGGTCAATCTCCTCTGGGGAAAGCTCGCGGGAGTCCAGATTGTGCGAAGCCACAGCGAAGCCCCAGGTGCCGCCGAAGGAAGGTATCTCCGCCTGGTAGGGAGCGACTACAGAAAACGCCGTACGCAGGGTATTGGCTACTGCGATAAAGCCAAGCGAGATAACCATGCTTGTCGAACCAGATTGAAGAGCGACCAGCCCATCCGGGGGCAGCTTGTCCTTGAGGCCCTGATAGAACTCCCGAGTGTACAGCAGGTAGGCCGGACCCTCCTCAAGCGGCTCGGTGAGATCGATGATAATCACGTCGAACTTCTCCCGCGTCTCGTCGAGGTATTTCATAGCGTCCATGTGCAGAAGCTCAACCCGGCTGTCTTCGAAAGAGTCCTGGCCCAGGGATGGCAGGAATTTCTTGCAGATACCCGGCACCTTCTTGTCGATATCGACCATCACCACCCTTTTCACCGTGCTGTGCGCCAGGACTTCCCTCAACGTAGCCCCCTCACCACCCCCGGCGATGAAAACGGCCTCCGGTTTGGGGTGGGTGATCATCGCAGGATGAACCAGGGACTCGTGGTAGATGAATTCGTCCGCTTCGCTGCACTGGATCTTGCCGTCCAGAACAAGGCACTTGCCGAAGGCTGGGGTATCGATGACCTGAATAGACTGGAACTGCGATTCCCCGCTGTAGAGTATGTCGCTGATGCTGAACTGCTGGATGAGATGGGGGGTAACGTGCTCCCAAAACCAGTTTGTCGGCATTTCCTTCACAGGCTAGAACCCCCTTTTCAGTTCCACTATGGCAGGATTTCTGCTCTCCAGCTTCTCCACGATCAATCTGGCTGCCTCGTCGGGCCCGAATGAGTCCGAGTGGGTGAAGATATCGACTGCCGCATAGCCATATTCCGGCCAGGTATGGATACAGAGATGAGCCCCGGTGATCAGCACCACACCGCTTAGCCCCTGGGGCAGGAATCTATGAAAGGACTCTCCGATTACGGCGGTACCTGCCTCCTGGGCAACGGAGGAGAGAACGTCCTTAATAAAGTCCATATCGTCAAGCCGCTCCTTGCTACAATCTTTCAAATCCAGAAGATAGTGTTTTCCCAGTGTCCCCAAATCCCTACCCCTAGCTAATCATCGTCTCAATTATATAAGATGTGACTGCTTTTCTCAAACGACTAATGTAGGGGCGACCCCGTGGGTCGCCCCTACGGCTACGTGTTGCCCACCATCTATCGAGATGTTATAATACCACCGCTCTTAGAGCAGAGATGAGCCTATGGCCAATGCAGTTATCGTCATCGACCTGCTCAAAGGCTTCATGGAGGAAGGCTACCCCCTCTACTGCGGCGAGCAGGCGCGCCTCATTATCCCCAGAATCAGCAAACTGTTGGAGCGCGAACTGGAGAAAGGTTCCAAGGTCTTTTTCCTCTGCGACCGCCACGCCCCCGATGACCTCGAATTCAAGATGTTCCCTCCTCACTGCGTCACCGGAACCGAGGAGGCGGAGATCATTCCCGAGCTCAGCAGCTATCCGGGAGAGGTGATACCGAAAAACCGCTTTAGCTGCTTCTTCAATACCACGCTTGCTGATAGACTGAAGGAGCTCGGGCCCGAGAAGCTTATCGTCTGCGGCGTCTGCACCGACATATGCGTGATGCACACCGTTGCCGACGCAAGGGACCGCGACTACGAGGTAGAGGTCCCTACCGACTGCGTTGCCAGCTTTAACGATGACGGTCACCGGTTCGCCCTGGACCACATGGATAAGGTTTTGGGGGCCAAGCTGGTGAGCCTGGAGTGAGAATGAATCAGCCCGAATTTGAAGTCCATCCCTCCGTCCTGTCCGGGGAAACATCCGATATCTACTTCCTGCGCACAAGGGACATCCTGCAAAATGAAGGGCTTAACCCGGTGACGACTATGGAGGTTTTCCCCAGCAGGGATGGGATGCTGTGCGGCATGAGAGAGGTGAAGGCTTTGCTCGACAAGGTCTTGCCACAGGGCAGCGAGGTCTGGGCATTGTCTGAGAGCGATCATATGCAGAGGAAGGAGGTCGCCCTGAGGATAACCGCCCCATACCAGTCCTTCGGAGTGTACGAGACCGCTATCGTGGGGATACTAGCTCAATGTAGCGGCTGGGCAGCAGCTGCCGAGGAATGCGTCGACGCAGCCCAGGGCATTCCCATTGTAAGTTTCGGGGCTCGCCACGTTCATCCGTTGATATCCGGCGTTATGGAATATGCGGCAATTGTAGGTGGTTGCCAGTCATGCTCCTCGGTAACGGGGGCCAGGCTGGCAGGAGTCACCCCCACGGGCACCATGCCCCACGCCCTGATCCTAATCATGGGCGACACCGCCAAGGCAACCCTGGCCTTCGATAAACACATGCCACCGGAGGTGCCCCGCATCTCCCTGGTCGATACCTTTAAGGATGAGGCTGAAGAAAGCGTGATTGTGGCGCAAGCGTTGGGGGGAAAGCTATCTGGAGTGAGGCTGGATACCCCACCGGAGCGCGGTCGCGTCACAGCCGACCTGGTCAAGGAGGTGAGAGCCAGGCTAGACCTGGCAGGGTTCAAGGAGGTAAAGATATTCGTCAGCGGTGGGCTTGACCCAGACCGTATCAGGTACTTTGTGGAGAATGGAGCCCCTGTCGATGGCTTTGGCGTAGGGAGTTATATAAGCGGGGCCAAGCCGATCGACTTCACCGCTGACTTACACGAGGTGGAGGGGAAACCTGTAGCCAAGAGGGGAAGGATCCCTGGTATTACTCCCAACCCCAGGCTTAAACGCATAGTATAAGGCAAGCGTTCAGCAGTCAGCTTTGGGTTCTCAGCAAAACTCAAAAGCTGCGAGCCTGTTCGAGTTTTTGGAGTTCTAGATTCTAAGTTCTAAGTTCTAGATTCTAGGTTCTAGGTTCTAGGTTCTAGGTTCTAAGTTCTAGGTTGACGTAGAACGTAGAACATTTCCAATGGCACTTTTCAACGGTGCTGGGTCGAGGTATAATGTGAGATAGTCTGTCCCTTATCGAATGAGCTGCAGGAAGAAAGCGAGAATCCCGTCCCTTGAAGTTAATCGGAATCTCGGTTACCTGAGGGTAGAAAGGGGGTAAGCCCAATGGCTGCCAGAGCTTATGTATTGATCGAGACCTCGGTAGGCAAGACAAAGGATGTAGCCCTCGCTCTCCGCAAAGTAAAGGGTGTGAAAGAAGTGAATGCTGTTACCGGCCCCTATGACGTGATCGCAGTGGCTGAGGGAGCAGACCTGACCGCAGTCGGTAACCTGGTCACCAATGAAATCCACCCCGTAGCAGGCATAGAGAGAACTGTGACCTGCCTGGCGGTGGATTTCGCCTAGAGCAGAGGGCCCTCCTGTTTGAGGCGACTTGAGCGCTGAAGATGCTGAATTGCAACGCTGAAAGGAAGTGATGCATGGATTTCCGATTCACCGAAGAACAGGATAGGTTTCGCCAAGAAGTAAAGGATTTTCTGGCCAAGCAACTTCCTTCCGACTGGTTAACTGGAGGCGCGCCAGAAGAGGAAACCGATGAATGGTGGGAGCTTACCCAGAGGTTCCTGCGAGCGATGGCTGAGAAGGGATGGCTATCGTTCACCTGGCCCAAGGAGTACGGGGGCCAGGAGCGCCCGCTGTGGGAGGACGCCATTTTGGGCGAGGAGCTGGCCTACTGGAGAGCGCCAGCGATGGATTACTGGTACCGCTGGAAGATGATAAGCGCTCTCCTGCTCAACTTCGGCAATGATGAACAGAGGAGGAAGCACCTGCCGGGAATAGCCAGGGGAGAGGTCCATTGGGCTCAGGGTTTCAGCGAACCTGAGGCCGGCTCTGACCTGGGAGCCACGAAGGTGCGTGCTGTGGAGAAGGATGACTGTTGGGTGGTCAACGGGCAAAAAAACTGGACTACCGGTGCCCACCGTGCCCACTGGTGCTTCGCGCCATTATTCACCGATCCCGATGCCCCGAAGCGCTCGCGAGCGCTGAGCATGTTTCTCATCGATATGAAGACCCCGGGCATCACGGTTAACCGCTTGGAAAGCATGGAGGGGACGGCCCACGTTTGCGAGACTTTTTTCGACGATGTTCGCGTACCCAAGGAGAACCTGGTAGGGGAAAGGGGCCGCGGGTGGCTGGCAGCCATGGCGCTGGTGAACATCGAGAGGTCGGGAACGGGATTTGCCTCCTTGCCCCAGCGGATTCTAGAGGAACTGATTGAGTTTGTGAAGGAGACCGAGTGCAATGGCGTACCTTTGGCCCAAGACCCGCTTATACGAGCAAAACTGGCAGAAATAGCTATCGAGATACAGGTTTGCCGCATGCTCGCCTACCGAACAGCCTGGGTACAGGCCACGGGGCGGGACGTCACCTCTGTGGGAGCCATGATCAAGCTGTTTGGCAGCGAGATGATGCAGAGGATCTCCAATACGGGGCTGCAGATCCTGGGTCTCTATGGGCAGCTTGAGCCGAACTCCAGGTGGGTCAGACTTGGCGGCTCGATTGAGCGGGATTACCTGTGGAATGTTGCTATGACGATAGCCGGGGGCACCTCTGAGATCCAGCGGATTATTATTTCCACAATGGGACTGGGGCTGCCCAGAATGTAGAGTTCAGCATGACAAACGCGCATGGGCGGCGGCCCACTAGCGAATCATGAGAATTGATATAACGGATGCCGTTCGTGGTGAGCCTGGGCCGTAGGACGGCCGACCTGTCGGCCTCGAACCATCAACGGCCCTTCGACAGGCCCCTGAGTGAATCAGGGGCAGGCTCAGGGCGAACGGAATAAAGTCTATTTTGGCGACAATGAAAAATAGGGGGTAAAGACCATGGATTTTGCGCTTAGCGAAGAGCAGGAAATGCTGCGGAACATGTCCCGTGATTTCCTAGTGAATGAGTGCCCCAAGTCGCTGGTGAGGGAGATGGAGGAGGACGAAAAGGGATACTCTCCAGAGCTGTGGAAGAAAATGGCGGAGCTGGGATGGATGGGTCTGGTCTTCCCTGAGGAATACGGTGGGGAAGGGCTGAATTTCCTGGATCTGACGGTTCTCATCGAAGAGCTTGGGCGGGCGCTTGTACCCGGACCCTATCTATCCACGGTGGTGTACTGTGGGTTATCCGTCCTGGCAGTGGGCACCGATGAGCAGAAGCGCGAGTTTCTGCCCAAG
>CAYVES010000081.1:0-9864 GCA_964449845.1 uncultured Dehalococcoidia bacterium
GTCGATCGTAAAGATGGGTATCGCAGTATTTCTGGATCACCAGGATGACGCCTTTCACGCGATAGTCCTTTGCTAACTTCAACATGCCCTCCAGCCTGGGCTCGGCGGGATGCTTGCAGGGACAGGGAACCTTGCGCAAATAGCGTTCAGCGAGCGCCCGCAGAGGCTCGAAGTTTTCGTCAACTGTCGACCCGTAATAACGAGTCCCTATGTCCAAATCGTCTATGACTACCTCTCCCCCGCATTCCTCTACGGCTTGCAAGAGCTCGATATTCTCGAATGTATTTCCTGAGATCAGAAGGCGTATCTTCTTTTCTGATGACCTTGTGGAAGACGGAAGGCTACTCAGCAGCTTACTAAGCATCGCGTTATGTTCTTCCTTAGGCATAATAAGCCCTGCCAGCAATATCCCGAACACCTGGCTCCCGGAGAGAGGATGATTATCGCTTAAACCCAGCTTATATACCTCTTCCACGAGGGAACGGTTTTCATTGTATAACCTGATAGCCTGCTTCAGCGACTCGTCGCTAATCTCCTGGTTAGAGTAACCCTCCAAAGACTCCTTGAAAAGGCGCAGCTCATGGGCGAAGAATTCGACAGCTTCGTCAGTGCTCTTGCCAGGGACAGGCAAAAACCAGTAATAGGGCAGCTTCACATTCCTCTTCCAGATAGCATAGAGGTCTCGGGTCATATCACATGTCTTGGGAAAGACCGCTCCGGCCAGATAGCTATACCGTCCTTTCAGCGCTTGATCCAGAGCACTTCTCACGTAGGAACAGCAGAAGGTCGGTAGGTGCGCATCAGCCAGCTCGATATTCTCAGCGCTTCCTCTGATGCGCACAGGGATTATGCCTGCCGAATAGATGAGCTCCTCTGGAGTATAACTGCAGAAATACCCGAAAATCTTTTTCCCTGCCTGCCTCCATCCCTCTGCCAACTGATGCCTGTTGCTATATGCCTCGTAAAACTCAGAAACCATCACTGTTTATCGAGCCCCAACTCACTTGTAGCTGTCTCCTTCAAGACGAATTTCTGGATCTTGCCCGTCGCTGTCATGGGGAAATCATCCACAAACTTCACGTACTTCGGAGCTTTGTAGTTGGCCATCTTCTCCCTGGCAAAGCCTATGATCTCCTCTTCCGTTGCTGTCTCACCTTCCTTCAGCTTTATGAAGGCCATCGCCACCTCGCCCATTCTCCTATCGGGTACGCCGGTTACAGCGACCATGCTTATCTTAGGATGAGTCATGAGGAAGCTTTCTATTTCCGCAGGATAGGCGTTCACTCCTCCAGTAATGAACATATCCTTGAGCCTGCCGGTTATCTTTATGTACCCTTTCTCATCCATGGTGCCGAGGTCACCTGAGCGGAACCAACCGTCACTGTTGAAAGCCTTCTTCGTTTCCTCAGGCTGCCTGTAGTACTCCTTCATAACCCAGAAGCCGCGACTGCAGAACTCCCCTTGAGTGCCCCGGGGGACTTCCATCCCAGTATCCGGATCCAGTACCTTGAGCTCGCAATCATCAAATATGAGCTTCCCAGCGGTATTGGCAACTACCTCAGGTGGGTCGCCAGGCTGGCTCATGGTGCTAACACCGGTATTCTCTGTTAGTCCGTAGGCAGATATGAGGTCCTTGATTCCCATCTTATCCATGATGGTTCTTACCAGGTCTGGGGAGACATCAGCCCCCCCGATGACGGAGGCCTTCATCGAAGTGGTATCACGCTGGGGAAAATCGGCGTGGTCCAGCATCATGATATACATAGTAGGCGAGCCGGTAAACTTGGAGACCTTTTCCTCGTCTATTATCCTGAGTGCATCGCCGGGATCGAACTGCTCCACAGGCAGAATACAGGCCCCGTTGCACGCGCCCAGGAGCATTCCCGTCATATTCCCCATGTTGTGGCTGAAGGGAGAGACAACCAGAATGCGGTCCTTGTCTGACATCTGAAATCTAGCGCTAACGGCCTCCATAATCCTGCTGTACTGGTAGTTTGTAGTCACCACCCCCTTGGGAAAGCCTGTCGTCCCCGAGGTATAAGGGATAACGTAAGTATCCTCAGGCGTAACTGCCTCTTGAGCCCTCTTGACTGTATCACTGCTGGCGTAGTCCTTCCCCGATTCCAGCACCTCATTGTAATCGAGCGTTCCCGGATGGCTTTGCTCACTGAGCATGATGACCCTCTTGAGTAACGGCAGCTTCTCGCATCGCAGTTCACCAGGCTTGCACTCCTTCAGCTCCGGACAGACCTCATAAATAATGGGGATAAAATCTATCTTGAGGAAATGGTCCATCATGAAAAGGGTGGTTGAATCCGACTGCCTGAGGATGTACTCCAGTTCGTGTACCTTGTATCGAGTGCTAACCGGGATGAGCGGAGCGCCTATCTTTATGCAGGCGAAGTGGGCATAAACCCACTCGGGCACATTGCTCATCCAAATCGCTACCTTATCATCCTTCTTGACGCCCATTTTGAGCAGAGCATTCGCTATTGAATTTACTCTGTCCATAAGTGTGCCGAATGTTATTCTCTGACTCCCAGAGACTATTGCCTCATTCTTCGGATATTCGGCCGCAACCCTGTCCACTATGCCCGCTAAAGTATCGCCAGGCTTCAACTCCATCGTCTTACTCCCTGTGACTATTTGATTCCCGTCAGTTGACGGAAATTACTATCTGTCTCCTTTTGAATTTCGGCTATCTGTGCCTTGGTGAGGTGGGAGAATCTCCCCTGTTTCATAAGGTATTCCTCTACCGGCTTTCTTTCCTCGGGCACTATGTTCACGGTTATCCTGCCGTTTTCGCGTTCGTATAGCACCACCATCCCGGTCTCGACCCCAAGACGTGCGATCTCTATGCCAAGAGCGGGGTCATAGTCCCATCCGGGAGGACAGGGGCAGATTACATGGATAAAAGAGGGTTTGTCCAGACTCTTTGCCTTCCTTACCTTCTTCAGCAAATCCTCGGGATATGCTGTGGAAGCAGTGGCAATATAAACATCCCCGTGAGCAGCCACGATCTGCTCGATATCCTTGACCCTTCCCTGTCTCCCTCGCAACGTTGTCTTAGTCTGAGCCATGTAAGGTGTAGAACCGCTCCTCTGGACACCGGTATTCATATACGCTTGATTGTCATAGCAAAGATAGATTACGCGGTGTCCCCTTTCCAGAGCGGCCGAGAATGTTTGCAGGCCGATATCAAATATAGCCCCGTCACCGGCTACCAGGACTATATCAACGTCGATGCCTTTCCTCTTCAACGCAACTTCCATCCCGCTGGTGGCAGCCCCGGCATGGCTATAGGTGAAGAAGAAGTGTGAGACCTTCCAGGCAGTCAGCGGGAAGAAAGTGCCAACTGCCGAAAGGCAGCCGGCATTGTTGACTACCACCACATTCTTATCGAAAACACTCAAAACCATCCTGATTGCATTGAGACTTATGCAGCCGGCACAGGAGGCCGTACCCTTGCTCAAGCAGCCTTCTCCCTCCTTGACCAAGTCCCTCTCCACCTCTTGACCACCCACCAGCTTCTCGTAATTATCATAGCCGCTCATGGTGGCCGCTCGCTCGTCGAAGTCCGCCCTATACCACTCCACGAACTCATCGTCTCTCTTCAACCAATTCTCGAACATCTCATCAACGGCCGCCCCGCTGATGTCCTTACCACTGATGATGATATTGGATATAGCTGCCTGTGACTTTCGAAGAGCTCCTCTTATTTCTATGCACGACACCCCATAAATGCTTCCCGGGGAACACGCTCGATCGAGCACCAATATCTTGTTAGCACCCGCGAGCGAATGACTGATTTCCTCCTCCGGGAAAGGCCTGAACACCCTCAGCTTTAGCAAGCCTACCTTTATCCCCTTTTCTCGATATTCATCTACCTTTTCTCTCAAGATGCTGACTACCGAACCCATCCCCACCACGATCGACTCAGCATCTTCGGTCTTATACGCTTCTACCATATCGTAGCGTCGCCCAAAGACTTCAGCATATTCCTGGCAAACGTCTTTTATTACTTGCTTCGCATCCTGCATCGCTCTGTACTGTTGCATCTTGAAGCTAGGATACTGTGACATTACACCCGGGCCTTGGGTCATAGGATAATCTGGGTCAACAAATACGTGCTTGGGCTGATACTTGGGCAGGAATTTGTCCACCTTTTCCTGTTCAGGCACATCCACCAACTCAAAGCTATGGCTCATCCTATGCCCTTCAGACACCACAAGGGAAGGCAACAGAACCTTCTCATTCTCACTGATCTTATAGGCCATAATCAGGGAGTCTACGATCTCTTGACCGTTTTCGGCGAAAAACTCAAGGAAACTGGCATCCCTTTCCGAAAGTGCGTCTGAGTAGTCGCCCAGAAGCCCCTGCGGTATTCCTATTTCGCGGCTATCTATGGCTAAGACTACAGGCAATGCCATTCCCGAAGCTGCCCACAGCATCTCGCGCATGAGGGCAAATCCTTGAGAGCAGGTACAATTAAAGCTTCTACACCCCGCTGCTTCGGCGCCGACACAGATACCCATAGCACCCAGCTCAGATTCGGCATTCACAATATCAGCGTCCAGCTCACCTCTGCCAACCATCTCATGAAGTTCTTCTGAAGCCGGAGTAGCGGGCGTAATGGGATAAGCGCTTATTACCTCGACCCTGGATAGCCTGACACCGTGGGCTATGCACTGATTTCCTGAAAGAAACGTATCCATTTTACACAGCCTCCGTCGCCATTCGAATTACCCCTGTGGGACACTCGCGGCTACAAATCCCACATCCTTTGCAATAATCGTAGTCAAACTCATAGCTCCCATCTATCAGCGCAACACAGATATCCGGGCAAAAATACACACAATTGTCACACTCCCTACAAACGCCACACGAAAAACACCTTGTCGCTTCTTTCATCCCTTCTTCAACCGAAATCCCGAGGTTGATTTCGGAGAAACTCGAAGCCCTCTCGCTAACCGACAATTCGGGCATCTTTACCACCGCTTGCCGCGGAAAATACGCAGTGTTGATCTCTTCGAAAGGAGCGAGTTCTTTGACTGGCTGCTCCTCGACCTCTTTGCCTCGCAGGCGCTTATCGATGGCTCGAGCAGCCCGTTTCCCTGAAGCAATGGCATCCACTACCCTGCCAGCACCGGTAACAGCATCGCCGCCGCCGAATATCTGCATCCCATCAACTTTGACACCTGTTTCGGAAAGTGCCATCCCCTCTGGCAATAAGGAAAGGTCAGGAGTCTCGCCAATGGCGGTGACCACCGTTTCGACCTGCATTGTAAACGTTGAACCTTCGATTGGGATCGGCCTTTTTCTACCTGTTTCATCTGGCTCACCCAACCGCATTCTAGTGAACTCGACCTCTTTCACCTTACCACCTTGAGCTATGACCTTCGTTGGAGCTGCCAAATAAACGATCTCAATTCCCTCTTTGCCAGCCGCCTCAATCTCTTCTTCGATTGCTGGCATTTCCTCTCTGGTTCGGCGATAGACGATAGTGCTTTTTGAGCCGAGCCTCAGCGCCGACCTAGCGGCATCAATGGCTGTGTTGCCGCCGCCGATGACTACAACGGTTTTGCCGATCTGCACATCGCCATCAAGACTCAATTTCCTGAGAAACTCCGTTCCTGAAATGACTCCGGCAATGTCCTCTCCAGGAACATCTAAAGCTCCGCTGCTGTGGGCTCCGACGGCAATGAAGACGGCATCATAGTCTTTCAGCTCTTTAGCATTATCAATCTTGGTATTGGTCTTGAACGATACCCCAAGCGCTTCAATATCGGCTATCTCTTTATCCAGAATCTCCCTGGGTAGACGATATTTTGGTATCCCGACTCTGAGCATTCCGCCGATTGCCGCCAAGGATTCAAAGACTGTCACCTGGTAGCCATCTTTTGCCAGAAAATAAGCGCAGGAAAGCCCCGCTGGCCCGGAACCAACAATAGCCACACGCTCATTCCCTGGTGATACGCCCAATTTCTCGCTTACCTTCTCTCTAAAGGCGTAATCCGCCACCAACCTTTCCAGGGCGTGGATTGACATGGCCTCATCGTATTTCCCCCGGTTACATTCTTGTTCGCAGGGGTGAGGACAGACCCGGCCACAGACACCGGGCAATGGGCTAGTCTCTTTGATCAATCGCCAGGCGTCCAGCAGCTTCTCGTCACGGATCAAGCGAATGAAACCCTGGATGTTATTTCCGGCAGGGCAAGCATTATTACATGGGGGCATCTTCTCTTCATGCACAGGCCGGGAATATCTCCAGCTTCCTGTCTTGTTTACCAGAGCAATGGTGCCTGTTGCATGTATGCCTGCACCCCTAATGTACACCTTTCCCACGTTTCACCTCTTCGTATCCAGCTCTAATGGCTTCAATATTGCTATTTAACTTTTCCTCTGAGAATCGGGAAAGCATAAGCCGGGCACCCTTCTCAATGGAATCTAACGAAATGAGACCGGTAGCGGCGGACAATGCCCCAAGCATTACGGTGTTGGTAATCGGGAGCTTCAATATGTCGAAGGCAATAGAGGTGGCGTCTATATAAGTGGCTTCATGATTAAGACCCAGGTCCTTGGCTGAATTGACGACCAGCTTACCACTGTCCCCCACTCCCGCCTCTACATTTACCGCCGTTGCAAGCATGGGGTTCAATACCACCACAAAATCGGGAGCTAGAACAACCCCGCGCTCTGCAATAGGCTTATCTCCTATTCTACCGTATGCCTCTACTGGCGCTCCTCTTCTCTCCACGGTAGGCGCCATACAGGATTGCCCGTACTTGCCGTCATAAGTAGCAGAAGCGCACAGAATGTGAGAAAATGTAACTGCCCCCTGACCTCCCCTCCCGTGAATCCTTACCTGTATCATACTTTCGTCCTCCGCTCACTGTATCCCTAGTTTACAACGTACTTAGGCTCCTCTCCTCTGACAACAGCCATTATGTTGCCCAGAGATGTTTCGTAGAAGTTTCGGTAGATGTCCTCAGCGGTTACTCCGCCGATATGGGGCGTCAGAACAACATTTTCCTGCTTGAGCAGCTTGCTTGACTTATCAGGAGGGTCGCCGTGCTCGCCGTAGACATCTATCGCTGCCCCACGAATTCGCTTCTTTTCCAATATATCGGCCAAAGCCTCCTCATCCACTATGGCTCCCCTAGAGGTGTTTATCAAATATGCTGTCTCCTTCATCATCTCCAATTCTTTTCTTCCGATAAGACCTCTCGTCTCGGGTGTCAGCAAAGCATGTATGTTGACAAAATCAGAGGTCTTAAGCAGTTCCTCCAGATAGACTTTGCTGATCGGCAGATTCAGGTCGCTGGCGTCAGCGCGGTAGGGGTCGAAGTACTGCAGCTTCATGCCGAATGCGTGGGCAAGCCTGGCAACCTGAGCCCCGATCTTCCCCAATCCAACGATTCCCAACATCTTGTCCCGTAGCTCATAAACCCTTCCCATACATTCACCAAATATCCACTCACCAGCCTTCATAGTCCTGTCAGATTTCGTCAAGTTCTTAGATATGGCTAGCATAAGCATTATGGTATGCTCCGCCACAGGGATAACCCCAGCCCCACCGGCATTGGAAACCTTGATTCCTTTCTCTCTAGCCGCCTGCAGATCTATGTTATCGTACCCTGCGCTACACTGTTGAATGAAAAAGGCCTTATCGGCCTTCTCAAGTACCTTCCTGTTCATTCTGTTCCTCGCTCCTACGAGAATATCAATCCCAGGGACCTTTTCCATAAGCTCTTGTTCATCACCTCGGTCTACCAATATCCAGTCTATCTTAGACACAAGCTCAGGAAACTTCTTGTTGGCCTGGTCGACCATCCCGGTAAGGAGAGGGATTGTGTCAGTAATGAGTATTCTGAAGCGCTCTCTTTTCTCCATTGAACTTGCCTCCCTTCTGACCTTTCAAGCTGCTCATAGTTTCACCGCAGCTTGTCTCTTCTGCTAAAAAATATGGGTATGATGTCAAAGCAATGACACCTAACCCATAGTATGCGTCAGGAACTTGGCCATTTAACCGCATCTGGGCGATAGTATAGCTTACCATTCTACGAGATGTCAAGATTTACTGCTCTCGGTCCTCACAGTACTAGCGTTAGCAAGCCACCCCGTATGGCAGTTTGACAAGATTCTCGAGATACCACTATAGTATAGTCTGTCCGTCTGCAGGTAATATCGGTGACAATCTTTCCCTTGAGTTATGAACTTCCTCGAGGCGCACCCAATTGAGAATACCGTGATTGCTGAGAACACGCGGCTCTTTGCTGGATGCTAGCAGACGTCTCGGAGCAGCGTGCGAAGCAGGAGGGAGGTTACAAATGAGGACCAGCGAGCAGTATCTTGAGTGCCTGCGCGCTATGAAGCCAAACGTCTACATGGGAGGGGAGATTGTCAGGCGCGATGATCCCCGTATCCTTCCTGGCGTTAATGTGATGCGGATAACCTTTGATATGGCTAACGACCCCCAAAAGGGAGAGCTGTTTACAGCAACATCTCAGTACACCGGGGGAAAGATAAATCGCTTCTGCCACGTATCGCATAGCATTGACGACCTCCTCAATAAACAGAAAATGATTCGTACGGGTGCCCGCCTATCAGGCTTCTGTATCCAGCGGTGCATGGGAACCGATACCATAAACGCCCTTTCCATAGTTGCCAAGGAGATAGACGATGCCCACGGGACTGAGTATTACGAGCGCTTTGTTGAATTCATAAAGAACTACCAGAATAAAGACCAGATAGCTGCCGCGGTTCAGACTGATGCCAAAGGCGACCGAAGCAAGCGACCCCACGAGCAGGTTGACCCTGACCTTCACGTGCGAGTTGTCAGTCAGAACAAGGATGGAATCATCGTCAGGGGAGCCAAGGAGGATATTACGATGGCCTCCTATTGCGATGAGCTGATAGTCTTCCCGACGCGGACTCTGACTGCGGAGGAAAAACAGTGGGCGGTAACATTTGCCATCCCCGCGGATTGGGATAATGTCTACATTATCAATCGGGCCAGTGCTCCCCGGGCAAGGAAGTTCCTAAAAGCCCCCCTCAACACCTATGGAAGCTCCGATGCCATGGTCATATTTGATGATACGTTCGTCCCCTGGGACAGGGTATTCATGTGCGGTGAGTATGATTTTGCCGGAAGAATGGCTCTTACCTTTGCTTCCTCTCACCGGCACAGCTACTGCGGCTGCAAGCCAGCGGTGGAGGATATCATTATGGGCTTGATCGCCCTCGCCGCCGAGTACTACGGAGTGGAAGGAAAGTCGCACATCCGCGAGAAGCTTGCCCATCTAGCGGGAATAGCAGAGCTCATCTATGCCGCCGGCATAGCTGCTGCCGTAGAGTCCACGAAATCCTCGTCGGGGACCCAAGTGCCGGCGACAATCTACAGCAACGTGGGTCGGCGCCTCGCGGGAGAAAGCGCCTATGACTCCTGGGGCATGGTTGCTGACGTTGCCGGTGGATTCCCGGTTACAATGCCCTTTGAGGAAGATTACTATGACCCCAAGACAGGGCCCTTGATTGACAAGTATACAATGAGGAATCCCAACGTGTCCGCGGAGAACATGCATCGTCTCCAACGTACACTTTCAGACTATCTGTCCTCTGCCTGGGCCGGAGTTTGGCAGGTCGCTGACGTGCACGGCGGAGGCTCACCGGCTATGGAGACCATTGCTATTTTGAATAACTACGACTTTGATGAAAGGAAGAAGATAGTAAAACGACTGGCCGGTATCCAGGATTAGCAGTCCACAAATAGAGACTTGCTCCTTTTGGTGAGCATAGAAGTCTAACCCGTTCGCCCTGAGCCTGTCGAAGGGCTGTTCATGGTTCGACGTGCTCACCATGAAC
>CAYVES010000082.1:0-9836 GCA_964449845.1 uncultured Dehalococcoidia bacterium
ATGGTTCGAGGCCGACAGGTCGGCCGTCCTACGGCCCAAGCTCACCACGAACGGTATCTGGCCTTCTCACTTTTCATCATTCGTTGGTGACAGCCGCCCATGAGAGTTTCTTCCAATCTACTGCCTGCTAAAAGGTACGCCCATCAACTCCAGCAGCCTCCTGGCCTCCTCATCAGTGCGCGCGGTGGTGATAATAGAGACCTGCAACCCGCGAATCTTGTCCACCTTGTCATAGTCGATCTCAGGGAAGATAATCTGCTCCCTTATGCCAAGAGTGTAGTTCCCCCGTCCGTCGAATGCTTCCCTGGGGAGCCCTTGAAAGTCACGTACGCGGGGCAACGTAGCATTCACCAGCCGATCAAAGAATTCATACATGCGCTCGCCGCGTAGTGTCACCATCGCGCCGATGGCCATACCAGCCCGCAACTTGAAGGATGCGATAGACCTCTTGGCACGGGTGATTACCGGTTGCTGCCCTGAGATCAGGGACAGGTCGTTGGTGGCTGCCTCCAACGCCCTTTGATTTTGAATGGCCTCTCCCAAACCGACGTTAAGCACAATCTTATCCAAACGAGGCACCTGCATTTGGTTCTTGTACCCCTGCTCTTGCATCATGGCGGGCACGATCTCATCACGATACCTTTCTTTGAGCCTGGCCACTAGTCGATCACCTCGCCGCATTTCTTGCACACGCGCACCCTGCTTTTGTCCCCCAGGATACGAAATCCAAGACGGGTGGGTTGATGACACTTGGTGCAGACAAGCATCACATTGGAGATATTTATCGGCGCCTCGCGCTCAATGATGCCTGCTTGCCTGATGTTGCCCCGGGGTTTCATATGGCGCTTTTCCATGTTAACCCCTTCCACAACAAGCCGATTCTCTCGAGGAATGGAACGGTGCACCTTCCCCCTCTTTCCTCGATCATCACCCCTTATCACCAGAACTTCATCGCCTCTGCGAATGTTCATCATAGCACCTCAGGCGCCAGAGAAATGATCTTCATGAAATTCTTGTCCCTGAGTTCCCGGGCCACGGGGCCAAATATGCGACTACCTTTGGGATTGCCTCTCTCATCCAGGACCACTGCAGCATTCTCATCAAACCTGATATAGGTACCATCAGGGCGCCCATATGTCTTGGCAGTACGGACGACAACAGCGCGGACGACATCACCCTTCTTCACCGCGGCTCCAGGGATGGCCTCCTTTACCGAGGCCACGATTGTATCGCCCACCCGAGCATATCTCCTCCTGGTGCCACCAAGCACATTAATACACATGATCCTCTTAGCGCCAGAGTTATCCGCTACCTTGAGCCTGGTAAATGACTGGATCACCGCCTATTCAATCTCCTCGGGTTTGACCTCAACCGTCTCCGCCTTAACGAGTACTTCGTCTACCCGCCACCTCTTCTCCCGAGACAAAGGACGGGTCTCAACTATCCTCACCATGTCACCGATACCGCAGGTGTTGCCCTCATCGTGGGCTTTAAACCTCGTCTTGTATCTGACGACTTTCTTATAGCGAGGGTGCCGACGTCGAATCTCCACCTCCACCACCACGGTCTTATCCATTCTATTGCTCAGCACCCGCCCAAAACGAGTCTTCTTCTTTTCCATAGCTATTCCCTACCAAGCTCCCGTTCCCGCATTATTGTCTTGATCCTGGCGATCTTCCTCTTCGCCTTGTAGATCTCACTGTAATTTGCCAGTTGCCTGGTGGCATGCCGGAACCTAAGGTTGAATAGCTCCTGATAAGCGTCATCAAGCTGCTTGGACAGCTCCTTTGGTTTCAGCGCCCTGATCCTATCTACTCTCATTGGTATCACCAGTTACGAAGCTACTTCAGCCAAGGTCTCTCTGCCAACGAACTTGGTCTGGACTGGAAGTTTATGTGAAGCCAGGCGCATCGACTCCCGAGCCACATCCTCCCTCACTCCAGATATCTCAAACAACATCCTACCTCGTTTAACCACCGCCACCCAATGGTCGAGGGAGCCTTTGCCACTACCCATTCTAGTTTCTGCTGGCTTCGAGGTTACAGGCTTGTCGGGGAAAACGCGAATCCAAACCTTGCCTCCCCTTCTCACGCTGTGCACTATAGCACGCCGCGCTGCCTCAATCTGACGGCTCGTGAGCCAGGCTGACTCCTGCGCCTGGAGCCCAAAATCGCCAAAGGCCACGGTATTGCCAGTCTGCGCTTTGCCCCTGCGGTGCCCACGATGAACTCTGCGATACTTTACTCGCTTTGGCTGAAGCATTGCTCTCTCCCTATGCTATTCCTCACTCGGCTCCACCAATACTTCCTCTTCCTCTACCTCCTCCACCAGACTAGCTTCGGGAAGGATATCCCCCTTATAGATCCACACTTTGACCCCGATAAGCCCCATGGCAGTGAGAGATTCAGCAAAGCCATAGTCTATATCAGCCCTAAGAGTATGCAGAGGAACGCTCCCCTCGTGCCCAGTCTCACGGCGAGCGATCTCCGCCCCGCCAAGTCTCCCTGAGCACTTTATTTTTACCCCCTTAGCTCCTCGTAGCATAGTCCTGGAAATAGACTGCTTGATGGCTCTACGATAAGATACACGCCTCCTGAGCTGTTCAGCGATGTTCTGGGCAACCAGCGTGGCATCGAGCTCAGGTTCCTTGATCTCCTGAATATTAAGGCGAACCTTTTTCCCGGTGTATTTCTCCAGAAGGGCCCTCAGCTCATCCACCCTCTGCCCACCACGGCCGATAACAACACCAGGCCTAGCGGTATGGACAGTTACCGTGACCTCATTTGCTTTGCGCTCGATTTCGATCTGAGAAATGCCGGCTTCGTGGTAATTGGAATGAATAATGCGGCGAACATCTATGTCTTCGTGCACCAGTTCCGCGTAATGCTTCTCGTCGTACCACCGAGAACGCCAGTCCCTGATTATGCCGATCCTAAAACCAAAGGGATGAACCTTATGTCCCAATCACTCCTCCTCTACAATGACTGTAATATGGCTAAAGCGTCGCCGAAAAGGGTTCACCCTGCCCCGAGAGCCAGCGCGGTATCTCCTCAGGGTTTGTCCTTCATCGGCAAATGTCTTGACTATCCTGAGCTGTGCTGGCGTCATCTGGTAGTTGTTTTCAGCATTGGCAGCCGCCGACTTGACCACCTTAGCCACAGTTCGAGCCGCCGGTGTGGGTAAGAAGCTGAGTATAGCCAAGGCTTCATCTACCTTCTTCCCACGCACTGTGTCCAACACCAGGCGCACCTTTCGCGGCGATATCCTTATCTGCCTCGCCCTTGCTACTACTTCCACTTCCTCGCTCCTCGCTCAGAAAGACCTACCTTTTCCCTGTCGGTGATTTCCTTACCCGAGTTATCCTCTCGGATTTGGCAGAATGTCCCCTGTAGGTCCTGGTGGGGGCAAACTCTCCCAGTTTATGGCCCACCATGTTCTCGGTGATAAAGATAGGAACATGCCTCCTGCCATCATGCACCCCGATTGTGAGCCCGATCATCTGCGGGATGATGGTCGAAGCACGTGACCAGGTCTTGATCACCGCCTTCAGCTCGGTTCGATGCAGCATCTCCACTTTTTTGAGCAACTTGCCGTCAACGAAAGGGCCTTTCTTGATCGACCTCGACACTCCCCTAGACCTCCTGAAATGCTATTTCCTTCTCCTCAAAATCAGCCTATCGCTGCGCTTATTGCGCCTTGTCCTATAGCCCATTGCTGGCTTGCCCCAAGGGGTTTTCGGCCCGGGATGTCCGATAGGCGACCGTCCCTCGCCACCACCATGAGGATGATCTCGGGGCGTCATCGCTGAACCGCGCACCGAAGGCCGCCAACCCTTAAGCCTCCTGCGGCCCGCCTTGCCCAGAGCGATATTGCTGTGGTCAATGTTTCCCACCTGCCCCACAGTACACAGACACTCCCCATCGACTCGACGAAGTTCCCCCGAGGGCAATCTCACTAAGGCATAGCCAGCCTCTTTGGCCATAACCTGAGCGGAGGCCCCAGCACTACGCACCATCTGCCCCCCCTTGCCACGGTTGAGCTCGATATTGTGGACCGCAGTGCCTAGAGGAACCGACTTCAACGGCAGAGCGTTACCAGGCTTTATTTCCGCGCCCTGACCCGAGGAGATAGTAGCACCCACCCTGAGTCCCACAGGGGCCAGGATATAGCGCTTCTCGCCATCCGCGTAATTGATCAGAGCGATATTCGACGAGCGATTGGGGTCATACTCAATGGAGGCTACTCTGCCTGGAACGCCAAACTTATCCCGTTTGAAGTCAATAATCCTAAGCCTCCGTTTGGCCCCACCCCCGCGGTGGCGTACCGTTATCCTCCCCTGATTGCTCCTCCCCGCCTTCTTCTTCAAGGGCAGGAGCAGTGACTTCTCCGGCTTCTTCTTGGTGATCTCGGAGAAATCGGCGCCGACCATACCCCTCCGTCCCGGGGACGTGGGGCGGTATATCTTAAGTGCCAAAGCTGGCCTCCTCTAGAAGCACCTCATCCAAGTTCACGTCTATACACCTTCGAAAAGCTCGATCTTATTTCCCGGCTCCAAGGTAACCACTGCCTTCTTCCAGGGCGACGTCAGCCCCCGCCCCCTGCCAGCGCGGCGCATTTTGCCCGGCACGCGCATCACGTTCACTGAGGCCACCTTCACCTTGAACGCCTTTTCCACCGCATCCTTGATCTGAGGCTTATTGGCATTTCGGGCGACCTCAAAGGCATACTTGTTCTGCTCAACAAGCATCGTATTCTTCTCAGTAATAAGGGGCCGGCGTAGCACCTCGTAGCTGTGCATCCTCCCCCTCCTAAGAGGCCTGAGCCCCAGCAACTACCTGCTTCGTGCCCCACGTCGCCTCGGCACAGCGCACCGCATCAACAGTCATAAGCAGCATTCTATGCGACAGCAGATCGACAACGTTCAACATACCAGCGGGCAGCGTTCTTGTCTTCTCGATATTGCGAGCAGACTTAACTACATTCATATCTGGCACAGCGGTGACCAGCAAGACCGAAGACTCAATTCCCAGCGCCTTCAGAACACGCACTACTTGCTTAGTCCCGGGCTGCTCCAGCCCAAACGAGTCAATCACCAAAAGCTCGCCATCAGCTACCTTGGCTGAGAGGACGCACCTTAAGGCTAAGCGTCTCATCTTCTTGGGCATCGCCTGCCTGTAGCTTCGTGGGCGAGGGCCGAAAGCTACCCCACCGCCACGGCGTGTCGGCGGTCTCCTACTCCCAGCCCGTGCAAATCCCGTGTGCTTCTGACGAAACAGCTTACGGGTGCTTCCCGAGACCTCGCTCCGTGTCTTGGTGCTGGCGGTTCCCACGCGAGCGTTTGCTCGCTGCCTCACCAAAGCCTGATGCACCACTGCCTCATTTGGTAGTACACCGAAGACAGTCTCATCGAGTTCGATCTGGTCAACTACCTGGCCTTCAATACTATATACTGAAACCTGCAAAGCGTCTCCCAACTGCTAGTCGTGCCCCTTGGATTTTCTTATCTCCAGCAACCCGTTCCTGGCCCCCGGCACCGCCCCCGCGACCAAAAGCAGATTGCGATCTGGATCAGCCCTAACCACCTCGATATGCTTCACCGTGACCCTCTCATTTCCCATATGCCCCGCCATCCTCTGCCCCTTGAGTACCCGTCCGGGGTCGGTGCCAGCCCCCACAGAACCAGGAGCACGGTGGCGATCAGACTGCCCGTGGGTCTTGGGCCCACCAGCGAAGTGATGACGCTTGACCGTGCCAGCAAAGCCCCTCCCCTTGGACGTCCCGACGACATCCACCAGGTCCCCAGGCTGGAACAGACTGACATCTACCCGATGTCCCAATTCGATGTCAGAAGTATCCTCGACCCTGAACTCCCTCAAGTGCTTGAACAGGCCGAGCTTCCCCAGATGCCCCCGCTCAGGAGAATTGAGCCGCTTCGCCTCGCGGAAGCCGAGCTGGACCGCATTGTAGCCTTCCTTGCCAACACTCTTGATCTGCGTCACAGTACAGGGGCCAGCTTCGATAGCAGTCACCGCTTCCACCGTGCCATCTTCGGTGAATACCTGTGTCATGCCTATTTTTCGACCGATGAGCCCACTAAACATCCGCTATAACCTAACTAGAGCTTTATCTCGATATCTACCCCTGCCGGGAGGTTCAGAGTGGTCAGAGCGTCAATGGTCTTCGTGGTAGGGTCCATAATATCAATCAGCCTCTTATGAGTCCTAATCTCAAACTGCTCCCGGGAATCCTTGTCCACATGCGGAGAACGTATAACGCAGAATTTCTTTATATGAGTGGGAAGGGGCACAGGCCCAACCACCGCCGCCCCTGTGCGCTCCGCCGCCTCTACAATCTGCACTGCGGATTGATCCAGGATTCGGTGATCGAATGCTTTAAGCTTGATACGTATCTTCTGTTTCGGCATCTAGCCCCTCACTTTGGCGATTATCTGCTCTGCCTGCTCCTTGGGAACTTCCTGATAATGATGAAACTCCATGGAATAAGTTGCCCTTCCCTGGCTTATTGACCGCAGGTCAGTAGCATAGCCGAAACTCTCAGCCAGTGGCAAATGGCCACGAATTATGTGCGTCCAAGCCCGCAACTCCACCGCCTCAACCCTGGCTCTCCGAGCATTGAGTTCGCTGATTATGTCCCCCAGGAACTCCTTGGGAGTCGCCACCTCAAGCTTCATTATCGGCTCAAGGAGTTTCGGCTTGGCCTTCTTGAGACCATTCCTCAACGCTATCGCTCCTGCCATCTTGAAGGCTATATCTGAAGAGTCAACCTGATGATAACTACCATCGAAGGCAGTGACACGGACATCGATTATCGGATACCCAGCGAGCACACCGCTCTCCATCGCCTCTCTGACACCTTGTTCCACTGCAGGAACATACTGCTTGGGGATCACCCCGCCTGGTATCTTATTGACGAACTGGAAGCCACCACCTCGTTCCATCGGCTCGAGTTCAAGCCAGACGTGACCGTACTGGCCATGCCCACCAGTCTGCCTGATAAAACTACCTTCGACGCGCACGGGAATAGTGATCGTCTCCCTATAGGCAACCTGCGGCTTACCTATCTTGGCATCCACTTTGTACTCTCGTACCAACCTATCGACAATAACGTCAATGTGAAGCTCCCCCATCCCTGAGAGTATGGTCTGCCCGGTATCTTGGTCATAGCGGGTTTTGAAAGTGGGATCCTCGTCCGCCAGCTTGTTCAGGGCATCACCAATCCTATCCTGATCTACCTTGGCCCTGGGCTCAATAGCAACAGAAATGACCGGCTGAGGGAACTTGATAGCTTCTAGAACGATAGGTTTGGCAGGATCACATATGGTGTCTCCGGTAAAGGTGTTCTTGAGACCAACTGCAGCAGCGATGCGGCCACAGCTTATTTCCTCCATCTCCTCTCGCCGGTTGGCATGCATCCGGAGCAGCCGCCCCAAACGCTCTTTGCGCCCCCTTGCCGAATTCAAAACCTGTGAGCCAGTCCGGGCTTTACCTGAATATACTCGCAGATAGACCAGACGGCCAACGAAAGGATCGGAGACTATCTTGAAAGCCAGGGCGGAAAACGGGGCTTCATCGCTAGCTTCGCGAAAGCTCTCTTTACCCGTCCTGGGGTCGATGCCTTGAACCGGGGGCACATCCAGGGGTGAAGGGAGGTAGTTGACTACAGCATCCAGAACAGGCTGTATCCCCTTGTTCCTCACGGCGCTGCCACAGAGCACGGGAATCACCCTCATGGATAGGGTTGCCCTTCTCAGTGCTGCCTTAATCTCCGGGGCCGCGATCACCTCACCCCCGATATATGCATTCATCAGTGCCTCATCGTTCTCAGCAACCTGCTCGATCAATTCCTCCCGGTAGCGGGCAGTGGCCTCTTTGTATTCCTCGGGTATAGGCACCTCCACCGGCTCTGCATCACGATCCTCAGGGAAAACCCAGGCTTTGCCTTCAACAAGGTCAATAACGCCCTTAAACGATGCTTCCGCGCCCAGAGGTATCTGCAGTGGCACAGGGTTGGCCCTGAGACGATCTTTGATCATCTGCACTGTTGCAAAGTAGTCGGCGCCGACGCGATCCATCTTGTTGACGAAGCATATCCTGGGAACACGATAACTATCTGCCTGGCGCCAGACTGTCTCCGACTGTGGCTCAACACCAGCCAGGGCATCAAACACTACCACCCCACCATCGAGAACCCTGAGGCTGCGTTCCACCTCAGCAGTGAAGTCCACATGCCCCGGAGTATCGATAATATTGATCTGATGGCCAGCCCATTCACAGCTGGTGGCGGCCGCAGTAATAGTGATCCCACGCTCACGCTCCTGTTCCATCCAATCCATCACCGCTGTCCCCTCATCCACCTGCCCCACTTTGTAGGTTCGACCGGTGTGGTACAGGATTAGCTCAGTGACAGTTGTCTTTCCAGCATCGATGTGAGCGATGATGCCGATATTCCTGACCCGCTCCAGCGGTAATGCCCGCGCCATAGCCCGTTCCCTCTCGGCTAAGCAGACTCTCTGATCAGCCAAAACACTCAAACCTCGTTACCACCTGTAGTGGACAAAAGCCTTGTTTGCTTCAGCCATACGGTGAGTATCTTCCCGCTTCTTAATCGTGGCCCCCTGTCCCCGAAAAGCGTCTATCAGCTCTGCTGCTAGCCTCTCTGACATCGGCTTGCCCTTGCGCGCTCTTGCTGAAGCCAGTAACCAGCGCATCGCCAAGGCAAGACGGCGATCTGCCCTGATGTCAATGGGCACCTGATAGGTTGCGCCACCGACCCTGCGTGGCTTGACCTCAAGAACCGGCGTCGCGTTCTTCAATGCCTGCTCGAAGACATCCAAGGGATTCTTCTTCACTTCCCTCTCAACTATATCCAGAGCACCGTAAACGATCCCCTCCGCCTTGCTCTTTTTGCCGTTTCTCATAACCTTGTTGATGAACCCAGCAAGATCCGTGCTATGATACTTGGCGTCAGGACTTTGCGTCCTCTTAATCGCTCGAGCTCGTCGTGGCATCCTCCCCTCCGTAAACCATCCTTTCAATCAAAGAGCTTCTATAAACTAGAAGCTCTTACAGCCATCTATCACAAACCCCAGGTTTGCTCGCCTAAAGCCCAGCCTTGGGCTTTTTGGCGCCATATAGACTGCGACCCTGTCGGCGCCCCTCAACGCCACCAGAATCCAGAGCACCACGGATGATGTGATATCGCACGCCTGGGAGGTCTTTGACCCTCCCCCCTCGGATGAGCACCACGGAGTGCTCCTGTAGGCCATGTCCTTCCCCAGGGATATACGCCGTCACTTCCATGCCGTTTGTCAACCGCACCCGCGCGATCTTGCGCAGCGCAGAGTTCGGTTTCTTCGGCGTCACTGTCTTTACCTGAAGGCAAACTCCGCGTTTCTGAGGAGAGCCCTTGCCCTGCACACTCCTCGCCTTAAGGGTGTTATAGGTAAAGCGAAGCGCAGGTGCCTTGACCTTCTTTTTCAGTTTCTTGCGCCCTTTTCTGACTAGCTGGCTGATTGTGGGCAACGCTCCCCCTCTTAGAATGCCCCAGGCACTAAACAATGAATCTCCCCACAGCAAGCTGTGGGGTATCTGTGGCGCGAACTCTCGCACCCTCGCCACTCGAATTCGCTTTGCAGCTCTCAAAGAAGCTGCTAACCACCCCACCCGCAATTCGTCCCCGCAGAGTATACTAGAAGCTACCATGTATGTCAAGCGTGTGTACTAGTTGGGTCTACACTGTTTTGTGTGAAAAAGGGTAATTGAAAGCACCCGCTGACCTCTTAGCCTTTGGGTAGTGAAAACTCAAAGCAAAGGAGG
>CAYVES010000083.1:0-9778 GCA_964449845.1 uncultured Dehalococcoidia bacterium
CAATGACGCTAGGCGTTCACCCTCACCTAACCTCTCCCTTCAAGGGAGAGGAATTGTCAATCCTCCCTCCCCTGGCGGGAGGGAGTTAGAGGGAGGGGGATAGAATTTCTCCTTCATCCTTTCTGTCATTCCCGCTCTCGCGGGAATCCAACCCCTTAGCATTTACCAGAGCACGGTAGCTGCTTTCACCGCAAGCGTTCAACTTGCTGGACTCTGTCCCAAAAGGTAGCGTTGCCACTCCTGTGGCTACGAATTCTCCCCCGTGACAGGAGTCACGACGCTACACAGAGTGAGGCTTATGCACAACTCCAATTGAACGCCCCTACTTTTGCGCCGCTTAGGGAAAGAAGCTATAATGGCCGCGTCTATGACTAGGAGGTCTCGGTTGATTAGAAGCTTCAATGGGAAGACGCCAAGGATAGCTGAGTCTGCCTTTATCAGTGAGGCGGCGTATGTTATCGGCGATGTCGAGATCGGGGAGCACTCGAATGTCTGGCCTGGCGCTGTGATCAGGGCTGACTTCGCCGCCATAAAGATCGGTAGTTATGTCGATATCGAGGACAACTGCACGTTGCATGCGGGAACTGATATGGAGATCAGCGACAACGTAATAGTGGGACATGGCGCTGTGGTGCATAGCAGTAAAGTGGGGAGCAGGGTGCTCATCGGTATGAACGCTACCACTTTGCATAACTCCGAGATCGGCGATCACAGTATTGTCGGCGCGGGCTCGGTGGTTACTGAGGGCATGGTGATCCCTCCCGGCTCCTTTGTTGTCGGAGTGCCAGCAAAGGTCAAGAGGCAGGTCACTGAGAAACAGAAGGGCTGGATGGAAGGGCATGAGAACTTCTATCCCAACCTGGCGGAGCAATACAAGGAGGAGGGGCTCTAGCGGGCTCACATGTGCTCAGGGGCGGTCATTCCCATGAGACCAAGGGTCTTGGCGAAGACGATCTGGGCTGCATTGACCAGATTCAGCCGAGCCCAGGTCAGCGCCTCGTCGTCGGAGACGACCCGACATTGCTTGTAGAAACTGTGGAAAGCGGTTGCCAGTTCCTGGGCGAAGTATGGCAGGTGGTGGGGTTCGAGATTTCTAGCGGCAAGCTCTATTAGCTCGGGGAACAACACCATCCTGCGGATCAGGTTGAGTTCAGCATCGGTGGTGAGCAAGGCCACATCCCCGTGGGTGCAGTCGATATTCCTCTCCTGGGCAAAGCGCTGGATGCTTGCTATGCGTGCGTGCGCATATTGGACGTAATAGACCGGGTTATCGGCCGATTCGCGCTTTGCCAGGTCCATGTCGAAGTCCATCTGGCTGTCAGCCGAGCGTGAGAGGAAGAAGAAACGGCAGGCATCCGCTCCCACCTCGTCCACCAGCTCGCGCAAGGTGATAAGCTCACCGGTACGCTTCGAGACTCTGAGCACGTTCTCCCCACGGCGCAGGGTGACCATCTGCGAGATTATTATCCCCAGCTTCTCACGGGCGACCCCCAGTGCACTGATCACCGCCTTCATCCGTGAGACATGACCCTGATGGTCGGCTCCCCAGATGTTGATCACCTTGTCGAAGCCACGTTGCAGAAACTTGTTGTAGTGATAGGCGATGTCTGAGGCAAAGTAGGTGGGCACGCCGTTGCTGCGCACCAGTACGTTATCCTTGTCCTCGCCGAGAGCAGTAGAGACAAACCATTGTGCCCCTTCTCTCTCTTCGATGTGGCCACCCTGTCTCAACAGAGCCATCGCCTGTTCATACTGGCTATTTTCAAAGAGGCTGAGCTCGCTGAACCAGCTATCGAACTCGACTCCCAGAGACTCAAGGTCTGAGCGAATGGCTTTGATAGTCTTGTCGAGACCGATTGCTCCCAGCTCCTGGATTGCTTCCTCTGGAGCTAGGTCAAGGAAAGCATCTCCCTTTTCGGCGGCAATCTCGTGGGCAAGCTCCACCGGATAAGAGCCCTGGTAGCCATCAGGAGGCATTTCGCTCTCTTTGCCCAGGGCCTGCAGATAGCGGCAATAGAGGGAGCGGTAGAAAGCGTCCATCTGGTTGCCGGCGTCATTGACGTAGTATTCCTTTTCCACAGCATAGCCAGCGGCGCTAAGCATGTTGGCCAGGGTGCTGCCGAGGACGGCGCCCCGCCCGTGCCCGACGTGGATTGGCCCTGTAGGGTTAACGCTAACGAATTCGATCTGGACTCTCGACCCTTTCCCCAGATCGAGGCTTCCGTAATCCTCTCCAGCACTCAATATCTCCTCTACCTGCTGGGTGAGCCATTTACTTGTCAGCAAGAAATTGATGAAGCCTGGGGCTGCCACTGATACCCTCTCCACCCCCTCGATTCGAGGCAAGAGGTTTGCCAGTATCTTGGCTATGGCCATAGGCTCCATTCGGGCTGCTCTCCCCATCTTCAGCGGGAGGCTTGAGGCATAGTCACCGTGCTCCGGGTTCTGTGGGTGCTCCAAGGTGATCTCAGGCAGGGCAATCGGTGGCAGCAGCTCCTTTGTTTGGGCTTCTTTGGCTGCTTGCTCCAGAAGCTCAGCAATTTTGTGTTTAGGCATAGCTAGTTCAACTCCCCTCCACTCTCCCACAGTCGGCTGACCTCCCTGGCAAGGAGCCCGTGCTCTGGCTGCCGTAGGTAGGGGTCGGCGTCGAAAAGGCGAATTGCTTCCCTGCGGGCAAGCTCCAGAAGCTCCATATCGGAGAGCTTGGCCATCTTCAAATCGGGGAGGCCACTCTGGCGGGTGCCGAAGAACTCGCCTGGCCCCCTGAGCTTCAAATCCTCCTCGGCGAGGGCAAACCCGTCGTGAGTGCGTTGGAGGAGAGAAAGACGCTGCCTTGCATCTGCCGACGGGGTCTCGGCGAGGAGCAGGCAGTAGCTCTGGTGCTCTGCTCTCCCCACGCGGCCGCGAAACTGGTGTAGCTGCGCCATCCCGAAGCGATCGGCGCCCTCGATTAGCATCACCGTGGCATTGGGGACATCTACTCCTACCTCCACCACTGGCGTTGATACCAGTATGTCAAGATCGCCGCTACGAAAGCGCCGCATCACCTCTTCTTTTTCCGAACTGGAAAGCCTCCCGTGGAGCAGACCCAGCCGTAGCTCGGGGAAGACGGCCTGAGAGAGGCGCTCATATTCGGTGATCGCTGCCTTGGTCTCGATAGCTTCCGATTCCTCGATTAGGGGGCAGATAATAAATGCTTGGTGTCCAACGGCAATCTGTTTGCGAACGAAATCGTAGGCACTTTGCCGCTGCCTGGGGCTGAGCCATTTGGTCTTGATCTCAATCCTCCCCGGAGGGAGTTCGTCGATTACCGAAAGGTCGAGATCGCCGTAGAGGGTGAGCGCCAGAGTACGTGGGATCGGGGTGGCGCTCATCACCAGGACATGGGGAGTCGAACCTTTGGAGCGCAGCTCCGAGCGCTGCATTACCCCGAAGCGATGTTGCTCATCGACTACACACAGCCCTAGCTGCTTGAACTCTACCCCTTTCTGGATCAGGGCGTGGGTGCCGATTATAATGTCGATTTCTCCTGAGGAGATACTCTCCTGGAGATATTGCTTCGAGCTTTCTCTGAGGCCACCGGTAAGGAGGCCAACGCCGATAGGGTGAGGGAGCAGCGATGCATAGATGCTAAAGGGCTTGCCATTGCCTGCCTCACCGCTTGCCCTGCTCAGGAGGCCACATATGCTCTCGAAATGCTGTTCTGCCAATATCTCCGTTGGTGCCATGAGAGCAGCCTGATAGCCGCTGGCGGCAGCCATCAGCATTGCTACTGTGGCGACCACTGTCTTGCCGCTGCCGACTTCTCCCTGCAAGAGCCGGCTCATCGGCTTCGATTTGCTCAGGGCTTCCTGAATTTCGCCAAGAGCGCGTTTCTGAGCGGTGGTCATGGTGAAAGGCAGGGAATTGAAGAAGGGCTCAAGGCAGCGGCCATCGACCTCGAAGGCATTACCTGTTCCCTCTTCCTGCCAGTCTCTTTTCTTAGATAGCACGCCAAGCTGGATTAGGAAGAGTTCGTCGAAAGCCAGTCGCCTCCGGGCCTGGTCTTTCCTCAGCTCGTTATCGGGATAGTGCGCTTGTCCGATTGCTTCGGAAAGTGAGAGCAGCACAGCTCTCTTTCTGACACCTTCGGGGAGGAAATCCGGCAGCTTGGGCAGCCAACGGTCGAGGGTTCCCTTAACTAACCTCCGCACCACCCGAGGCGACAGCCCCGCAGTTAGAGGATAAACGGGTACCAGCCTCCCAGTGTGAGTGAGGTCGTTGGCCTCCAGATGCTCCCACTCAGGGGATTCGAACACTTTCCTCCCGCGAAAGAGGCCCACCCTGCCGCTAATCACCACCCGGCTATTGGGGGTGAGCTTCTTGGCAAGATACGGCTGATTGAACCACACAACCCTTATATTGCCCGATTCGTCACCAACGATAGCTTGTGTTGCTCGCCTGCGGTTTGATGCGGTCATCTCAGCGGCCTCCCAGATGGAGGCCACGATAGTCTGCTCCAACCCCACTTCAAGCTCTGAGATGAGCTTTCTCTGGCTGTAGTCGATATGGCGCCGGGGGAAGAAGTAGAGAAGCTGGTGCAGTGTCTTCACTCCCAGCTTGCCGAATTTAGTGGCAAGGCTTGAGCTTATACCCTTGATCGATGTAATTGGGGCGTCAAGATATCGGTCGATATCGCTCTCGGGGCGCCGTCGGGGGGGTTGAGGCAAAGGCGGTGCCTTTGGTGTTCCAGTGGCAAGTCGCTCCAGTACGCTCCTGACCCATTTCTCCCGTTCCCCTTCGTGTAGGGTGGAGTAGCTCAGCGAAAGCAGGCGAGCGAGCTTCGGGTCGGCCGGAGTCAAGTTACGCAAGAACTTATCCAGGCCGCCCATTACTGCCAGATCGCGGTATCCTTTGGCCCGCTCCAGTTCGAGGACCTTACGTAACTGCTCGATTGCTACATTCAATGTTCCCCTTCCACTACAGATACCGCGATCACATGCGGGCCGACGTGGGCTCCTACTACAGGGCTGACCTTCGACCTGTAGATGCGCTCTTTGGGGAATAGAGAGTCCAGACGGTTGATGAGCAGCTCCGCTTCATCAGGGGTAGTAGCATGTTCAACAGCTAAGCTGCTGATATGGGAGAAGCCAGCTACGAAATCGTAGAGGTATTCAATAGCCTTGGCCCTGCCACGCACCCTGCCAAAGGGATAGGCCTCACCATCCTTGATGCCGAGGATGGGGTTTATCTTGAGCAAACTCCCCATCAGTGCCTGGGCTCTGCCAATACGCCCACCTCTCCTCAGGTACTCCAGGGTATCAAAGGTAATGCGGACATGCACTCGAGAGATGGTGCGATGCACTGCCTCCACGACCTCGTCAAGGCTGGCCCCAGTCTGAGCCGACTGCGCGGCAGCAATGACTATCAAGCCCTGTCCCATTATCCCCGATAGAGTGTCGATGACCTCAATCCGGCAGCGCTTCTCTACCATATCCTTTGCTAATAGGGCGTTATCATAGGCAGCACCAAATCTGGAGGAGAGATTAACGGAAACGATTTCATCGGTTTCCTCGGCAAGTGTGGTAAAGGCGGCATGGAAATCCCTGGGGGAGGTGGCGGAGGTGGTGGGAAGAATAGGGCTACTTGCTAGCCTATGGTAAAAATCCTCAGTGCTGAGGTCGATGCCATCACGATATTCCTCGGTACTGAAACAGACGTACTGTGGCACAATAGTAATCCGCAATTCCTGAGCTACAGAAGACGGAATATCAGATGTGCTGTCGGTTACCACCCTGACTACCACAAAGCCCCCTTATTCTACCGAGACAATGTAGTTATAGTATGGTTGTCCCCCTGCAACCACCTCTACTTCCTGAGAGGGGTATTTCTTCTGGACTGATTCCGCTATTTGCTCAGCTTCGCCGCTCTCTGTGTCCGCCCCGTAATAGATGGTGATCAGTCCCCCCTCTTCGACACCCATCATAGCCAGCAGATCGAGGATAACCTGCGGCATGCTGCCGTCGGCGATTACCAGCCTACGGTCGAGGAAGGCGATGGCCTGTCCTTTCTTGACCGAGAGGCCGTCGAGCTCCATGGACCTCACCGCTGTGGTGATCTCTCCGCTACGCACCGTTGACAGCGCCTTCTTCATGGCGGCGGAGTTTCCCTCTAAATCAACATCATGATTCAAGGCAAGAAGCGCTGCTATCCCCTGGGGGATGGTCTTTGTCGGCAATACCTCTACCTTCTTCTGTGTCAGTGCCGAAACCTGGCCCGCTGCCAGCAAAATGTTGGGGTTATTGGGTAGCAGGATAACCTTGTCCGAAGGCGCTGACTCTACAGCCAGGAGAAGCTCCTGAACGCTGGGGTTCATGGTCTCGCCACCGGGGACTACTATAGTCGCCCCGATGCTGTAGAACGCCTCGGTGAGCCCTTCGCCGGAGGCCACAGTTATCGTGGAGATGGCGGCCGAAGATGACTGAGGCTGAGCTACAATGAAGTCACGGTGCTGTTCGTCCATATTCTCCACTTTAACCTGCCGCAGGGTGCCCAAAGAAGTGGCGCAACTCAGGGCAGCCCCGGGGTCGAAGGTGTGCAGGTGGGCCCTTATCGTAGATTCATCGCCAACTACCAGGACGGATTCGCCAATGGTGATTAGCTTCTGTCTGACAGCTTCTACGTTGAGGTCTTTGCCCTGAAGCAGAAACTCGGTGCAGTAACCGTATCGGGCGTCCTCTGCCAGACCTTGGCTGATGCTGGCTGCGGCTTCTACTGGCACGATCTCAGCCTCTTCCCGCTCACCGCGCAGACAGCGAAGTGCGCCATCAAGTACTACGTAGAGCCCCTGCCCCCCGGCATCCACCACCCCGGCCTGGCGCAGCACCGGGAGCAGCGTTGGCGTCCTCGCCACTGAGGCTCTGGCCTCATTGACAATGACTTCCATAATCGCCAGTAAGTCGCCGTTATGGGAGGCGCTCCCAGTCTGGGCAGCGGCGGCGACTTCGCGAATGACGGTGAGGATGGTCCCTTCGACTGGCTTGCTCATCCCTTTATAGGCGAGAGCAGATGACTCGACTAGGGCAGCGGCGAGGTCATCGCCATCAAAGGAGTGCTTGCCGTCCAGCCCCTTGGCCAATCCACGAAAGATTTGGGATAGGATCACACCGCTGTTCCCTCTGGCCCCCATGAGGGAACCCTTTGCCATCGCTTGGGCTACGGTCGTTGCACTCCCGTCGGTGCAGCGACCAGCCTCTTCCATCGCCGCCCGCATGGTCAGAAGCATATTAGTGCCGGTATCGCCATCGGGCACGGGGAAGACGTTAAGCGTGTTGATGGACTGAGCGTTGCGCCCCAGGGAGCGGGTGGCAGCGCTGAACATCGCTCTGAGGTCACGCCCATCGCACGAGGTTATCTCGCTCACACCAGGTTCTCCTCATTCACTGGCCTCTTCATGTGCCAACTCGGTGTCGCCCAACCTGGTAATCTGGAATCCGCTTGCAAGGCTCTGTTGGTTATGTTATTCTTAAGCTTGAATTCTACAGGAAAAAGACGCTATAGTCAAAGGAGAAGGCGTTGAAGTGCGAGTTGTGCGGCAAGGGACCACAGTTTGGACACAATGTATCACACTCCAAGCGTCATACCAAGCGGCGCTGGTTGCCTAACATCAGGACGACCACCATCGTCACAAATGGCAAGAGAAAGCGGGTGACTATCTGCACCAGGTGTTTACGTACCCAACACAAAGTCACCGGCTAGCCTGCCTTCTTATCCTTCTTCGAGGCCGCGAAGGCCCTCCCTAATCCTTGCGATAGCTTGAGAGACGCCTTCCCTCTTGTTGAATACCGCAGCACCGGCTACCAGTACCCTTGCCCCGGCCTGAGCTACTCGGGGCGCAATTTCCGCGGTAATTCCCCCATCCACCTCTAGCTCAGCAGCCAGCCCCAGTTCGTCAAGCTTGCGCCTGAGGCGGGCGATCTTGTCGATGGTGCTCTCGATGAACTGCTGCCCCCCGAAGCCGGGGTTAACCGACATCAGCAACGCCAGATCGAGGCTGGGCAGGATTTCATCGAGTGCGGTCAGGGGGGTGCTTGGGTTTAGGGATACTCCTGCCTTGCACCCCGACTCCTTTATCGATTCCACCATCCTGTGCAGGTGAGGGCATACCTCGGCATGGACGGTGATAATGTCGGCACCAGCCTGGGCGAACTGCTTTATGTACTTCTCCGGTGATTCGATCATCAGGTGAACGTCGAGGGGCAGGGAGGTATGGGGTCGTATCGCTGCCACCACCGGGGGACCGATGGTGATGTTGGGGACGAAGTGTCCATCCATAACATCGACATGGATGTAGTCGGCACCTGCCTCGGTCGCCTCAGCGACCTGCTCCCCCACGCGACCGAAGTCGGCGGAAAGAATAGACGGGGCAAGCTTGATCTTATGTTCCATGAAGCGTCCTTCTCGCTGTCGCCAGCGCTTTTTCTACCTGCTCAGGAGCGGTTCCCCCGGGGGCGCTGCGCGCCGCAAGGGAGGACTCCACCGTGATTGACTTCACGTCATTCTCAAAATCAGGGCAGAACCTCTTATATTCGCTCAGGTCGAGATCATATAGAGTCTTGGCGGTTGCAGTGGCGTAGCGCACCAACCTGCCTACTATGGCGTGGGCTTCGCGGAATGGGATGCCCTTTCTCACCAGGTAATCGGCTACATCGGTGGCCAGGGTGTAATTCCCATCAGCGGCCCGGCGGGAGCGATCGGCCTTTAGGCGCAGGCTGGCCACCATCGCAGCAAAGACCTCAAGCGTGGCGAGTATGGTATCCACGGAATCGAACAGGCCCTCTTTATCCTCTTGCAGGTCGCGGTTATAGGACAGGGGCAGCGCTTTCATCGTGGTCAGGACAGCCATCAGATGGCCGTAGACCCTGCCTGTCTTGGCTCGAGCCAGCTCCGCTACGTCCGGGTTCTTCTTCTGGGGCATTATGCTGGAGCCGGTGGCAAAGGCGTCGTCGATCTCGATGAAGCCGAACTCCGCTGTTGACCACAGGACGATCTCCTCAGCGAGACGTGAGAGGTGCATCATGGCCAGGCTGGCCACCGCCTGGTACTCTATTACGAAGTCGCGGTCGGATACGGCATCCAGGCTGTTGGCGCTCACCTTGCTGAAGCCCAGCTCCTTTGCCAGAAAGTCGCGGTCGATAGGGTAGGCCACCCCGGCCAGGGCCCCGCTGCCCAAGGGCAAAACGTCGGCACGCTCAAGACACTGCCGAAAGCGCTCCACATCGCGCTGAAACATCTCGAAGTAGGCAAGGAGGTGGTGAGCGAATAGGACCGGCTGCGCCCTCTGAAGGTGAGTGTAGCCGGGAATGACCGCGCTCCTATTGGATTCGGCCAGGTCGAGGAGGACTTGCTGGAGCGCCTTGATCTGGGTGATCGTCTCCGCGGTCGCCTCCTTGGTGAACAGCCTCATATCGAGCGCGATCTGGTCGTTTCTGGAGCGGCCGGTGTGGAGCCTGGCTCCAACGTCGCCGATCTTCTCGATGAGGCGAGCCTCGATGTTCATGTGAATGTCTTCGAGTTCCTCTTTGAACTCGAAACTGCCCTGCTCAATGTCCTCCCTGATGGAGACGAGCCCCATGACGATCGCCTCAGCGTCCTTATCGGAGATTATGCCCTGTCTTGCCAGCATGCGCGCATGGGCTATGGAGCCAGCGATGTCCTGCTTGTACAGTCGCTGGTCGAACGGCAGCGATACGGTGTATCGCTTTGCCAGATCATCCATCTCTTTTCCGAAGCGGTTGCG
>CAYVES010000084.1:0-7837 GCA_964449845.1 uncultured Dehalococcoidia bacterium
TTCACAGTGACTCCGAACCTTGCAGTGACTCCCACCAGCGGGCTGGCCGGCATCAAGGTGTCGATAGCCGGTTCCGGCTGGGCGGATTCGGACGAGGAAACTAACAGCGATGTTACTCTGACCTTTGGAGGACAAGACTGGGTTACCGTTCCAGCGCTCGGCGGCGTCATAGACGTGACTGAGGTTGCGACTCTGACGACAACGCCTGCCGGCGGCATGGCGATCGCGGGCACCCAAACGGTGAACGAAGGTCTAGTTGACGAGTACGTTATCCAGGGTGGGACCACCTTCACCGTGATAGCGCGTCAGTTGAGCCTGACCCCGGCCAGCGGCCCTATGGGAACCTCTGTGATGGTGATGGCCTCCAGTCTGACCCCGGATGGTGTGGTCCCTGTGCCTGTGGGCACCGACCCTGAGGACCCCGCTTACGTTGCGGGGTTGCGGATCGGTGGGATAGGTTGGAATGGCGCGGTCATACCGATCACGACCGGCGGGGCGCTGACCCCGACAACGTTGATTGTCCCGGCTGGGCTCATACCGGGAGCCAACACCGTGCTGCTCACAGACACCCCTGGTGGCCTCCAGGCTGCTGGCATCTTCACCGTGACGCGGCCGACGCTCAGCGTGACCCCGGCGACGGGGCCAGAGGGCACAATGGTGACCATAAGGGGGAGCGGATGGGTTCCCGGCCGCACGGTCACACTCAAGTTCAACGATGTTATCCTGACCAGTGCGATGGCCGATGCCAATGGCAACCTCGCGGCCGCGATAAACATTCCTGCGACGGCGGTGCCAGGTGCTAACAGACTTGATGCCCAAGATGACCGCGGGAACAAGGCCCTGACCGCGATCTTCACGGTGCCCGGTGCTGCCATTCAGGTGACTGACCCTGACCCGGCAGAGGGCCCCGCGGGGAGTTCGTTCACCATAACGGGTAGCGGATTTGGTGCCTATTCCGGCATCAAGGTCACAATCACCGGATTTGGTGCGGGTGCGGCATACCAATTCCCCACTTCGGCATTCACCAGTTCCCTTGGTGCCTTCACCTTTACCTCTACCATTCCCGGTGTGGCACCAGGGTCTGCAGTGCTGAGTGCAACCGATAATGACTCCACTGCAACAACGTTCTTCGTGGTCACCCAGCCGGAGGAGACGGTGGAGACTGCCCTCGCGAGCATCATGGACAATGTGGTCATTGTCTGGCACTACGATAACCAAGATGCAGAGTGGTTCTTCTTCGACCCGCTTGATCCAGGCAGCGATCTGGAAACTCTCGAGGCTGGCGGAGCCTACTGGATCAAGGTCGATCTGGCAGAGGGAGTGGATTCCATCGAGCTGGTCTGGGGCGTCCACGCCTACACGCTATACGATGGCTGGAACAACATCGGCTGGCAAGGGTAAGAGGATAGCGAGATTTCCCTGAGCCCCCCGATACATCGGGGGGCTCAGGGACCACTGAAATTAGGAGGAAAGAAATATGACCAAACTGAGAGTAGTGGTCTTGCTGGCAGTGGTAGCGCTTCTCCTCTTCCCGGCTATGGCCTCCGCCCAGGGGCCTCAGCTTCCGTGCCGGTTCCACGGCACGGTGCAGGTAGACGGCGCCGATGTAGCTGACGGCACTCCCATAACGGCCACGATAGACGGAGATACGTATACTACTGTCACCGCGACAACAGAATCTGATGGCCCATCATCGTATGCCATAAAGATAACGCCTCCTGTGGACACAAGATACGATGAGGGGGCGCAAGTAACCTTCATGATAGGCAGCGATTCGGCGGGACAGGCGGGCACCTTTGAGGCTGGCGCTAACAAAGCCTTGGACCTCAGCATCGGCGAGGCGCCGGGACCGGGTGGGGCTATCACCGACGTGGTAGTGAGCTGGACGGATGGGAACTCCACAGTCATAGGTAGTACGCTCTATCTGTACCTCGGCGAGCAGCCTGAGGGTCCAAAGGGCGATACGGGCGCCACGGGCCCCCAGGGACTGCAGGGTGAGGCTGGAGAAGACGCTGCCGGCGGAATTGCATTACCGATTGTTGCGCTGGTCATCGCTGTCATTGCAGGCGGCGTGGCAATTATGAGCATGCGGCGCAAGGTATAAAGCGCTTGATCGAAGGTTGTACTTAGGAAAAAGCGAGAAAGCCGTCCGTCTTTTGGCGGGCGGCTTTTGCTCTACTGGGCTGCTGGCGTCTTCAGCATCCCGGCAGCGGGGCGTTTTGTTAGCATATACGACGAATAAATACTTGCGCATAAATGAGTGGAGTAGCGTCGTGACTCCTGTCACGACGGAGAATCCGGTGTCACAGGAGTGACAACGCTGCGATTGAACTCTGATCTGTAACTTTGGTCTTTCATCTTTGCGTTTTGATATTGTCTAGAATCTCGTGCTCCGGATTTAGTGCTCAACTACGGTTTGTGCGCGGTTATTTGATGCGTCTTATGTTAAGAGGGCCTTTGTCTGGGACAGGCTGCCGAAAGCCGAACGGTAAGGTAGTCTGTTCACCTTTGAGGGAAATGTGGCTTCCTTATTGACAACTGCGAGGGCATGGGCTAAGATGCTTTCGGCAGCGATGGTTTGAGGGGCCGGGGGTTGTAAGGATTGGGAAGCATTACCAAACGCTGACGAAAGTAGTGGCAAATGCTGCCGAAAGTAGTGTTGACGGCGATTTCATTCTTATGTTAAACTCGGACGCGGAAGAAAAGGGCATAAAGGCAATCTGGAGGTGAAAAAATGAGGGTTGGAGTTATCGGTCTCGGTCAGGCCGGCGGTAGGATTGCGGACCTGTTGACCTATCACAGTCTGTGGGGCAGACACCCCGGTATCGTCCCCTTTGCTTTGGCTGTGAATTCGGCGCAAGCTGACCTCCTGGGACTGAAAACGATTCAGAAGAAGGACAGAATTCTTATCGGACAGACGGTGGTGAAGGGGCATGGAGTAGGGTTGAATCGCAAGGTAGGGGCAAAGGTAACGAAGCACGGGCTCCATTCGGTCATGCACGCGGTCACGGAGAAGACTATTCACCATGTAGATGCCTTCCTCGTCGTTGCTGGTCTTGGTGGTGGCACCGGGTCTGGAGGGGCAGGGGTCATCATTTCTAAGCTCAGGCAGGTCTACGAGGAGCCGATCTATTTTGTAGGCGTTCTTCCCAGTGAGGATGAGGGGAAACTTATGGCCATGAACGCCATAGAGTGCCTGCAAGAGCTGGATGGAATGGTTAATGGCATGCTCCTTTTTGACAACGACGTTTGGAAAAAGGAGGGGCTCCCGCTTGAGACAAGCTACAACATGATGAACTACGAGCTGGTGAAGCCATTGCCCTTAATGCTGGGTGCCGGTGAGACGGAGAAGGACAAGGTTGGCATAAAGGTGATCGATGCCTCTGACATCGTGAACTCCTGGGAAGGGTTTACCTATATCGGATACTCAGAGATGAAGGCCAAAAAGGCGCGTGACAGGTTCTTCTTCTTCAGGAGAAAGACCTCCATAGACCAACTGAGTCCAGCTATGAGGTGCTATACCGCCATAAGGAACGCTGCTACCCTGAGGTTAACCGGCGAGTGCGACATAAGGAAAGCCAGGAAGGCGTTGATGATCATTGCCGGGCCGCCAGACGAGCTAAATATGGAGGGCTTCTCCCATGCCAAGAGCTGGCTGGAAAGCTCTATAGCCACCCCCGAGGTTAGAGGGGGAGACTGTCCCATCCGCGGGTGGGACATGGTGGCTGGTATGGTGATGCTTTCAGGATACACAGAAATTCCCAGACTGGGCGTGACTTTGAACCATGTGAAGGCGCCTGCCAGTTTGACGGCGTCTGCGCCAGAAGAAGGGTGAATACTGTGAGACCTTGGCTCTCTTGCGGGCTTAAGGCCGGAGTGACAGCATGTTGAAGGTCAGGCGATTCTGGTGGATCCCAATAGCGATATGTATTGTCCTAGGTATCGTGGCCCTGATACCTTCAGATACTGCTAAGGATGGTACGTTCTTACCTTATCAGCCCATTATTCCCCTGGCTCCAATAAGCTCGATATTGATTTGGCTTGCTGGTGGCCTGGTCTATCTCCTGGGGCGATGGGCTACGGGGAGACCCTTACGTTCGCCATCCCAGTAGCATCATGTTTTTGGGGTTCTAGGTTCTAAGTTCAAGGTTAACCTAGAACGTAGAACCTAGAACGTAGAACATCTCCAAGGCTGAGTGCTGATAGCTGGACACATACTTGCCACTAATGGTAGTCGAGCACTACGACGTTGGTCTCTGCGGGCAGGGTCGATTTGCTGATGCTAAGCTTTGGCTGGGAAAAGACCTCTTTCAGACCCATCTCCTTGAGGAAGTGTTCTAGAGGCTCCAGGTCCATCTTCACCACCTCCGTCTTGAAGTGCATCGGTATTACGAGCTTGGGCTGAAGTAGGCTTATGATTTCGACCGCTGCCGTTGCGCCTATGGTAGCTCCTCCCCCCACGGGCACCATCAAGATATCGGTATCGCTCATCTGCTCGATTTGCTCCGCTGTGGGCACGTGTCCCAGGTCCCCAAGATGGCAGATGCTCACCTCCTCGATCTGTACAAGGTAAACGGTGTTCTTACCTCGATGCTCTCCCCTGTCAGTATCGTGAAAGGTAGCGATACCATTGATGAAAACGTTGGCGATCTCGTACTCGCCGGGCCTGCTGATAACCTTGGGATTGCCGGCAACACCTTCTAAGAAGCTGTGCTGAGGGTGATGGTGGCTCACAGTGACGATGTTTGCTGTGAGCTTCTTCACAGGGTAGCCCAAGGTTTTGTCAAAGGGGTCGGTAACTATCGTAGCTTCCTTACCCCTTATTCTGAAGCACGAATGACCCAGCCAGACGATTTCCATGCTATCCTCTTAGGCGTGAGAGCAGTGCCCACCCCGAAGGCAGTGCCACTGCCGCCAGAACCAGCTTGATCAAGTCGCCTGGAATGAAGGGATAAAGGCCAGCCAAGAGCACCCCGTTAGTCGGGTCAAGGTATCTGAAATCGAGCTGCCAGCCGCTGAGCCACGCCGGGGCGAAGAAGCGTGCCAGCCAGGGAAGACCGAACAGGTAGAGAACGGCGTTGCCACAGAGCATGGCAAGCGCCGTAGTCCAGAAACGCCGGTCCCAGCCCCGCTCGGCAAGGAATCCAACGACGAATGCAACAGCTACAAACCCGATGAGGTATCCCCCGGTAGGACCAGCGAAGCGAGCAGGGCCCCCGCCGTAGCCCATAGCGGCAGCGAAAGCAAACACCGGCAACCCCATCGCACCCTGAGCCAAGTAGGCCATTATGCTCAGTGACCCCCGCCGGCTGCCCAGAAGAGCACCTGCGAGCAATACCGCAAAGGTCTGCCCTGAAAGCGGAATCGCCGTTCCCGGGATGAGAAAAGATATGCGGGCACAGACGGCAATAAACCAGCTGAAGCCCACGATCAGCGCCAGATCGACTGCCAGGTTACGGCGCACTCCTGCTTTGAGCAACAGGGTATCCACCATGGTAGTGGTTGTTGCTAGACCATTCATCGGTTATCTCCTTTCTCTATTCACAATGTTCTTGCTCCCGATCCCCATTGAATCGCCATGGCTGCCCAGCTAAGGCCACCCCCAAACCCGACCAGGACCAGATTGTCGCCATCCTTGATCCGGCCATCCTCTATGGCCTCACACAGAGCGATGGGGATCGAGGCTGCCGAGGTATTGCCGTAGCGGTCTACATTGATAAAGAACTTGTCCAGAGGGATGCCGAGCAGTCTGGCTGCAGATTTGAGGATGCGGGTATTTGCTTGATGGGGGATGATGAGATCGATGTCTGATAGCTCGAGGTGGGCGGCGGCAACAGCTTCCTTGGTTGCCTGGCACATAATGTTGATGGCGAACTTGAATGTCTCCGGTCCTTTCATGTTGAGAAAGTAGCGCCCGTCATTTAGGCCGCAAGGTCCCGGGGTGTAAAGAGTATCCACCCCGGAGCCATCATTGCCCAAGACGAAGCTGAGTGAGCCTGGTGGCGAATCACTGGCCTGTATCACCACCGCTCCGGCGCCGTCGCCGAAGAGGACACAGGTGTTGCGATCCTGCCAATCCAGAATCCGCGAGTAAACCTCGCTGCCCACAACCAGAACATTATCGTAGGCTCCGGTTGCGACGAACTGGCAGGCCGTCGCCAGGGCATAAATGAAACCGCTGCAAGCGGCATTGATGTCGAAGGCAGCTGCCTTTCTCGCACCCAGCGAGTACTGTACCAGGGAGGCGCAGGCGGGGAAGATATGATCCGCGGTGCAGGTTGCCGCTATTACCAGATCGAGGGAATCGGCTTGAATTCTGGAAACATCGAGAGCCTCTCTGCTGGCACGCACTGCCATCGTCGAGGCTGTTTCGTCAGCGCCGGCGATTCTTCTTTCCCTGATCCCGGTACGACTCCAAATCCAGGCGTCTGAGGTATTGACCAGCTGCTCTAGTTCTTGGTTTGTGAGCACTTTCTCAGGCAGATATTTGCCCCAACCTATAACCCGTGCATATCGAGCCAAGGAGGCCTCTTCTTTTTAGCGCTTATCGGAAGGAAAGTATAGCAGACTTGATAGTCGAGGTCAAACGTCTTGACAAAATTGAGTGTGAAGTGATAGAGTTAATTATGTGTTAGCAGTCTTAAGCTAAGAGTGCTAATCGAGGGAGGAGAATGCTCACTCAGAGAAGGTCGGCTATCCTCAACATTGTAGTCGGTGAGTATATCTCAACTGGATTGCCTGTGGGTTCGGATACCGTCGCTCGTAGGGGGCTGCAGGTGAGTCCGGCTACCATACGCAATGAGATGGTCGAATTGGAGGAAGAGGGTTACCTTTCTCAACCTCATACCTCGGCGGGGCGCATCCCCTCGGATAAGGGGTACCGCCATTACATAGAGTCCATGATCGGCCATGTTCAACTTTCTTTGGTCGAACAGCGCTTGATCCGGCACCAATTTCACCAGGTAGAGAGTGAGGTCGAGGAATGGACCCATCTTGCTGCTGCTATACTCTCACGCACAGTGCGTAATGTAGCCATCGTTACTCTACCCAAGCCTCACGAGCCCCGGCTCAAGCATCTGGAGCTTGTTTCCCTTCAAGAGTTCCTGGCTTTGCTCATCCTCGTCCTCAGGGAAGCCAAGCTCAGGCAGCAAGTGCTAGCCCTGGAGGAGGCTGTTTCTCAGGAGGAGCTTAGTGCCTCTGCCCAGAGAATTAACTCTGCCTGTGCTGGGCTGACTTGTTCCCAGATAGCCACCAAGGGCTTGGAGCTTTCTCTTCTGGAGGAGCAAGTGGTGGGAGCTGTGGTGCAGATGATGCAGGATGAGGAGGGTGAGGCTTATGAAGAGCCCTGCGTTGATGGCTTGCGCCATATGCTCAGCGAGCCCGAGTTTGTCTCGAGGAGCAAGTTGGTGGCAATTGTTGAGTTGTTTGAGCAGAGGAGCCTGCTCAAGTCGCTCCTGCCCCAGGTGCTGACTGGAGAGGGAGTGCGAGTGGTCATTGGGAAGGAGAACAAACAGGACGTGATGCAGGACTGTAGCGTGGTCATCACCAGATACGGTATTCCTGGGGAGGTTGGTGGGGCCCTAGGTGTGATGGGGCCAACTCGAATGCAATACGATCGCGCTATTCCCACTGTCCGCTTCTTGTCCACGGTGATGAGCGAAATGGTGGCCGAGCTGTACGGGTAGAGTTTGTCAGTGTTCAGCTTTGGCAATGTTCTAAGTTCTAGGTTAACCTAGAACCTAGAACTTAGAACCTAGAACCTAGAACCTAGAACTTAGAACCTAGAACCTAGAACCTAGAACCTAGAACTTAGAACCTAGAACTTAGAACCTAGAAC
>CAYVES010000084.1:7937-9736 GCA_964449845.1 uncultured Dehalococcoidia bacterium
TAGAACCTAGAACCTAGAACCTAGAACTTAGAACCTAGAACTTAGAACCTAGAACCTAGAACTTAGAACCTAGAACCCTAAAGACTCGATCTAAGAGAGGTGATATAGTTTGGCCGACGAAGAGATGGACTTCTCGCCAGATCAGGAAGGTGTTGACAGGGCGGAGGTTGAGGAGGCGGAGGACTTGGAATCGCTCAAGAAAGCCCTTGAGGAGGCAAAGGAGAAGGCAGAGAAGTATCTGGCCAACTGGCAGCGAGCAGAGGCAGACTTTGTTAACTACAAGAGGCGCAGTGAGCAGGAGCGAGGTGAGATGGCCAGTTTTGCCAACGCCACTCTCATCACGGACTTGCTTCCCGTCTTGGATGACCTGGAGCGGGCCCTGGAAAACGTTTCCGACGACTTCGATGGGCCTACCTGGGTTGAGGGTATCAGGCTCATCTATCGTAAGCTGAAAGCGGTCCTCGAGGCTCAGGGGCTTCTGGGGATCGAGGCTGAGGGCAAGGACTTCGACCCCAATGTCCATGAGGCGGTGATGTGCGTGGAGGGAGAGGAGGGGAAGGTTTGTGAAGAAATACAGAAGGGCTATAAGCTTCGCGATCGCTTGCTCCGCCCTTCTAAGGTGAAGGTGGGGAAGGAGGAGAGTTCTGAATCCGACGAGGCGCGAGAGTAAATTCATGTGACTTCAGGGAGGTTGGATATGGGCAAGGTAATCGGCATCGATCTGGGGACAACCATGAGCGAGGTGGCGGTGATGGAGGGCGGGGATCCAGTGGTGCTCACCAATGCTGAAGGCTCCCGGCTTACACCCTCCGTAGTGGCAGTTAGCAAGAATGGGGAGCGATTGGTGGGACAGGTTGCCAAGCGACAGGCGATCACAAATCCCGAAAACACTGTCTACAGTATCAAGCGCTTTATGGGGCGCAAGTGGGGTGAACCGGCAGGGCGAGAGCTACCGGTGGAGGAAGACGCCGGCCGCAAGACCTACAAAGTAGTCGAGGGACCCGACAGGGAGGTAAGGGTGGTCATGGGAGGCAGGGAATACAGTCCTCCAGAGATATCGGCGATGATCCTGCAGAAGATGAAGGCCGATGCTGAAGCCTATCTTGGGGAAAAGGTGACCGAGGCAGTCATCACTGTGCCTGCCTATTTCAACGACAGCCAGAGGCAAGCGACCAAGGACGCCGGTGAAATCGCAGGTTTGAAGGTGCTACGCATCATCAACGAGCCCACCGCTGCGTCGCTTTCCTACGGACTTGACAAGAAGAAGGACGAGACCATTGCCGTCTACGACCTCGGCGGTGGCACCTTCGATATCTCGATCCTGGAGTTGGGCGAGGGAACCTTTCAGGTCAAATCGACCAGTGGCGATACCCATCTGGGCGGCGACGATCTCGACCAGCGCGTCATGGACTGGCTGTGCGACGAATTCAAGCGGGATCAGGGAATCGATCTCAGGAAGGACAAGATGGCGCTGCAGCGGCTGAATGAGGGTGCGGAGAAAGCGAAATGCGAGCTCTCCACGGTGGCGCAGACCGAGATAAACCTTCCGTTCATCACAGCCGACGCCTCGGGCCCTAAACATATGAACATTACCTTGACCAGGGCCAAGCTTGAGCAACTGGTGATGGAACTTGTGGAGAAAACCATGGCCCCATGCCGTCAGGCGCTTGAAGATGCTGGCATCGCTGCTAGCCAGGTGGATGAGGTCATACTCGTAGGCGGACAGACCCGGATGCCCCTGGTTCAACAGAAGGTAAAGGAATTTTCCCACCTGCTGACTAACTTCCTGCGCTAAAGCC
>CAYVES010000085.1:0-9718 GCA_964449845.1 uncultured Dehalococcoidia bacterium
GATCGCTACGGGTGTAGCGTGATCGCCGTCGAGATAGTGCCGCCCGAGAAGACCACCGCTTACGGTATTATCTCACCAAAGCAAGTGGAAGAGCGGGTATATCAAGTATTAAGCCTCGTGGAGAAGCCAGAGCCTGAGGAGGCTCCGTCCAATCTTGGCATAGTTGGCAGATATATTCTTACGCCGGAAATATTCAGTCTGTTGAAGGAGACGCCTCCGGGGAAAGGCGGGGAAATCCAGCTTACCGATGGCTTGCGACTGCTGCTGGAGCAACAGAAGATATACGCCTATCGATTCGAGGGAATACGGCACGATACTGGCACGCCGCTGGGCTTGCTGAAGGCATCGGTGGAGCTTGCTTTGCACTGCCCCGATCTTGGGGCTGAATTCAAGGAATACCTGCGAAAGCTAAGCTTGCCCGACTAGGTTCAGTTTTCTTCGCGGCGCGATACAGGTTTGGGGCAACTCCTGGGCTTGGCCCCCTCCATACGACCGAACTCTCACCCCCCTACGAGCACCCCAAAAGCAGAGCGAAGCTCATCTTCATCAAAAGCGTGAGGTCCTCACCCCCGGTTTGGACAGCTCTGAGAGGTAGAGTAAAGGAATATCAATAAACGTCATGTTGACTTTCACCTGGAGGCATTCTACGATTATTACTACCAGTACAATAGTTTAGTTTGAGAGCACACCAGCGAGACAGAAGCGCTGAGTTCCTTGTTCCCCAGTCGAAAGCCAGCCATGTTAAACAAGCCTTTAGGGCACAAACAATTGAGCCCGGTGAGGATAGCCCGGTTCCTGGCAATTGCCTGGGTTATCTTATCTCTGGCTGATGCCAGCGTTACCTACGCCTGTCTTAAGAATATCGGCAATATCGAAGGCAACCCGTTCGCCAGAGCCTTGCTATCGCAAAATGAGGCATTGTTCTACGGAGCGAAGCTTGTGGTTACCATAGGCATAGGGCTGGGATTCTGGTGGCTGGCAACCAGGACCACGCACCTGAAGGCAATGATCGGTTGCCAGATATTGCTGGTAGCGATGTTTACCGTTGTACTGGGCAATAACATGCTGCATCTCTAGGTCGGCGCGAGTGCCGAGTGTTGTCACAACTCGGGGCAAGACTGAACCGTCCTCTAGTGCCTTTTCCTGACCTTGTCAGCGATCAGTTTCATGTCCTCCAGCAAAGAATAGACGCTGGTATCACTCAGTTCCCGCGAGAGGGCACTAATTGGACTCTCTGAGAGCTGTTCGCTCTTGAAAACTTCAAGTAGACTGTCAACCTCCCCATCCCCGGCAGCTTCCTCCCCCTGTGCTGGGTCTGCGGCCTCCGCGCTTTGCCCTCCTGCTTCGAGCGTCTGGGGGTCGGCGTCACTCGTTACTGCCATCTCCACGCTTTCACTCTCCGCCTCAGGAGCCTGCTCACCGGCGTCGCTTACTGCCGCTACTCCCCCCGCTTCATCTTCAGGCTGAGGAACCCGTTCTTCGTCTCCATCGGGAGAAGTCTCCACCAGATTGTCTGCCACAAGAGCCTGCAGACCAGCGTCAGTTACTTCCACTACCTCCCCCGCTTCATCTTCAGGCTGAGGAACCCGTTCTTCGTTTCCATCGAGAGACGTCTCCACCGAATCTTCCGCCAGCTTCTCTGGCCCGTCCAGGCTTTGCTCCGCCTCCTCTACCACCGGCCCCTGTGCCTCAACGTTATCGGTCCCGACCTCCGCAGCCTGTAGTTCGGGGTTGGCCATTGCTGGCATAGGACTTTCCTCATCTTCGCGTTGAGCAGGCTCTTCCTCTTTCCTGGTGAGGAACTCTCCCACAGGATCGTCTTCCATAGGAAGGTCCCCCCCACCGCCTCTAAAGAGGGCCGTAAGGTATCTGCCGAATCGGCGCGGCACCAGCCGACCCCATTCTTCTAACGCCATTTCTATTCCCCCTTCAACCCAGCCTACATGCTCGGGATCGTCGTGAAGATTCTATCTGCCAACATTGGCACTATCACCAGCCCCACCCCCGATAGGCCGAGGGTCACACCAAGATAAACGAAAATCTTGTACCTGTTGCCGCCATCAGCGGCATTGATGGCAAAGGCGTTGGCCACAGACAGAACCAGAATGCAGGGCAGTACCAGGACTTCGAGAAGATGAACGCTTCCGAAATTGAAGCTGAACACTTCAACTGCCTTTGTCTGGGCTTCTGCCACCGCTTCCGTATAAACCCCCTCGATCGTTCTGCCGAAAAGCAGTATGACCTGCACCACGAACACCAGCAGAGCAACGAGGGCACCATGCATGGCAATAGCCAGAAACGTGAATGAGGATGATACTTGACCTCTCTTGGCACGCAGAAAGTCTAGGGTCGCCGCTACCAGAGAAGAGCGCTCCCCGACCTCTTCCGGGTCACCACCGAGCCTGGCGGCATCGTTAAACATCTTCACGCTTCTGTATACCGTCTCGCTGCCGGTCTCCAGAGAGAAACGCTGCCAGCATATCTCCGGCTTTAGTCTGGAAGCCAGCCTGGAATGGAGGCGCTTGACGTCTCCTGCCAGGTTTGCTGTTGACCTGAGGTCCAGTCTCTCCAAGGCATTGGATACTGTTATCTCAACTGCCGATGCTACGTTTCCCAGCGATCTCAGGAAAGTGCTGATGTCTGAATCCTTTTTCTTCACCTGGCGGTCGAACAGGACGCCAGCTATACCTATGGGAAGCACCAGGATAGAGACTGTGATAAGCGCCCATCCCAGCCCCAAACCCGCCAGCAGAACTATCAAGAAGCAGACGACGGCAGCAGGCAGCAAAAGCCACAACAGCCAACGCGCTCTACTATAGCCAGCGCAGTCCGATGAAGGGGAATGAACCCTCACTTCCTTGGGGGATACCCTGTGTATCGCCCAGGCTCCCAGGACCGCGACGCAGATAGTCACCCCCACCAGCGTTACGGTGAATGACGTTGCCACCGCATAGATGAGCATAGAGATGGCAGCCACCAATACTATCAGGCCTGCAGACACGATAAGGGCAGCGTACGCCTCCGTCCACTTCCTCAGCGATTCCACACCGCGTTCGTACTCATTCTTGAATGCCTCGGCCTGAACCTTTGCCTCCTGAGCGAGAAAGTCCGCTTCCGCTTCCCCTGAACCCAACGAGCTGGCAAGGCGCAGCAACAGACTCTTGACCGACGCTACTTCAGTCGACTCCCCCACCATGCGACAGGCCACAGCGTAGTCATAACGCATCTGCTTGGCCAGAATATGGACCTCTTTGAAGTAGCGCGATGAACTGCAGGGAAGCTGGCTGGCAAACTCGAATATCTGGCTGCGCGAGATCCCTGCCGCAGCTATGGAGGACATGTACGACAGCTGGTAGAACAGGTCAAAGCTGAGATACTCGCTGTCAACAGAGTCCTTCTTAGAAGAGTCCCTCTTGTTGAGCCTTGCCCAGAACGTTGAGAAGTTCATAGAAGTTAGTCACTCCCTTATCTTTATGGAGCTTTTCCAGAATCCTCGCCCTTCTCTCCACCACGGAATAGATCTGCCACTTCTGGTTGGGAGGGATTCCACGCTTGATGGCGATCTTCTCCTCCAGAAGGTAGCTATTCTTTTTGCCTACGAAGTCGAAGCTATCAGCGACCGCGTCCCAGCGAAACACCTCCACATAGGAGAATGTATTAGCAACACTGTCGTAGCCAACAATTTCGCTGATGCTGGTTGCCCGGCGAGCGGCCTCTCCGCTGGGCAGCTTCACATTGTTTTGGCATACTACAACATGCAAGTTGTCCATATACGTCTTGGGCACATTGATCGGATGCCCTGTCAATCGCTGGATTAGCTTCTCTACATTGGAAGCGTGGAAAGTGCTCAGCACCTCATGGCCGGTCTGCATCGCCCCGAAGGCGATGGTGCCCTCCTCGCCACGGATCTCACCCACGATTATTACATTGGGGCGCTGTCTCAGTGCAGCCTTCAGCAGATCGAACATATCCACTTGAGCCTTCTGCTCCCCCACAACCGGAGCCTTGCCCACCTCCCGCAGCCAGTTGGCATGGGGCACCTGAAGCTCCGGCGTATCCTCAATGCTCACGATTTTATGCTTCAGCGGGATAAAGGTAGTGACTGCATTGAGAAGGGAGGTCTTGCCCGAGGCCGCCTCACCGACGATAAACATATTCATGCCCTCCTCGATCATCAGGGAAAGATAGGCGGCCATTTCGTAGTTCAGGCTCCCGAAATCAACCAGATCCAAAATGCTCAGCGGCGTTTCACCGAATTTCCGGATGGTGAAGTTGCTGCCACGCCGTGAGACCTCCCTGCCAAAGACTATGTTGATTCGGGAACCATCGGGCAGGGTAGAATCCACAATGGGTTTGCGTAGCGTGACCGGCTTTCTTATCGACTCGGAGAGGCTGAGCACGAAATTGTCCAGGTCCTGGTGGGATTCGAAGGTTGTCGCTGCCTTTACGCCCTTGAAGATCTTGTGCTCCAGGAAAATAGGGCCCAGCCCACTGCAGCTGATGTCCTCTATGTGAGGGTCGCGTATCATTGGCTCTATGACACCCATCCCCACTTTGTCTCTGACGATGATGTACTTCAAGGCCTTGAGCTGTTCGGCAGTCACGTGGACCTTATCCCCGGTGCCCTTGCTCTTTCCCTTTTTGCCTTTGCTACTCCCTGCACTGGACGATGTTCCGCCAGCCCCGTTGCGACGCTCAATGCAGACCTTCTCCACCAACTCCGTGAGGGCTTCCGTCCTTTCTTCATCCGATTCAGCTTCGCTGAGGTCACTGGCGTCATTCGCCATTCTCTCCTCTACCATGGGAAGTACGGTGCTCAGGTCTTGAGTCAGACCCGGCTCTATTGGTATGTAGTTGGGCCTGCCACCGCCGGGGCGGGAGTAAAGATGGATGAATATATTGCCCCCCACAGGGTAGATGAGGTTGTGTTCCTTCCCATCACCGTGCGCCCGTTTGAGCTCAGTATAGTACTCAGGGATGGCCATCTCATCAAGAGGAAGCATGCACAGGTAGTCCCAGAGATGCCTGTTCTCCTGACAGGCTGTCTGCAATGCCTCAGGCAGACTCCGGTAGAGGTCATCGCTTTCTTCCGGGTCGCGCCGAGAAGACCCTGCCTCTTCTTTGTATTCAAAGGGCAACACTGTTCTTGGCATGGCAACCTCTAGGCCCTCGCTTTGGAGTAACGTATCACTTCGACGTTTTCGTCATGAGAGTCCCTGCTAGAACAGTCCTTCTTGTTGAGCCTTGGCCAGAACGCTGAGAAGCTCATAGAAATTAGTCACTCCCTTATCTTTGTGGAGCTTTTCCAGAATCCTCGCCCTTCTCTCCAGCACAGGATAGATATCCCACTTTCGGTTGGGAGGGATTCCACGCTTGATGGCGATCTTCTCCTCCAGAAGGTAGCTGTTCTTTTTGCCTACGAAGTCGAAGCTATCATTTGCCTGGTTCCAGCGAAACACCTCCACAAAGGAGAAGGAATCAGAAACAGGATCGTAGCCAACAATCTCGCTGATGCTGGTGGCCCGGCGACCGCCCTTTCCGCTGGGCAGCTTCACAGCGTTTTGGCATACCACCACGTTCAAGTTGTCCATATACGTCTTGGGCACACTGATCGGATGCCCTGTCAGTCGCTGGATTAGCTTCTCTACATTGGAAGCGTGGAAAGTGCTCAGCACCTCATGCCCACTCTGCATCGCCCCGAAGGCGATGTTCCCCTCCACGCCACGGATCTCACCCACGATTATTACATTGGGGCGCTGTCTCAGTGCAGCCTTCAGCAGATCGAACATATCCACCTGAGCCTTCTGCTCCCCCGGAACGGGAGCCTTGGCTACCTCCCGGATCCAGTTAGCATGGGGCACCTGAAGCTCCGGCGTATCCTCAATGCTCACGATTCTGGAGCGTAGCGGGATAAAGGTAGTCACTGCATTGAGAAGGGTGGTCTTGCCCGAGGCCGTCTCACCGACGACAAACATGCTCATTTCACACTCGATCATCATGGAAAGATAGGCAGCCATTTCGTAGTTCAGGCTCCCGAACTCAATAAGTTCCATAATGCTCAGCGGCGTTTCACCGAATTTCCGGATGGTGAAGTTGCTGCCACGCCGTGAGACCTCCCTGCCAAAGACTATGTTGATTCGGGAACCATCGGGCAGGGTAGAATCCACAATGGGTTTGCGTAGCGTGACCGGCTTTCTTATCGACTCGGAGAGGCTGAGCACGAAATTGTCCAGGTCCTGGTGGGATTCGAAGGTTGTCGCTGCCTTTACGCCCTTGAAGATCTTGTGCTCCAGGAAAATAGGGCCCAGCCCACTGCAGCTGATGTCCTCTATGTGAGGGTCGCGTATCATTGGCTCTATGACACCCATCCCCACTTTGTCTCTGACGATGATGTACTTCAAGGCCTTGAGCTGTTCGGCAGTCACGTGGACCTTATCCCCGGTGCCCTTGCTCTTTCCCTTTTTGCCTTTGCTACTCCCTGCACTGGACGATGTTCCGCCAGCCCCGTTGCGACGCTCAATGCAGACCTTCTCCACCAACTCCGTGAGGGCTTCCGTCCTTTCTTCATCCGATTCAGCTTCGCTGAGGTCACTGGCGTCATTCGCCATTCTCTCCTCTACCATGGGAAGTACGGTGCTCAGGTCTTGAGTCAGACCCGGCTCTATTGGTATGTAGTTGGGCCTGCCACCGCCGGGGCGGGAGTAAAGATGGATGAATATATTGCCCCCCACAGGGTAGATGAGGTTGTGTTCCTTCCCATCACCGTGCGACCGTTTGAGCTCGGGATGGTACTCAGGAATGGCCACCTCATCAGGGGGAAGCATGCACAGGTAGTCCCAGAGATGCCTGTTCTCCTGACAGGCCGTCTGCAATGCCTCGGGGAGACTCCGGTAGAGGTCATCGCTTTCTTCCGGGTCGCGCCGAGAAGACCCTGACTCTTCTTTGTATTCAAAGGGCAGCAATGTTCTTGTCATAGCTCTAGGCCTTTGCTTTAGAGTAAGGTATCACTTTGATGCCCCAGGACGGCTCAACATCGAAGGAGACGATATTGCCTGTCTTCATCTCAGCACCCCGCACCTTGGACACCTCCAAGATCTTTATCATCTTGGCCCCCATAGTCTCTATGCGCAGTCTCAGGTGAGCGTCACACATTGACCCCAGTCTGACCATTACGTTTTCATCAAAGGCATAGCTATGGGCGACACAGAGAATGCTCAGCCCCCGGTCACAAAGCGTCTTGCAATCCTCAAAGAAGGAAAGCACCTCCTCGATGGAAGCATGGGTCACGTAGTAAGTGATGGAATCGATCACCGCCAGATCGGTGCCCTTAGCAGCACAGCTCGTGAGCAAGGGCATTAGGCCCCCGCTCAGGTTTCGTCTCGTTTTCTTCACATCTATGGGATATACTCGCAGCCGGGAAAGAAGCAAATAATCCAGGATATCCAGGTTCAGGCTCTGCATTTGAGTTACCAGGCTCCTCACCGTGTTCTCGGTGGTGAACACCATAGCACTCAGACCGTTCTTCAGCGAGCCCCAGACCATTTGCTGAGTGAGCACGGATTTTCCCGAATCAGGTTGGCCTTCTACCAGAGTAAGAGACCTCAGGGGTATTCCCCCACCCATCTTCTTGTCCAGCTCGTCGTTCCCGGTAGAGATTATCCTGCTTTGCTTCTCTTCAAGCGTATCCACTATGATCCTCCTAACCAGCAAATTGCGCCGAGGCAACCACACCGTTGTCGCTAGATACCATTACCCAATTGCTGGTACTGGCCCCCGCCGCAGGGGTCAACTTGGACCTAACCAGCATTACCTCGCCCGGGTTCAGAATCCCCGGCTCAAACCCCTCCTCCTGACTCAGGCTATCGTCTGAGTATATAGTGGCGACAGCCCACTGGTTGTCTCCTGGGTCGCTGTCTTCAGTATATGAAAGCCAGCTAATATAGTAGACGTCATCCCCATCGTAATAATTCACCATCACATCCCACTTAGAAAACTGGGCGAGATGCACCTCGCCACAGTTACGAACGTAGACCTCCACAAACGAACCCTGCTCTTGAGCGTCTATCACCTCGATATCAGTCCTCGACACCTCCTTCGCCGTCTCCACCATCTGCTTCCATGACTCGGCAGCCGAGTCCATGGAGCCGACAGATGCCTGCGACCAGGACAGAACCGCTGCCAGCATCAGCGCTACGACAAATAGGGTAACAATTGCATTGCTCATCGGCCTTACATACTGAAGTAGTAGTCATCAGATACCCCGATTGGAATCAGCACCTTGATCCGGTATTGTCCAGTCGATAGAGGGCTCTCATAGCTGATCTCGATCCTCAGGGTGGTTGCAGTGCTCCACTCAGCTCCGTTCTCTATGGCATAGTCCCACTGTGGGAATTGGCCTTCAGCGTAGCCGACGTACGGGATCCATGCCCAGACTGTCTGGTTGCCGCTAAGGAAGACGTCGCAACGCCCCACGTCGGCTACGGGTTCAGTTCCAACATTCTTCACCCATATGAACACATCGAAATAGCTGTTGGAATTGGTGTCCTGCCAAACCCCATCCCCGTCCAGCTCGCCTGCGGCGTGGACGATCTCTATCTGGCTTCTCATGCGTTCATTCAACCGCGCCGACGCACTGCTGATTGCCCCGCTGGAACTGGTAATTGCTGGATATACCGCGTTGATCACCAGCGTCACGCAGACCACCGCCGCGACCATCAGCAGGATCGTGCTCAGGACCTTATCCATCGCTGACCTTCCTGTTGCCCGCTCCCTCATCAAGAAGCATCGAGAGCACAACCGACTCAAGCGCCCCGCTGCGGTAGCGCAGCAGGCTATCGAGCTCGATAAGGAGCTGTATGCTCATCGCTGCCGATACATACTCAGTCACCGGGGTATCCTCATCCTGGCTACCATTGCCATAGAGGTCTGCGAGCAGCAGCATGGCCTCTTTTAGGCGAGGTGGCAGATTGCCGGTTACATCATAGATCTCGACGAGCTTACCTATTTGATTTCTGCCCACAGCAGCAGTAGCCCGCGACAGCCATTGAGCCAGCACAGATACAGTCAGCAGGTCCACAACCTGATTGTCACCACCCCCACTCATAGCGATAGTGTTGACAACCTGTGCAGGTTGCCCCTTTCTGGGTCGAAGGCCAGGTTCAGCCTGTTCGCCAGCTCCACCACCCAAATTTGTCTCCACGAATCCAGCCTCCGCACTGGGACCCGGACCGCCCGCTGGTTCACCATAGCTCGCTGCAGGACTGGGCTCTGCCGGCCCACTACCCTCGGCAGGAGGAGAGTAAGCACGACCATTGCCTGTGGCCAGGTACTCCTTGATATCCAGCAGCACCGCCTTGATCTGGCTCTTGAGCACCTTCAATTCCTCTTCGATGGTATTGATTCTCTGCTCCATGCTGCCACCCCTGTTCTTAAAACCATTGAGGTCGCTGCCGAGGCGGCTGCCTCGGCAGCGACCTCCCACTACCTCAGCTTCTCCCCTAGTTAAGTTCCATCTAGTTGAGGTCCATTACCGGGTCTATCCTGCCAGGCAGCGTCCGCTCCAGGATCAGGGCTGCTCCGGTCACCGGCTTCACCTCTATGACGAACGAGTCGTAGATGCCCAGACCAGTCACGGGAGCATTAGCGTTAGTGAAGTCTACAAGAACAATGACCTGCTCCTCATCCTCGAGGAGGTCGTCATTGTTGTTGACACCTACAA
>CAYVES010000086.1:0-5930 GCA_964449845.1 uncultured Dehalococcoidia bacterium
ATCCCCTCCCCTGGCGGGAGGGGATTAAGGGGAGGGGGAATATTCACCCTCACCTAACCTCTCCCTTCAAGGGAGAGGTATTTTATACGAAACCATGCGAAAGATTATGACTAATGAAATCCATAGCGCAGGTAACAACTTATCTACTTGACACTTATGCTACACTCGTATACTATGCTGCTAAGACATATGCGAGCAAATCGCCATACCGGACCAAATCTCTGCACAAGCGTGGATTTCCCTCCATAAGGGAGTATACATGAAGCATTCAATAATCATCGGGCTGGTTGTCCTGCTTATGCTAACGGTTGTTGCCTGTGACCAGGGAGCGAGTTTGCGGGATGCCATCGCCAGGGCAATTGCCAAGACCAGCGAAGTACAGTCATACCGCTCAGCGGGAAACGTCACCACATATACTGACGGCGTGACCACCGTATCCTCATATGAGTTGGAGTGCGCTGCACCCGACCGTTATCATTCGGTCTCGACAGTGATCGTTGACGACGCCGGGAACGTGACCACAACGAACGCTGAGACCATAGTCGTTGGCGATAAGGGTTATGTGCGGAGCCAACGTGAACCCCGATGGCGAGTATGCGAAGTGTACACTCCGGATTCGCAGCCGCCACCGGGGCCAACGCCCGGCACAGGCACCTGTCAAGTGTCCATCCAAACTTCGGATAAGCAGCTTGAGCTCCTCAACTACCTAGTCGAACTGGAGAAATTGCCCGACGAGGAGATCAGCGGCGCGAACTGCTCGCACTACCGCGGCAGGGTCGACCAGGATTCTTATCTGGACATGCTGAGGAAAACGGACGAGGAAGACTACGCGCAGATTCCCCCTGAGTATCTGGAGCTGATGCGTCAGCAGGAGATCGTTATCGAGTTGTGGATCGATGGGGATGACTATATCAGGCAGCAGAGAAGCGAGTTCCGCTTTCCGACCAGCGAAGAGACATGGGTAACCGGGTTTAGCACTACCCGGTACTTTGACTTCAACGAACCGATTTTCATCGAGCCGCCTGAGATTGAATAGGGCAAGCGCGCGTTTACAGGACGTAGAGCTTGCGCTCGACCCTCGGCTTGTGATATAATTCCCCACGAATTCAATACGTTCTCCGATCTGCTGTGCCTAAACCCCGATAAGTCGGGGCAGGGCAGGTAGGCGATAGGGTATCGCGGGAAACGGCGATGCCTCCCGAGTTTGGAAAGGAGAAAACGATGGAATACGTCAGACTATGCATGGGCGCTCAATTGGCACGGGCGCCCTTATTTTGTGCCCCCACAGCGCCACGCCAGCCAGCCACACTCCTAAAGTATAGGACTAGTCCCACTCTGAAGGCCGGCCCCGCGTTCACCCATCACAGGAGTAAAACTTAACCGTGGCACGCATATTCAAACATAGGTTTTTCTTCGTCTTCGTTTTGCTGGGGCTTGTAATTCTGTTTTTTATCGCATATCCCCTCCTCAAGATGATATTTTCCAGTGACCCCGGGGTGCTGTGGGAAACCCTGTTAGATAAACAGGTCAGGGACGTAATACTGCTAACAATCTATGCGGCGCTTATCGCTACCACAGCAGGCATTATCTTCGGAGTCCCGCTAGCCTATGTCCTCGCCCGCCGCAACTTCCCGGGGAAGAAGTTAGTCGAAGCTATAATTGACGTGCCCATAGTTGTGCCCCATACAGCAGCAGGTATCGCCCTTCTATTCGCATTCGGCAGGTATTCCCCCCTGGGTAAGGCATTCGATACCCTGAATATCGGCTTCGTTGGAACAGTAGCAGGAATTATCATCGCTATGATGTTCGTCAGCATACCCTTCTTAGTAGACTCAGCAAGAGAAGGCTTCAAAAGTGTCGACCCCAGGCTGGAGAACGTCGCCAGGACGCTGGGCGCATCCCAGAGGAAAACATTCTTCAAGATTTCCCTACCTCTGGCGTGGAGAAGCATCCTTTCAGGCAGCGCCTTGATGTGGGCCAGGGGGATAAGCGAGTTTGGAGCAGTGGTTATCCTCGCCTACCATCCTATGATAGCTCCAGTCCTGGTTTACGAAAGGTTCGAGTCCTACGGTCTCGAATGGTCGCGACCCGTGGCTGTCCTTGTCATCCTGATCGCCATCATCGTGTTCATCGCTTTGCGTTATATAGCCCAGTGGGGAGAGAAGTCTTGATCAAGATAAAGAACCTCTGCGTTGATTTGGGCGACTTCAACCTTCAGGACGCCACTCTGGAAGTGCGAGAGGGCGAATATTTTATCATCCTGGGCCCAACAGGAGCAGGTAAAACTGTTCTCCTGGAGACCATCGCCGGACTCTACCCAGCCAAGAGCGGTCGGATATGGCTGAATGACGTCGAGTTGACCAATCTGGAGCCCGAGAAAAGGGGAATCGCTTTCGTATACCAGGACTATGTTCTCTTCCCTCATCTCTCGGTAATCGACAACATCACTTTCGGGTTGAGGCAGCGGGGAAAATCGAAGAGGGAAGCTAGAGCCGAGGCTCAGTGGTTGATAGAGCTTCTGGGAATCTCCCATCTGCTCAAACGTAAACCCAATACACTGAGCGGTGGGGAGAAGCAGAAGGTAGCGCTTGCACGCGCTCTGGTCGTTAAACCGGATGTGATGTTATTCGACGAGCCCCTCAGTGCCCTAGACCCGCAGACCCGGGATGGAGTGCAACGGGAGCTTCGTGAGATACACGACCGGCTGAACCTCACCACCATCCACGTAACACACGACTTCGAGGAAGCGGTGTCCCTGGGGGATAGGATTGCCGTAATAGGTGACGGACGCATACTCCAAGTAGGAACGGCAGAAGATGTATTCCGCCAACCGAATTCAGAGTTTGTGGCACGATTTGCGATGACTCGCAACATTTTCTTCGGGGATGTTCAAGGGGGTGATGATGACTACGCCATCATCGATGTCGAGGGCACCCAGATATGTGTGACCACAGACCTGCGGGGAAAACGTCATGTCTCCATCCGGCCGGAGGACATCCTGCTCTCGACTCAGCCATTCCTTTCCAGCGCCCGCAATACGTTCAAGGGCACGATAACACATGTTAGCAGCAAAGGCTCAACCGTCTATCTCAGCATTAACGTCCCGCCCGAGTTCGTATGCCTGGTGACAAGGCACTCATATGAGGAGATGGACCTGCGTGAAGGAGGTGAATCATATGTAACCTTCAAAGCTTCGGCTGTGCACGTGTTTTAATCGCCAAGACTCACTTGGGCAAATAAGAAAAGGGGGAAACCAACAGCATGAAACGCAAAGGGCTTGCAATCCTGTCAGCAGCCCTGGCGTTGGTCTTAATTCTAACGCTGGTAATAGGCTGCGCTGAGGAAGGGACAGAGCCTGGTGAACTCGAAGGCGTTGTCTCCGTTCTCCACGCCGGCAGCCTAGCTGTACCGTTCAGCGAAATGGAAGCAGAGTTCGAGGAGATGTATCCTGGTGTCGATGTGCAATGCCAGTCGGCTTCCAGCGGTGTTACAATTCGCAAGGTTACCGAACTGGGGTTGAACGCAGAAATAGTCGTCTCGGCAGACTACGCGCTAATTCCTGAGTTGATGTATCCAGATTACGCTGCCTGGTATGTGACTTTCGCCAAGAACCGGATGGTTCTATGTTACACCGATAAATCCATGTATGCCGACGAGATAACCAGCGATAACTGGTATGAAACCCTGCTACGCGATGGGGTGGAGTACGCACACTCCGATCTGCTCGATCCCTGCGGCTACCGTACACTACTTGTGTGGCAACTAGCAGAGGAGTATTACAACCAGCCAGGACTGTACGAAGACCTCGTGGCCAATTGTCCTCAAAAGAACATACGCCCTAAGTCGGTCGAACTGGTTGCCCTTCTTGAGAGCGGTGACATTGACTACGCCTTTGAGTACAGCTCCGTCGCTATGCAGCATAATCTGCAATACGTCGAGTTTCCACCAGAGATCGACCTATCGGATACAGCATTCGAGGACTTCTATGCCCAATCCACTGTAGATGTTCCAGGCACCGAGCCCGGTACTACGATAGCCATGATTGGTGCACCCATTGTATATGGAGTTACAGTACCGACTAACACCGAAAATCCTGATGTGGCGATCGCATTCATGAAATATCTACTGGGCGAAAAGGGACAGGCTGTTATGAACAGGAACGGCCAGCCCGCTATCGCTCCAGCAGTTGCCGACGATTTAAGCAAGCTGCCGGCCGAGCTACAGCCCTATGCAGTCCAGGCCCAATAAAAAGAGTACGCATCAAAGTATGCTAGCCCACCAGATTGATAATCGCCACACCGCCGACGATGAGGGCAATAGACACGATCTTTAGGGCCAATATTCCCCTGCTGAGGCGCTCATCCAGTACCGCTGGAAAGGTGTGGCTCAAGGCCAGAGCATAGAGGAAGACGAAGAAGGGCCGAGCGCCCATGACGGTGGAGACCAGGGATACCGGCCCTCTCTCCATGGCCCAGAAGGAGAGGATGATGCCCCCTAGGGCGATGGTCTCGTTGAAGGCGATCAGTATCAAAGAAATGCCCCTGTCCTTCATGTCCCGCAGTTCCCTAAAGACCCTCGGGCGCGCAGAGACGAGGCAGAATATTATGCCAAAGCAGATAGCATTGAGCGAATACATATTCCAGAAGGAAACGTAGTCAAGGGCATACTTGGTAGCGGTGTTAGCCACGCCAAAGAGCAGGCTGGCGGCCAGGAGCAGGATGAAAGACTTGCGCAGTCGAGCCCCCCGCCCCGACCCCCCCCACCGCGCCGAGATGAGCACCGCGCCGGCTACTGTCATAACGATCGCCAGCCATTGCAGGTAATTGAGGGCCTCGCCGAGCAGGGGCACAGCAAGGATTGCCACGAACACCGGCTGGGTGTGGACTACCGGAATGATCCGGGACACCTCCTCGGTACGCATGGGATATAGCATCAAGACTACCGCCACAGTACGGGTCACAGCCGAAGCAACAGCCACAAACCAGGGAAATGCATCCACCCCGCTGGGGAAGGGGTTGAGGGTGAGAAAAATCAGCCCGAAGCTAAGGTGGAGAAGGCCCGCCGGAATGAGGAATGCCCAAAGGCTGGGCATTCGCTTCGATATGAGGTGGCTGTCGATTACGTTCACCAGGCCCAGGGTCGCAGCCACCACCAGGGCAGCGGTAATCCAGGTCACTGCTAATCAAATTCGCTTTCAGGATATCGGTCGGTGCTATATCTTAACCCAGGCAGAGGAAAATTGATAGGTGTGAATTATGAGGGCATCCCGCGGGGTAGGTTGCCCGACGTCGGGCAACCTACCCGCCAGGAGCATGAGATCATGTTCATTTCTATAGAACCCCAGGTCACATCCCGGTGGAGCCGTGACCTCCGCTGCCACGCTCGGTCGGCGTCAGCTCCTCCACCTCCACCAGGGGCATATCTACAACCCTGCTGATCACCATCTGCGCTATCCTGTCGCCGTGCCTCACCTCAAATGTGGCATCCACGCTGAAGAGGTACATGGTCACTATCACCTCACCCCTGTAGTCGCTGTCCACGGTTCCGAAGGTAACCCCAACGCCCTTAGACGATAGGCCAGACCTGGGTCGTATCTGGACATCATATCCCCGGGGCACTTCGATAGCGATGCCGGTGCCGATAAGCTTGGGCTGGGTACCAAGGGCGATTACCCCGTCACCATCGATGCAGGCAAAGAGGTCGAGGCCCGTAGCGCCAGGGCTGGCCCGCCGGGGGAGGATGGCATAGGACCGCAGCTTCTTGATTTTGAGTACTGGTCGCTTCATGTCGACCGCTTCAGTTGATAATTCTAGCTACATCTTCATTTGCGAGTGTTCAGTTCTCAGCATTCACTTTTGGTAACGTTCTAAGTTCTACGTTCTAAGTTCTACGTTCTAAGTTCTACGTTCTAAGTTCTACGTTCTAAGTTC
>CAYVES010000086.1:6030-9709 GCA_964449845.1 uncultured Dehalococcoidia bacterium
TACGTTCCAGGTTCTAGGTTAACTTAGAACCTGGAACCTAGAACAAATATCCGCTCTACGAACGACGATACGAATTGCGCAACCGCAACCATTTGACCCAACCGACCCGACGAGGGCCGGCCGCTCCCTCACTAAGCAGCGCTGGTGCGGAAGCGCCATATGCCAATGATGACGAAAAGTGCAGTAAAACCTAACAGGACCAGCATCTCGGGAACAACAGCGCCGAATTCGGCGCCGAAGAGCATCAGCTTGTTGAACCCGGTGTTTGCCCAGCCATGGGGCGTAAACTTGGCTATAAACTGCATCCACGACGGGGTGATAAACAGGGGCCACCAGCACCCCCCCAGTGGTGCCAGCACAAGGGAGAAGAGCACAGCCAGCGAGCCAGCGGCACGCTGCGTCCTGACCAGAGCAGCCAGCATAATGGCGAAGGCGGCGGACATGATCACCATCAGTATGGAGAGAATGATAACGGCGGCAGGGGAGAGCCCCAGATCTATGTCAAAAGCTAGAATACCCACCGCCCAGAATATCGCTATCTGAATCAGGCCCTTGGCAGCCGTGCCCGCATACATGCCCCCGAGGATGGACTCCCGCCTCACCGAGCTGGCAAGCAGCCGCTCCAGAGTATTGTTCTGGCGTTCCCGGACTATCACCTCAGCACCCAGGGCAGCAGCGAGGAAGACGAACATCACCAGATAGCCGGGGATAACGAAGTTGCCCGCATTCTCCGGCTCCACATCCCCCACCCGTTGCGTCTCGAATCCTACAAAGGGCTCCTCCGTTGCTACGGCTTCCTGCGCCGAGACAATCTCCTGAATCACTTCATCGATCGCAGCCTGGTCCCACGGATCCAATAGGCCCTGCCCAATCATAAGCTCCACTGTGGACCTGGCTGCCACCTGCGCCGAGCCAATTCCGGTAGCGATAGAGCGAGCCAGCCCATTGAGAGCCGCTCTCGTGTAGGTAGCGTCAGCGTCCGCTACCATTTCAATCTCAGCCCCCTCACCGCTGAATATGCCTTCAGTGAAATCCTCAGGAAAAGCCAGAAAGCCATCCAGCTCCCCGGCCTCAACCGCCTGGCGGGCTTCGCCGTAGTCCTTGTCCCAGATTATCTGTGGCGCACCGGATTCCAGTTCGGAGACATTTCCGGTTTCCATAGCCCCGAGTATCCGATGACTGATGCCACCCTCTGCCTCCCGGGTAGCCAGATGAAGTGCCAACCTCTCGTCCTCGCCGCCTACATCGGCCAGGAGGAAATTGAACAAGACCATGAACATGAAGGGAAAGAGTATGAAGAAGGCCAGAGCCATACGGTCCCTGGAGAAGAGCTTCAAGTCTTTAAGCGCTATGAACCAGATATGAGTGAGGTGTCTCACGGTTTCCTATCTTCCTCCAGGCATGACCTTAAAGAGAACTCGGCCGAGGAACAGCCCCACTACGGCGACCCCCGCCATCACCACCATCTGCAGGCCCACATCAGCTAAGGTGCCCCCTTCAGCTACTATCGTCTTGAAGGCATCGTTGGCGTAGGTATTGACAGACACCTTGCTGAGGACATTCAGCACCCCGCTTTCGGGTATTTCAAAGAAGGTGCCGCCCAGCATCACCATAGCCATGGTGAAGAAGACGGCGATCCAGGTAGCCTGGTCCTCAGTGCGGGCAACCGAGCCTATAATGAGCCCCAGACTGCTCACCGCAGCTATGAAAATCACGGCGAGGACCAATGACTCGATAAAAGAAAGGGGAGTGAACATCTGAAAGACCGCATAGGCCAGGCCCAGCAAAATTAGGGTCTGTATGAAGCCGCGAGAGAAATTGACCAAGAACTTGCCCGCGAAAAGCTGACCGACACTGAGTTGCGTGGTGAGCAGACGCTCCAGAGTACCCTTCTTGCGCTCTTCCACCAAAACCCTTGCGGTCATGGTTATGGCGAAGAGAACAAACATGGTGACGATGCCGGGCAGGAACTCGTTGACCGGATCAGGGCTACTGCCCACTACGTCCTCACCTACCGTCACGGTGGGATTCTCGCGCTCCCGGTCAAGGAATTTCTGCACGGTGACATCGATGTGGCTCTGATCGATGCCGCTTCCGACCAGGGCTTCGCCGACCTGGCTCCGCACCTGGAACTCCTGGGCCATCTCCTCGGCCACGCCGCGAACTATGCTGGCTACTATCTGACCCTCGTCACCGCCATTGCCCCTCTGCTTGAACATCAACTGCGCCTGTTCACCGGAGGCGAGCTTATCAGAGAAGCCTTGCGGAATATATAGGACCATCAGCAGGTCGGCTCTATCCAGCTTGGAATCCGCCTTCGACGCGGAATGCAGCTCGACATCAAGGCCATCGACGTGTCTCACCCGCTCAATCAGGAGTGCAGAGTAGTTGCCTCCCTGGTCTTCGTTTACCACGTGGGCAGTGCCGTGGAATAGGGTTTGTCCGCCGAAGGCACCATACATCAGGGCGAAGATGGCGATTGGCAAGAGCAGGCTGAAGGCCAGGTCAGCCTTATCCTGTAAGTAGATGCGGACCTGCAGCAGGGCGACTAACGAGGGTCTAATGAAGTTGTCCAAGAACCTCACGCTGTGTAGCGTCGTGACTCCTGTCACGACGCAGAATTCGTTGCCACAGGAGTGGCAACGCTACCCTTCTTAGACACCCTGTAGTCATGTCTCTTCTAGTCCCGCAGGCTCCTGCCGGTTAGACGCAAGAAGACGTCCTCCAAGGTCACCTGATCCGGCGGCCCGATTTGACCCCTGAGTTCCCTGGGGGTGTCCATGGCGATTATCTGGCCTCCATCCATAATGGCCACGCGGTCACACAGACGGTCAGCCTCTTCCATGTAATGGGTGGTGTAGAGGATGGTCATTCCTTTACCCCGCAGGCCCTCGATAGTCTCATAGATATTGTTCCGCGACTGCGGGTCTATGCCCACGGTGGGCTCATCCATGAAGAGAAGCTCTGGGTGCCCCATGAGGGAAATGGCCAGGTTGACGCGCCGCTTCATACCGCCGGAGAACTTGTCTACCCTTCCCTTAGCCCTCTCCGCCAGCCCCAACAGACCCAGATGAGCCGCAGCCTGGGCCCGTGCCTCCTTGCCATCTAACCCCACCATCCTGCCAAAAAAGACCAGATTATCTAGGGCTGATAGCTCTTCATAAAGAGCCAGCTCCTGAGGACAGACCCCGATGAGCTTGCGCACAGCGTCGGATTCATGTCGAACTGAATGACCACCTATCGTGACATCGCCGCGATCAGGTTGCAGAACCGTAGACAGCATGCGAATGGTGGTGGTCTTACCAGCGCCATTGGGCCCCAGAAGGCCAAAGATCTCGCCCTTGTCGATGGTGAAGGAGACGCCATCGACCGCTTTGTGCTCATTGAAGCTCTTGTGAAGGTCTTGCGCTACCAGAAATGCCTCGGACATCTTCCTAATCCCCCGCTCTCCTTAGTTCCTGCCGCTGGAGCTTGCCAACATCAGCCAGAATTATACGGCACCACATAGCCATTGGCAAGACATCGAGCTAGGATGGTTCAGCACCAAAGCATCTTGAACCAGTACTATGGTATAACAGTGCACTGGTGTAACTAAAGGTAAACCACCTCCCCTTCCTCCCAAATTTGAGCAGAATTCGTTGCCACAGGAGTGGCAACGCTACTTTGCTGATAGTGCTTC
>CAYVES010000087.1:0-9661 GCA_964449845.1 uncultured Dehalococcoidia bacterium
TCAAGTACGGGCGCTTCGGTGACTGGCTTGAGAATAATGTGGACTGGGCCTTCTCCCGGGAGCGCTACTGGGGCACGCCGCTTCCTATCTGGCGCTGCCAGGGCTGTGGCCACGAGGAGTGTATAGGAAGCGCAGACGAGCTTAGACAGCTTGCTCATGGTGAAGCTATGAGGGAAGAGGGACACCCCCTGGACGAGTGCCTGAGAGACTTACATCGTCCCTTTGTTGATGACATCGTCTTGAGATGCCCGAAGTGCCGAACTGGAGAGAGCTACCCAGACATGATGCGCCGTGTGCCCGAGGTTATCGACTGCTGGTTCGACTCGGGGGCGATGCCCTTTGCCCAGTGGCACTATCCCTTCGAGAACCAGGCTCTCTTCGAGAAATGGTTCCCTGCCGACTACATCTGTGAGGCCGTGGATCAGACGAGGGGCTGGTTCTACAGCCTGCATGCCCTCTCTATCCTGCTGAAGGAGCAGCCTTGCTTCAGGAATGTGATTTGTCTTGGCCATATCCTCGATAGCGCCGGGGAGAAGATGAGCAAGTCGAAAGGTAACGTTGTCACCCCTGAGGAGGTGCTGGCTGCCAGCGGTGCCGATGCTCTGCGCTGGTACCTGTATACCTCCTCCCCTCCGGGCAATGTGCGCCGCTTTTCCGGAGAGCTGGTCGAGGAGGTTGTGCGTAAGTTCTTGCTAACCTTGTGGAATACCTACTCTTTCTTCGTGACCTATGCCAACATCGACAGATTCGACCCTCGCACTACTGTCAGCCTGGATGGTCTTGCTGAACTCGACCGCTGGATACTTTCGGAGCTCAACCAGCTTATAGATAGGGTGACTCGCTCGCTCGACCAATATGATCCTACAGGGGCGGGACGGATGATCGAGGATTTTGTGCAAGACCTCTCTAATTGGTACGTGAGAAGGAGCCGAAGGCGATTTTGGAAGAGCGAGAACGATGCTGACAAACAGGCGGCTTACACAACCCTCTACCAGTGCCTGGTCACACTGGCCAGACTGCTTGCCCCGTTCACTCCGTTTGTTGCTGAAGAGCTCTATCAAACCCTGGTGAGGTCGGTTGATGAGAGTGCTCAGGAGAGCGTTCACCTTACCGATTATCCCCAGGCCGACCTGAGTCAGGTTGATGAGGAACTGTCCGCCGATACCCGTTTGGCGATGACGGTGTCGAGCCTGGGGCGCTCTGCTCGCGCCAAAGCGAACCTGAAAGTGCGCCAGCCCTTAGCCAAAGTCCTGGTGAAGGTTAGGTCGAAAAGAGAGGAAGCGGGCTTGAATCGAATGGTCTCTCAGGTGCAGGAGGAACTCAACGTGAAAAGGGTAGATGTTACGGTCAGCGTACCTCCAGGTAAGGTTACAGCAGAAGGCTTCCCTCCTACAATTGAAGTTGAATTGGATACTAGTATTGACCAAAAGCTTGCTGACGAAGGCATGGCGCGGGAGCTGGTGCATCGCCTACAGACAATGCGCAAGCAGGCTGGCTTCGATATTGCTGATTACATCGAGACGTATTATCAGGGGGGTGATTCGATCCAGCGAGTGATGAGGGAATTCGCCTCCTACATCATGCAGGAGACCTTATCACAAACGTTAATCCAGGGTGGTCCCCCGGATGGAGCCTTTGCCAAGAGCCACACGATTGACGGTGATGAGGTGGTGTTGGCGGTGAAGAGAGCGAGCCGCTAGAGTCCTTCGGGCCTTTCTGCCAGGGTGACCCAAACCTTGTGCTGCTCATCCCCTCTCCAGAAGGTTATCTCTACCCTGTTCCCGGCATCATACTGCCATAACAGCTTTATCAACTGGGATGCCTCGCTCACCTCCTGACCCTGGAAGTGGGTGATAACGTCGTCGATCTCGAGGCCCTCCCTGGCTGCCGGGCTACCCGGCGCAACGTACCACACTAGAACCCCCCTATTTCGGGACAAGCCGAGTTCCGTGGCCAGGGCCGGGGTAACTGTTCGCAGCGTGACACCGAGATAAGCTCTGGTGACTTGCCCGTATTGGACCAGGTCCTCATATACTCGCTGAGCGGTGCTGGCGTTCACCGCAAAGCCGATGTTTTGAGCCGTCTGTATGATGAAGGTGTTAATCCCTACTACTTTGCCTTCGAGATCTACCAGGGGTCCGCCGCTATTCCCGAGGTTGATCGCGGCATCCGTCTGGATTACGTCGTAAAAGGTGCTCTCTTCTAATGTGAAGGAGCGCTCCAGATTGCTCACTATGCCTACGGTCACCGTGGGGCCACCTTCAAGACCAAGGGCATTGCCCAGGGCAATTACCCAGTCTCCAATGCGCAGCTTCGAGGTGTCGGCGAAACTGACTGTGGGGAAATTCTGCCCCTCTATCTTGATCACTGCCAGGTCGCTGAGGGGATCGGTGCCTACGATTTGGGCCTGATAAGTATGGTTGTCCTCGGGGAGAACCACCTCTATGTTGCGGGCATCCTCAACTACGTGATTGTTGGTCAGGATATAGCCGTCCGAGCTGAGGAGCGCGCCTGAGCCGCTCTTGGTACTTAAATACTGGTAGAAAAAGGAGGATTCGAGGTACTCAACGGAAATGTAGACCACTGCTGGTTCAACCTTTTCCACAACATCAGCGATGGAGAGAAGGGGTGATGGGGAGGATTGGGTGGGGGTTGCCGTTGGCCCGGTCGTGGGTGTTGGGGTCGCTGTAATGGCTGGTGTTAGCGTTGGGGTGATGCTCGTTTGATCAGGTATAGTGTCACACGCGCCGGCCAACAGCAACAAGAGCACCACGAGTGAGAGGAGCACCCTGATCCTGATCATCCTGAGGGTCACTTGTTTTTGTTGGATTAACCTTTTCCTAGCATCAGTCGGCGGAGTGCGCCAACTCCACCTGAGGTCAGCGATGACATGTTTACGAAAATCATTGGCGGCGATGGAGTCAATCTGAGGAGCTTCTCTTTAGTAGTCTCCTCAGCCAGGGCTTCTGTGGCCAGCGCTGATCTTACCCTCGGGTATACCGAGATGAGCTTGGCGCAGAAGAGCAGGATCACTGCCGAGACAAACACCCAAGTCATCAAGGCGATGATTACGCCCACGGAGCCGTAGATAACGTTATAGGTAGCGAAGTTGTCCACAAACCAGACGAAGAAGTTCTTTACAATCTCGAATAGAACTGCCGCTGCAAGTGCCCCGATCGCGGCATGCCGCCAGTAGACTTTGGTGTTGGGAACCAGCTTGTAGAGGAATAGAAAGGCGAGGAAAGCGACAAATACGCTAGTCGCGATTACAGCAGAGTGCCAAACTAGGCTGCCATCCATAAGTCGCTCTCCGAAAACAGGGAGACTTGCCTCCCGTATGACCTTGAACGCAGTAGTCAAGCCGAGAGAGACAAGCATAAGGGCGCCAAATCCTATCATCATCAGGAACTCCATTAGTCTCTCGTGGAAGAAGGGACGGGGCTGTCTTACGCCCCAGGCGGTATTCAGCGATTTCCTGACGGCATTGAACACGGCCATGCCTGCCCAGATAAGACCTACGATGGCTATTATCCCCGCCGCTCCCCAGCCGCGAGCGATACCCTGGATCGTGGAGGTCAAGAAGTCTGCCGATTGCTTCACCGGGATGAAATCGATGACTGCCTCCGTCACCTTGGCCTCGACGCCGGGATCGCGCATGATGAAGCCGAATATCGAGATTGCTGCCAAAACTAGAGGGAATAGTGAAAGCAAGAGATAGTAGGAGATCGCCGCCGCCAGATGGGGGCAGTTATCTGCAAGGAACTCGTTGACGGCTCCTTTTACCACCTCTGCCACAGTCAGTAATCGTCGCGCTGCCATTGCTCCTTTTTCAGCCTCTATCTCCGCTCATGGATTCATAGTTGAGACGATGGTTTTTGACCCGGTTCGCTTGTTTTAGGGGCTCCCTCGTTTTCAGTTGGATGGACTGACGGACTGTCTTTAGACCTATATTGTAATGTAAAGTCAGCAAAAAGTCCGCTTTCAGTCTTTGTTAAATAACGGACTTTAGTCTATTTTATCACGTGTTGTCAAGTCCTGCCACCAGTATCTATTTTACACCAACTTGACAAGTGCCGGCTAGTCAGAACCTTGGTGCAATACCGCGGACTACTCCCGCTGACCTTTATCTGGCTGATGTTTTCCTTCCTCGGCTGCCGACAGGCGTTGTCTCAGCTTGGACACGCCGCGCTGCAGCAGGTCTTGGACATCAGCCACTTCCTTGGAAATAGCGGCCCTAAAATAAGAGCTGTATTCGCCCATGCGGCGAAATTTCTTGTAGCGCTTCTTAATTAGCTTGGGCAGAGCGACTTGTTGAGCTTCAAGAAGCTCGCGAACAAGGGAGTTCTTCAGTAACCGAGCAGCTTCGTCGGGATCGTTATGGGCACCGCCCTCCGGCTCGGGTACCACTGCATCGATGACGCCTAGCTCCTTGCAGTCCAGAGCGGTGAGCTTCAAAGCTGAAGCCATCTCCTCCGCTTTTCTAGCATCTCGATAGATGATGGACGCTGCGCCCTCAGGCGAGATGACAGAATAGATTGCGTTTTCCAACATCAAGATTCGATCGGCAACCCCAAGGGCGAGTGCCCCCTCGCTTCCTCCCTCACCGATGATAACCGATACTATGGGGGTTGGGAGGTCCGACATGACGGCCAGGGTGCTTGCGATCGCCTGTCCAATACCTCGCTCTTCGGCATCGAGCCCGGGATAGGCCCCTGGGGTATCAATTAAGGTTATTACGGGCATTCCAAAGGTGGCAGCTAGCCTCATTGCTCTCTGTGCCTTGCGGAAACCCTCGGGGTAAGCCCGGCCCTCGTTATCGCTTCGCTCCTGCCCGATTATGACCACTGCCTCTCCGCTGAGTTCAGCTACTCCACATACCACTGCCCTGTCGTCACCATAGTGACGGTCACCGTGGACTTCGACAAAGGATGAGGTGATCCTGGAGATATAATCCAAAGCAGTAGGTCGCCTCTGGTGACGCGCTAGCTGTACTGTGTGCCAGGCTTGCTCTCCTGGATGCTCAAGAATAGGATATGGTTTGCCTCTCTTGGTCATGGTCAAACGATATCTAGAGCTAAGCAGGTCGAGGAGTATAGACAGTAGCTGGCGCAGCTTGGTGCGATCGACCACTTGATCAATCATCCCGTGCTGTAGATGGTCCTCGGCAGTGTGGCTACCCTCGGGTAGGGGTTTGCCTGAGGTCTGTTCCACCACACGCAACGGTGCGAAACCAATCAGCGCCTGTGGCTCGGCCAGGATCACGTCCCCGAGGTTGGCGAAGCTTGCGTAGACCTCTCCGCTGGTGGGATTGGTCAAGACTGAGATATGAGGAAGCCTTTGAGCGTGGAGGCGCTTGGCTGCGGCTGCAGTTTTGGCCATCTGCATGAGGGAGAGCACCCCTTCCTGCACTCTGGCCCCACCGCTTGAGACCACCGTGACTATGGGAATCCTCCTCTTGGCAGCCAGCTCGAACGCCAGCGCCACCTTCTCACCCACCACGCCTCCCATATTGCCCCCCATAAAGCCGAAATCGAGCACGGCGATGGCCGTAGGATTACCGCCGATCGTGCAAACCCCCGTGATCACCGCCTCAGTCAGCCCGGTCCTGCGCTGAGCCTCGAGGATGCGTTCCTCGTAGGGCTCTTTTCCTGAGAAGGAAAGAGGGTCGATGGAGGTTAGGAATCGGTTTACCTCCTTGAAGCTCCCAGGATCGGCCAGGAGGGCTATGCGCTGCCGCGCTGGGAGGCTGTGATGGAATCTACACTCGGGGCAAACTCGGTAACGACGATAGATTTCCGATTGGGCCAGGTTGATGCCGCAAAACAGGCAGTATTCCTCCTCCGTGATCTCTTGCTCCTCGACCTCATCCTGTTGCACAGGCGAGACAGGGGAATCATCGCGATTTTTCATTCCTCCCCCTCTTCATCTACTTCAATAACCTCCGCGGGACTACCCGGTTCGCTACGGAGGATAATCCCTTCCCTCTCCAGAGAGTCCATGATCCTCGCTGCCCGCGGATAACCGACGTGGAGGCGGCGCTGGATAAGCGAGGTGGAGATGTGAGAACTGTCCCTGGCCAATCTCCTCGCTGTCGCCAGCAAGGGATCGTGGTCCGCTGTCTCCTCAACCGATATCGAGGCGAAGGCTTTGGCCACAGCGTCCTCCAGGGGGGGTGCGTATAGGTCTTGCCTCTGTTTCCAGAATTTGACCACTCGGTCTATCTCCTGGTCGGAGGCAAAGCAGCCCCGCAGTCGTTTGGGCTTGGCAGCATCGGGCGGCATATAGAGCATATCACCTCGCCCCAGTAGCTTCTCCGCACCACCGGTATCGAGAATGGTGCGAGAATCCACAAGAGAGGTTACGGCAAAGGCTACCCTGGTGGGGAAATTGGCCTTGATCAGTCCAGTGACCACGTCCACGGAGGGACGTTGGGTCGCGATGATAAGATGGATGCCGGTGGCCCGCGACAGTTGGGCTAGACGGCAAACGGAGGGCTCAACCACCTCGGCTGCAGTCATCATAAGGTGAGCCAATTCATCGATGATGACCACCAGATAGGGCAGAGGCTCGGTTATCAACTGGCTGCGGTTGTAGCCCTCGATGTTGCGTGCTCCCACCGATGCGAACTTGTGATAGCGGTTATCCATCTCCCGGATGACCCTCCGCAGGGCCTCGATCGCCTTATCGATTTCAACGACCACCGGCGATATGAGATGGGGCACACCAGAGAAGTTCACTAACTCCACTCGCTTAGGGTCGATAAGCAGCATACGCATATCTTGCGGCAGGTTCTGCATTAGCAAGCAAGTGACAATGGAATTAATGCACACCGTCTTGCCGCTTCCTGTCTCGCCGGCAATGAGCAGGTGAGGCATCTTGGAAAGATCAGCGGCTACTGCCTCACCAGCGGTCCCTTTGCCCAATGCCAGGGCCAGGCTTGATTTCGACCTCATTCTCAGGAAGGCTGGACTGTCAACCACGCCCCTGAGGCGTACCAGAGCACTGGTGGTGTTGGGAACCTCTATTCCCACCAGGGGTTTTCCTGGAACGGGGGCTTCGATTCTGATGCTGGGGGAGGCCAAGGCGAGGGCAAGGTTATTGGCCAAGGCAGTGATACGCTCCACCTTTACCCTCGTTTTGGATACCTCCTCCTGCCTCTCTATGGGGATACCATCTTTGTCCAGCCTAACCTTGCCCTGCTGGTCGCGCTCCACCACACGCCTGTACTTGCGAGTCCAGCCCGGCTCGATGCCAAACTGGGTAACGGAAGGCCCGGGGTTTATTTGCACCACTCTGGCCTCTACCCCATAACTGGCAAGGGCCTCCTCAATCAGCCTTGCCCGCTGCTCGTTGTCCACCGTAGTGAACTCGGTCTCGGGTGCTTTGTCGAGGAGCTCGATGGGGGGCAATTGAGCCTTTTCGGGGACAGCGGGCCTAGGGGCTGGCTCTTTGCCAGCAGGAGGTGTCTCTATCGTCTCCTCGGTGGCAACGGCTGGCTGGCGCGGCGGCCCTTGGCCGGTCGCTACTTCAGGTTCGGCCATAGCTTGATCCGCGTCAAGCTCGGAGCTCAAGGGCTCCTTTGCTTTCTTGAATTGAGCTGCAAGGCGACGGCGTATCCCCTGGTTCAGGGCAACGATCGCTCCTATCAGCAATCGATGGAGAGGATACCTGTGGTACAACCGAGCTACCCGGTGTCTTAACCTGGTAAGAAGCCGCGAGGCAGCGGAAAGGGTTGCTAACCCCGTTGCCCGTGCTGCCTGGCCCAGAAGTCTGAGAAATCCAAAGCTGGTGCGGGGAGCGACAAGCCCTATCCCCGCCAGGATGAGAAGTGCGAGCCGCAAGGCTGAGGGGACAGCACCCCCTTGGTCGCCGAGTAGGTACTCTCCTGCCCCCCCACCCAGGCTTACCTCGGCGAATTCGACTTTGCCGATCATGAGTCCGGAGGGGTGGAACAGGGAGAGTATGGCCCAAATTGCTATGGTTAAGGAAAGGGTGCCCAGCCAGATGTTCCACCGTCTGAGCAGGCTGCGCCGTCTTAGCTTCCATAGTACGAGGATAACAACTCCCACCCAGGCAAGCCACAGGACAAGCCCAAAACCTATGGTCTCAAAAATGGCTTCGGCGAGTTCGTTGCGGAAGAACACTATCAGTCCCAGACATGCCCCTAGCACGACAACCCTCAGCACCATCCACTGGTAGGCTAAGAAGCTCTTGGATGCACCGGAGTTGCCAGAGAGGTTCTTGGACTTCGCTTTTGCCATATCTATGCCTTTTCCTAAAACATGGATAGCTGTTGTGGCTTGCTCTCCTCTTCTTCTACCTCCCCGCTTCGAGCAAGTATGGAGGGTATTCGGAGCATATCGGCTTCGATTGTCTGGCGCAGGCTCTGCTGGTGCAGGGCAGCGGCAGGGTGATACATGGGGTAGTAGATCACGTTATTTTGCCTTCGTTCCTTCCCATGAATCTTGCTGATGGCTTCTCCGGGGAAGAATTTTGCCAGTGAGTAACGGCCGAGGGTAATGACCATCTTCGGTGAGATCAGCTCAAGCTGTAGATCGAGCCACTTCTGACAGTTCTTGATTTCGGTGGGGAGAGGGTCGCGGTTCTCGGGAGGGCGGCATTTCATCACGTTGCAGATGTAGACATCGCTGCGCTTGAGGCCGATGGAGTTGAGCAGATAGTCGAGAAATTGACCCGCCGGGCCCACAAAAGGCAGCCCTTGTTGATCCTCGTGAAAGCCTGGTGCCTCCCCGATGAACACTATCTCGGCGTTCTCTGCTCCAGCGCCGGGGACTACCTTGGTGCGGGTTCTGGCCAGCTCCTCGCAGTCCCGGCAAGCCGCTATCCTCTGGTAGAGCTCAGCTAGTGCTGACACCTTGACCTCCTCGCCTGAACAGTAACATCCTACACCCAATGACCAGCAACGCGATGGCAAAGACGCGAGTTAGCCATTCGGCAGTAACCATACCCGCTGCCCAGGCTCCAAGCAACGAGAAGGCAACTGCGCCGGGGGCGATCCACACCGCCATGCTCAACTTCACATTTTCCTGGCGGTAATGCACAAAGGCCCCAACCAGGGCTGTCAGCAGCATGGCGCTGAGTGCAACGCCCTGCGCAGTATGCTGTTCAACTCCCAAGAGTAGAACCAGCCCCGGGATCGCAATCGTGCCTCCGCCTATGCCGAGCATCCCGCTGAGTACTCCAGCGATCAAACCCACGGCAAGGGCAATCACGATGTCCCCAATCGTAATGTCCATGTACTCTTGACCTACCTCAGGAACAGTATGGCGGCAATAGCTATGGTGTATACGCCGAAAATCTGCCGCAGCCTGTGAGCGGGCACCTTCATCATCAGCTTCGCCCCGACCACGGCACCGGTGACGCTTCCAGCGCCTATTGTTGCCACCCACTCCCACTGGACGTCCCCTCGCAAGCCATATACCAGGGCGCCCACCAAAGCGATAGGGACTATGATGGCAAGCGAAGTGCCGTGAGCCTTATGCTGGTTGAGATATAGGAATCCGGTCATTGCCGGGACCAGGATGATTCCGCCACCGATCCCCAGGAACCCGGCCAGCAGCCCCGCTCCTGCCCCCGCTGCTAAATACCAGACCGCCTTTCTTTGCATAACTGCTTATCGCTCGAATGATAGCACAGCCCC
>CAYVES010000088.1:0-2303 GCA_964449845.1 uncultured Dehalococcoidia bacterium
AACATCCTCTGAAACTGGGGAGATTTGCGACAGGAAATCGCCAAAGACTACTACGGCCATGATAATGATGCCTGTTACCGCTCCGAAAGCGGTGAAGGGGGCGTGTCTCTTGAGTTCACTTGCTATCTGCTTGACCATGGGCTGCCTGTTGCATTAGTGAGTAGCCGATTGATAAGTATTCTCAATGACAAGACCAACAGATAAACGCTGCTTTGGCAGCGCCTTGGGAACCTAAGCTGAGGCTGTCTTCTGGCAGTTCTGGCAGCGGCCTGCGAACTCAAGAAGATGGCCTTCGATCTTAAAACTGGTCTCTCGTGACAGCCTTTGCTCCAGCTCACTGAGGTCACAATCGGTGAAGTCAGCCACTGTGCCACAGCTAGAGCAGATGAGGTGATGGTGGTGCTCTGAGGGCCTTCTCATCAAATAGCTTCGGCAGTTGCCGCCGGAGTGCACCTCACAGATGAGTCCTAGCTTGTCAAGTATGTCAAGGGTACGGTATATAGTCACCAGCCCAATACCAGGGTATTCGTGACGGACCTTATCATAAATATCGGCTGGGGTGAGGTGATCATGGCTGAGGGCGATTGCATCCAGCACCGCGCGCCGCTGCGGGGTGAGCTTGTAGCCCTGCTGCCTGAGGATGGTTGCTATTTTCCTGGCAGTCAATATCATCTGAGTTGCTAAATGAAAAGCACTTTCAATTACACTTATAGCACGGCTGCTCACTCTTGTCAAGAGAACTGAGGGGATTAGGGTAGGCTGGCCGACGTCGGCTAGCCTACCCTACCCACTGTGCTCGCCGTGGATGTTATCATATTCACGGCTCTAAGCATGGTTGGAGCGGATGCTCCAACCTATCCGTAAATCTGGACACAACGCTACAGGGCGACCGCACTGGGTCGCCCTGTAGCTTATTCATATGACATTCCCGCGAAGTAGGCTGGCCGATGTCGGCCAGCCTACCCTACTTCTTGTTGAGCTTGTCTCCGAAATCCTCCAGCTTCTGCTCCAGTTCTTTTTGTCTCAGGGAGATGGTGAAGTCGCCTCTGGTCCTCTCGAGGACGCCTCGTACCATATCAGTGGTCCGTCTCAAGCCGCCGGTCAGGGCGTCGTGGAAGTCGATTGTTACTAAAAGGCTATAGATGTCGTCCATGGCCTCGAGTATTCCCTCGCAGCGGTCGATGCGGCTTTCCCTAAGGGTATCGAGCAAATGCCGCCTGAGCTCGCCTGCTGCCTCACCAAGACCATTGAGGTAAGCAGCGTAGCTGATGCCAAGATCATCGGGGTCGGGCAAAGTCTCTCCTGATACCAGCGCTAGGGTGATGCAGGCCTCGGCATACTCCTTCTGCGCGTTGTGGACAAAGCCGCCATAGAGTAGCTCGCCGTGTTGAGCCAGCGTGCGGCTCATCTCCTCTACGTTGGCCCGTGAGGAGTTGATGAGCTCTCTGGCCTGGTCGTATTGCCCGCGATGCACGGTGCGGATGGCATTGGCACTGAAGCGGATCGATTCGCGGGAAAGCCTGAGCCCCTTCTCCCGCGCGCTGTCCTCGGTTGTGAAGTAGGAGCGCACCTTTTCCCCAATTGAGTCGAGTTTTGAAGTGGGCCTGGTCATCTATCTGTCACCCCCTATTCTCATTGTAAGCCTTCGGCTAGCTTCCCTGACGTCATTGGCCCCGAGCACAGCGCTGATCACAGCAACCGCATCGGCGCCGGCGTTTATGACCTCAGCGACATTATCCTCGTTTATCCCACCAATGGCAACTACTGGGACCGACACCTTCTCTTTCACCTGGCGCAGGGTCTCAAGCCCTGCGAGCCTTGTGCCCGGCTTCGATGGAGTGGGATAGATTGAGCCTACGGCGACATAATCAGCCCCCTGCCCTTGAGCTTCAAGTGCCTCATCCAGGGTGGCCGCGGATCTGCCTAGGATTCTGTCAATAGGTAGTAACCTTCGGGCAATGGGAAGAGGCAAGTCCTCCTGCCCCAGGTGGAGGCCATCGGCATCGGAGGCGAGGGCGATGTCCAGGTGGTCGTTCACAATAAAAAGGACGTTGGATTCGGCGCAGACCTCCTGTAGCTCTTGGGCCAGAGGTACGAGCTCGGCTTTAGGGCGAACCTTGTCGCGAAGCTGGATGACACTGGCTCCTCCTTGAATTGCCTGCCGCGCGGCCTCAACCTCGTTTTGTCCCGCGAGCGCTTGGGCATCTAGAATCAGATATAGCCCGGTTATTTTCTTTGTCCTGTCATGGCGACTTAGCTTCGAGAATATCCTTTGCTCCAGGTCGTAGAGCGTGAACCGGGCT
>CAYVES010000088.1:2313-9654 GCA_964449845.1 uncultured Dehalococcoidia bacterium
AGTCCATGCCGAAGTCCTGACCGGGGATTTTGGTGATCTCTTCCAGTACTCGCAGCGATTGCTGAACCCGACTTGAGTTGGCTCTGACCAGGCTGACAACATCGGGCCGTTCCCCTTCGCTATCTACCTCCAAAGAAGCACCCACATCTTCCTCTGCCTGGCGAGCGTTGAGGAGTCTCTCCTGAAACGGCCGCTCTTTGGGGAGTAGCTCGTGGCGTAAGGCCTTGAGCTTTTCGCTGAGATCGGAGTCGTTCAAGGTGAAGCGGCATGTGTCCTCGAGGAGGCGCAATCCCTCGCCGATACGGTTGAGATTGGCATCCAGAATACGCAGCATATCGAGGTAACCCTAGAGCTGATCCTTGAGATTCTTGGGCAATTCACCTTCTCTGGCAGCGGCGATTGTCTCCTTAACCCCGGCGAAGGTATCCCGGTATTCTTCGCTGTCCATGTCTACGCCCAGTTCCTTGAGCCTCTTCTCTGTATGTCGCCCGATGTTGCGTGGATCCTTGTAGTAGCCGGGGTTCTTGGGGAACATGGTAGGTTCGCCAGATTCCTCGTAAATTGTCTCGGTTGACTTGTGGTAGGCGAACCCCGAAATGCAGCGCTCGAGGTTGTCGCTGCCGCAGGCGGGGCAGATAGGGCTCAGGGGATCGCCAACGGTCCTAACGAAGAAGCTTGCTTTCTGTTGGCAGGCGTTGCAGCGAAACTCATAGATAGGCATGGTTGGTGACTCCGTTCAGTCTTCCCCCCTTAACTCTGGTGGTTTGATCGCCTCCACTACCTCGGAGATGTCCTCACCCGCCTCCATCCTGTCCATAAGCTCCTCAGTTTCAGGAGTGATATCTTCGTCGGCAGCCCGGCTCATCTTGCGGCTCCACTCAGCGAGCGCACGGGGGTCATTGCGCATCAGGCCTTGAGTCAGCTTGGAGTCGGAGAGGATATCATCGTAGACGCTCTTATCTGACTTGGATCTGCGGACAGCGAATTTGGAAAAGACGCGGTCAAGGTTCTTGCTGCCGCATCGGCTACAGGTTGGGTTTGGGGGAGGGGAAAAGCCCTGGACAAATACCTCTACCCTGCGTCGGCAGTCATTGCAGCGATATTCGTAGATTGGCATTGGTGGTTACCTCGTGAACCTTCTGCTCACTTTTACTCCGGATTCAATTCTACCACAACGGAGCCGCCGAGTAAACTTGTGCGCCCATCGGCTTGGGTGCCATTGCGAGGGGCGGAGCAGCGCAATCTTGAAGTGAAGGGTTCTAGGTTCTAAGTTCAGGGTTAACCTAGAACCTAGAACGTAGAACATAGAACATTTCCAAAGCCGAATGCTGAGTGCTGATTGCTGAACACTTGCTGTGCACTGATATAGGGTAATGCTATAATGTAACCGAGGCTTGCCTTTGAGGCGCTATATGGACAGTGTTTCACAAGACCCGCTGGGAGTTACTCGGTGTGGTAATGTGGAGTTCAGATGGGGGCAGCGAACCTATGTGATGGGAGTTGTCAACGTTTCCCCTGATTCCTTCTCCGGCGATGGGCTTCGCGATACGGACGCTGCTGTTGCTCAAGCGCAGCGGTTTGTGGCTGATGGGGCTGACATTATTGATGTCGGTGGGGAGTCTACTCGTCCGGACTTCATTCCTGTTTCCATTGAGGAAGAGTTGAAGCGGGTGCTGCCGGTAATTGAGAGGTTGGCAGGCGAACTGTCGGTGCCGGTAAGCATCGATACTTGTAAGGCGGCGGTCGCTCGAGAGGCAGTAGCAGCCGGAGCGCGAATGATCAACGATGTCTGGGGGCTGAAGCATGACCCTGAGCTAGCACGGGTGGCAGCAGATAACGGGGTACCGCTCGTCATTGCACAGAATCAAAGGGGCACTTCCTTTCACCAATTCTTTCCCGAGCTTGTCGCCGACCTCAAGAGAAGCGTACAACTGGCGCTGAAGGCTGGGGTTGATTGGAACAACATTATCATAGACCCGGGGGTTGGCTTCGGTAAGACGGTGGAACAGAACCTGGAGATTGTCCGCCGCTTATCAGAGTTGAAGTCAATCGGACGGCCAATCCTTCTGGGCACGTCGCGCAAGTCCTTTATTGGGCTCGTGCTCGATCTCCCCGTCGATCAGCGCCTGGAGGGAACAGCAGCCTCGGTGGCCATTGGTATTGCCGCTGGCGCTGATATAGTCAGGGTGCACGACGTGGATCGGATGGTTCGAGTTGTCAGGATGAGCGATGCTATCGTCAGGGGGAGCCCTTCCTGAGTAGGAACTGAGATGGCGGATATCTCTTTGCCGGCTACGATATACCTCGGTCTGGGATCGAACCTGGGAGACAGGATGGGTAGTCTGACCATGGCCTTAGAGCGCTTGTCTCAAAGGGTGACCATCAGGGAGATCTCATCTGTTTACCAGACCGAGCCTTTAGGCTTCAAGGAACAGCCATTGTTTCTCAATGCGGTTGTATCAGCAATGACCGAACTGCATCCCTTTGAGCTTCTACGCTTCGTAAAGCAGGTCGAAAGCGATCTCGGGAGGAAACCTGGCTTTCGCAATGCTCCTCGACCTATCGACATAGACATCCTCTTTTATGGAGACTTGGTGACCGAGACCCCCGAGCTTACCATCCCGCATCCTGGTGTCGCTGAGCGTGCCTTTGTGCTCGTCCCCCTTGTCGAGATCGCGCCTGATTTGGTTCATCCTCTCAGCCAGCGGAAGGTTGTTGATTTGCTGGCTGAGGTGGATGGGCTTGGTGGAGTGAGAAGTGTGGGGAGAGTGAGTCTGAAGGGAGCAATTAACTAATTGGCGGAGGGCATATGTACCAAGTGTCAGTAAGGCGGCATTTTGACGCTGCCCATTATCTAAGAGGTTATGGGGGCAAGTGTGAGGAGATGCACGGCCATCGCTTTGAGGTTGCAGTTACTCTGGAGTCTGAAGGTCTCAATGACATCGGCATAGCCTTCGACTTTGCGGAACTCAAGAAGCATCTCGACGAAACAATCAAACGGTTTGATCACGTCTGCCTGAACGAGATAACGCCCTTCGATAGTGTCAATCCTTCCTCGGAGAATATCGCTGCAACTGTCTATCAAGAAGTAGTTGGGCGGTTGAGTGGGGTTGTAATCTCCCGTGTTGAGGTTTGGGAGTCTCCGGAGTCAAAGGTGGCCTATATCCCGTAGTGATGGTTTGAGTCAGTGCTGTTCAGAGGATAAAGCTGGGGTGCTTTGGTCTTCGGGTTGAGGCTTAGGGTTCTCTTCAATCCGGGTAGACGCCATCAGTCGGCCGATAGAGAAACCTATTCCCAAAGCTGCCGAGAAGCCAATTATCACGGGAGCAGCTATTGCCCAGAAGCGCCAGGGCTCACCAGCAACCAGCCCCCATATGAATAGACCGGCAAGAACAAGGCAGCCAACGCTGACGATCGCACCGCCAATTCTAAACTTAGCCATTACGTGTTCTTACCTCCTAACCTTGGTCCTTTGAAGGATAGCGGAAGACGACTTGCATCGAATTACCTGGGCCTTAATCACGAAGGTCTGGGGGCAGCAGATTAGGGATAGCGTCATTGATGGGATAAGTCTCAGAGCACTTAGTGCACTTGAGTGATCCTGTGATTACCTCGTTCTCGTCCTCCTCGGTCACCTTGAGCTGAAGGGGCCCTTTACACATCGGGCAAGCTAAAATATCCATCAACTCTCTCTTCATAGCACCTCTCTTCGTGAAGGTCTTCAATTCGGGCCTAATTGTAGTTTACGGTAGGGGAATTGTCAATCAGATGACGAGGTTCAAGCTCTCTGGCTGTGGCTTGATTTTCCTGGAGTCGCTATCAAGATGCTGCTGCCAATGGGACGGGAGAGCGGTTAGGAGCACATCCCCAATTACCGATAGGCCAGATGACGAGCCACGCCTTGCCTATTATGTTTTTCCGGGGAACTCCAACAGGGCTGGATACACTCCGGGAATCGAAGCTGTTGAGACGGTTGTCTCCCATGACGAAGTAGTTGTCCTCGGGCACTGTCCAGGTTCCAAATTTGTTGCCGGGGTCCGCTGACGGCAAGTACGGTTCATCTAGTTGATCGCCGTCAATATAGACGGTGCCATCCCTTCTTACCTCTATCGTCTCGCCCGGCAGCCCGATTACCCTCTTGATCCGATCGGCCCGAGGCTGATCGGGTGCATGGAAGACGATGACGTCGCCTCTGCTGGGACCGCGCCCAAACCAATAGGCCGTTTTGTTAACCAGAACGTACTGACCACTGTGGAGATTCGGCTCCATGCTCGAGCCTTCGATCCTGAAGTTCTGTATCAGGAAATGTAGGGCTAAGAAGACAACAGCTGCCAGCAGAACGATCTGGAGGATCTCGCGGAAAACAGGTCTCATGTTTTATCTTTGCCCTGATCACCGGGTTAGAATGCACAAGCCAAACGTGCTAGAATTAGCACGACTTTGCCCGAGCTGAGTTTAGTATAAATAGAAGGTGGCTCTCCAGTCAAGGACGGGCAGGGTTCATCATGCCTCGCAAACGGAGGGTTGATGGAAGAACAGGAACTGGTATCGAGAAGTCGAGCGGGAGATGTCGAGGCTTTCAATCTGCTGGTTGAGCAATATCAACGCCTGGCCTACAACCTTGCCCTGCGGATGCTGGGTAATACTGAGGCAGCCGAGGATGCTACTCAGGATGCATTCCTTTCTGGATATAGAGCCATCGGCAAGTTCAGAGGTGGCAGTTTCAAGACCTGGATTTTGCGCATTACCGCCAACTCCTGTTACGACAGGATGAGGGTGGCTCGGCGTGCGCGTGTTACATCCTTGGATACTCTGCTCGAGGTGTCAGGAGAACTCCCTCTACAGAATGGTGCTGAGTCGCCTGAGGATTATGTCGTGCGCCGGGAGCTGGGCCGATTCCTTAACGAGGGCCTGATCCATCTACCCCAGGACCAACGTCTGGCGGTAATACTCCGTGATATTCAGGGGCTGAGCTACGAGGAGATATGTCATGCCACGCGCAGCTCCCTGGGTACGGTGAAATCACGGCTGAACAGGGGGCGGGCCCGGCTGAGGGATTTTTTGCTCCAGCGCAGGGAACTTTTGCCCGCTGAATTTCGTCAAGATAAGTAGAAGAGGTCAGGGCAGCCATGTTTCTAGGTGGAAGAAAGAGACGATGCCACAAAGTTCGGGGTATGCTCTCAGAATACATTGACAACCGCCTCGATAGCGAGGACCGGGGTGTAGTTGAGCGTCACCTCGATATATGCGAGGCTTGCTCGAACGAGCTTGAATCGTTGCAGATGACGGTGCATCTGCTTAACCAGGTGCCACTGGTGCCAGCACCGAGGTCGTTTGCTATAAGAGAGGTTGATACTGGCCGGGCAAGCATATTCCGTCCACAAAGTCTTCGTTGGCTACGCCCGGCAACTGCGCTTGCCACCGTCGCCCTCATAGCACTGCTTATGGTGGATTTCTTACAGGTTGTCCCACATGACGCTGGTCCTGGCGGGAAAGAGGTCCTTACTGAGCCTGCATATACGACCGAGTCGAGAGTCGATGAACCTGCGGAGCCCTTACCTACGCCAGTGCCGACCATTGCGCCGGTCCCGAGCCTAGCGGGGGAAGCTCCGAAAGAGGACGTTAGCTCCTATTGGTTTGGGCTAGGCGTTACCTACGATGGTGAGGAGGAAATCTCGGGCGAGTCGGCAGCAGGTTGGCCGTTGCGTCAGATCGAGATAGCCATAGGGGTGCTGGTTTTTGTCCTGGTTGCCCTGATGCTTTTCATCAGGCGGCAACATCGAAGGTGGAGCAGGGTATAGATGGTGCACGGAGGAAGGTGCCTTGATGGAGAAATGCGCCTAAGCGATAGTAGCCGATGAACAAAAGGGGGTACAAATGAAAAAGGGTTTGTTGTTGGTCTTGAGCTTTGTTCTGTTGGCTGGCCTGCTGCTGGTTGGTTGTGGATCGGAGGAGGGTGAGGCTGCCCAGGATGGGCAGGGGCTTGCAGCCGCACAGGATGTCCAGTCTCTGGGGGCGAGCGACAACTCGCAGGAGACAGGGGTGTGGGTTAGCGGCACGGGGGAGGTGGCGGTAGTTCCTGATGTGGCTATCCTCTGGCTGGGGGTCGAAGCTCAGGCAGCGACTGTCACCGAGGCCCAGAGCAATGCCGCGGCGGCAATGACGGGGGTCATGTCTGTGCTCAATGCGAGCGGAGTTGCCGAGAAGGACATCCAGACTCAGTGGTACAGCATCTACCCGGTGAGGAAATGGGTGGACGACGACGGTGAGGAAATCACGATTGGCTACAGGGTGACCAATACGGTGACGGCGAAGATAAGAGACGTTAGCAAAGCAGGCACGGTTATCGATGCTGTAGCTGAGGCGGGTGGCGACCTGACCCGGATCGAGGGCATCAGCTTTACAGTGGACGACCCGGAGGCCTATTACGACCAGGCCCGGGAGGAGGCCATCCTCGATGCTATGGCCAAGGCGGAGAAAATCGCGTCAATAGCCAATGTCACTTTGGGCAAGCCTATCTATATCAGCGAGAGCAGTGGCTATCTGCCTACGCCCTATGCTACGAGGGCCTATGGTGAAGGGCTTGAGGCTGTTACTGCCATCAGTCCCGGTGAGATGGAAATTAGCCTCACGGTGCAGATAGGGTACGCCATCCAGTAGATATAGTCGTAGCACCTCGGATAGGGTATCTAAGAGGGCTGCCTGCGGCAACGCCGCAGGCAGCCCTCTTACACGCTCATAGTTGCACCGCAATGCGCAAGGTGATAGAATGACCTTAACGTGATGATTCTGAGCAGGTACTGGTAGGAAATCACGCTGAAGAGATGTTCACTGGGATTGTTGAGGAAGTAGGCATAGTCACGGCCGTTCAGCCGGGTAGGCTTACTATCTCGGCCACCGAGGTTGTTAAGGGGACGAAGCTGGGCGATAGCATTGCCGTTAATGGCACTTGCCTAACGGTTACTAACATTGGCGGTAATACCTTTTCCGTTGATGTAATGGCCGAGACACTGCGTCGTACCAACCTTGGGTCGCTGGTTCCAGGGCAGAGGGCTAATCTGGAGCGGTCACTGGCGGCAGATGGTCGTTTTGGCGGGCACTTCGTTCAGGGGCATGTGGATGGCACAGGGAAAATCATCTCAATGGGGCCAGAGGGGGAAGCGCTGTTGATGGAGGTTGCTGCGCCGCCGGAGATAATACGGTATCTGGTTGAGAAGGGGTACATTGCTGTGGACGGGATCAGCCTTACCATCATTCGTTGTGATGCGAGCTCCTTCGCCGTCTCCTTGGTGGCCTATACGCAGAAACACACTACATTGGCGGGTAAGCGAGTTGGGGAAG
>CAYVES010000089.1:0-9647 GCA_964449845.1 uncultured Dehalococcoidia bacterium
CCGAGTCAATTACCTAAACTTCCACCCCCCAAACCTCTACGCATCCAGCCAGGGGCTTGACAAAGGGAGTCCAGTTTATGACGAAGTGTTTTATCGGGCCGTTCTGGGCTCCCCCACGCTGGGCAGACGTGTCGTGATCCTTGCCGCACCAGCATTTGGCCATCTGTTGCCCCCTTTCTAGCAAAAAGCGGCCCCGATTGGCAGCCGCCGAAACGACTGCCAAATCGAGGGCCGCTCACAAAGCAAAAGAGGCCCCCTAAATCGAGGGCCTCTTCTGCTTTTCGATTCTACTTCAGGTAGTCGGCTACTGCCCTATTGCAAAGCCTTTCAACTTCCCTTTGCGCTTCTATCGGCAAGGCTTTAGCGTATCGGATAGCCTTTCGCCGTTTGTTCTTACTAAGACCTTTCAGGACATCCCCAATGTCAACGTGGAGTCTAGTGTAAGAACTGGAAAGCCTCACCTTTACAAAGGGGCTGAATGTTAGTCCGCTTATTCCTAGCCCTTCGAGGTAGTATCGTGGTTGGTTATCGTGGTATATGGTTCGGCTGATAGCGTTGAAAGTACCACGAAGCGAACCACGTTCGGGGATTCTGTGAAGTAATTGCCTTTGCAATCTCAGAAGATAGCTCCTAGCTTCCCTATCATCGGCCACCCAATCCTTAACTAAGGCGTCTATGAAAGGCTCATAGTGGTGCAGTTCAGGATTGCTACAAGGCTTTTCGCCGAATACACAGAATCCGCCATTACCAAGGAATAAGCGCACAAGATGGGCTTGCCTTTCAGGAGTAGCCCATTTGGGCTTTGGCATTACTCCCCCTTTCGTGTCCAGCGTAGGAAAGGGAAAGCATACGCCGTTGAAAGGCTTACCCTTCCGAGGAAGGGCTTACGCCGTTACGGGTTCCTTTTCGGGTTCGGGGGTGGCTTCGGGGGCGACGGGGGCGACTTCGGGGGCGACTACCTTTTCCGCCATAGCCCTTTCCATTTGTTCGGCTATGGCCAACTGTAAGGCTTGCTGGTCACGGTCACGGATTGGCTTTCCTGCATCTACGTTCAGCTTGGCTTGCTCGCCGTAGGCTTCCTTTTGCTTCGAAGCGACAGAAGTGGCGAACTGCTGAAGTCCAGCGACAAAGTTTTCACGGACGAGGCGAATCTCATCCGAAAGGTCTTTGACGACCTTAATAACTGGCTTGCCAGTCCTATCGTTGAACTTTACGCTTCCGTCAGCCTCATAGCCAAGCCTTAACGGTGCGCCTAACACCTCATTGGGGATTATGGTCAGCCCTTCCGTGTTGGTGGCCGTGAAGAACGGAAGCCAAACAGTCTCAAGGTCTACACTCCATACCTTACGGCCAGTTGGCTTTTGGCCGTTCGGGCGAAGTAGGTTGGCGATGTAGTTTGGTGCTGACATACGCTTCACACTCCTATTAGTATTCGGCGTATGCTCCCCCTTGCCTACGCTGGAGTCTATAACTGACTGCAACTTGCCTTTCGGCCTTTCCTTATATACCGCCTTTTCCAAGGCCGGCATTTGACCTATTCGGCTTGTGGCTTTTCCTAGCTTCGATTAGCTTGGCAGTTTGGCTACAGCCACTTACCGAAGCTAACCGATTGTAGGTGTCCGTATTTGTAAAGGTGCAATCGAAGCTATTTAGCTTCATATCCATTGTACTTTCCAAAAGAGCCTTTAGAAAAGGAAATGAAGTAGTTACTTTTTTGATTCAAGGGAGATTTTTGACTTGCCGTTAAACTTGCTAGATTCGTGCCATGTTAGACCGCAGGCTGGGAGGGGGGCAGGCGCTGGTTAAGCTGGTGCGCCCTCAAACCTTTGGGGCTTACCGCTGGGGGCTGAAGCTGGGACAGGCCGACCATTTATCCCCTGCCCTCAAAAGGGGCAGAAATCGAATCCTGGAGCCTCGTCTTGCTGTTCTCAGACGAACATTGAAGCTGAGTTGAAGCCGAGGGCTAGGGTTGACGGGATGCGGACAAGCAGGGCATCCCTGGAGTTTGTGGTAGCAGCAATCAATCTCTCTACCTGCTCAGGTTCAAGGTAGGCTTTAAGATCCCGGATGGGTGTTACTTCAGGCATATCGTCACCATTTAACTGTGCAACTCAGGTTCTCGAAGATACACTGGAAGCGAGCCCCTGGCAGGTCTCAGAGGGAGGGTCACCGCACCCGTGCTTGGCCGAGCGGGAAGGTGTTCACGAGCCTCCCTTGGGCCAGAGTTTCGCGTACCACTCCCGGTGCTCCTCTCCTGCCACCTTTCTGTATTTTGCCGTGGTGTTGAAGCTGGCATGTCCCAGGTGCTCCTGGAGTAACCTGAGTCCATCGCCTGAGTCGTCGAGCTTCACGGCGTGGACTGCAAAAGCGTCTCGTAATCGGTGGGGGCTTACACTGTGCCTCCTACCCGTTTCAGGGTTCACCAGATCAGATAGGCTAGCTCTCTTAGCGCAGTCACGGATTACCTGCCATGCTCGGTGCCGGTTGATGCCAAAGACGAGCAGTTTACCTTCCCTGGAGACTGGCCCACTCCTGCGAACATAGTCCCTGAGCATCTCCAGGGTGTCGCTGTCGATGGGTAGCGTCCTCAGCCGGCGATGCTGCTGCTCGTCGGTCAGCGTTTTTTCCACCTTTGTGCCGCACTTGGGGCAGAAGGCATGGGCTTTGCCCAATCGAGCACCACATTGGGGACAGGAGAGCCTTGTGCGAGCTTTAAGGTGCTGGATGGTCACCGTGCCCTGCTCAAAATCGATGTCCTGAACGGTGAGAGCCAGAGCCTCCGATATGCGGCAGCCCAGGCGGAAAAGCATCCGGATGAGCAGCCGGTCCCGGACACAAGCAGCCTGCTCCTCCATCTGCCCCACCTCATATGGTTCAAGGTAGACTTTCATAATTATTCCTCAGGTCATCAAAGGTATTGGGGCCCACGCTGGAGCTTCGAGATCGCTCCGTGCAGGACCATATCGTTCCGCTACTCAGCCCCAAGGCCACCCCTGCTGGCGCGGGGTGAATCATTTAGAGTCCCCGTCGGCCGGTTTCAGGAGAAAGCTGGCGTTGGCCACAGGGAGGGTCAAAACGCCCTTGAGTAGTTTCTCCTTCAACTCGTCCAGTGCCCTGAAGAAGGCTTCAGGAGGCATGAGACGATAACCACGCGCCTCGATTGCTGCTACGATCGCAGATTCCGCCCTGCCCTGTTACCGGGCATATCGTGATATAGGAAGAATGTTCACCTCATCTGGCACGCCGCCGGGCCCCACTCCCACCAAGACTGTTCTAAAGGGAGCACTTCGGGCAAAGTCACTGGCGGCTAATTTCGCTCCGATAGAGAGAGGATGCTCGTTGGCGCGAAGAGCAACTCCTATCAGGCTGCCGATAGCAAACTTCGCCAGGCCGCTGATCAGTGCCACCTCGTTGAAGCTTAAGGAGGCAGTCACTTCCCTACGCCGCATGTCCGCCACATCTTGTGCCATCCGCGCTCGGAGGGCATCTAGGCACCGTGCCTGGTCCCGTCTGCGGAGATGCTCTGCTTCTCGAGCAAGAGCGTTCTCAAGTACTCCCAGGGCATCGACCTGAGCCCTGGCTCGGCAGCGCAGTTCTTCCACCCACTGGCGACAAGCGGTCATACTTTCCACTGCACCAACTCCTCGATAGCCGCGCTCACCCGCGTTGTGAGCCGATATGGCAGTGAAATCTGGCTCTGGTTTTGTTGAATCCAGCCCTTCACGCCACGCAGCACCAGCAGCCCGACTACCCTGACGTCCCCCGCAGGGATATTGCCGTCGCCTTTAACCAGAGCGCCCATAATCAGTAGCCACTGATTGGCTTCAATGACGGCATCATAACGGCCTAGTTCTCGCCCTAAATCAAGCGCCTGATCCCTCAGCCTCTGGACTTCCAGCAAAACCTGAGCCGTGCTATTTCGCAGCTCTTGCTTTAGGCTGGCTACAGTGCCTCCAGCAATTCTGGCAATGGCTTGGATCTCACTGCAAACATGTGACTCTTCCTCTGCAATGTCTGCATGCATTACTGCCTGCTGCCCCCGTAGTTGCGCTAGCGCGGAGTCGAGTGCCTTCCGCTCCTCACGTGCCTTGACAATGGACTGCCCAATCCTCTTCAACTCTTCGCGCTGCATCTGCACAGATGACTCCAAACCGAGGCCTGCGTCCAATTCCTCGAGTTCGTGCAAGAGCCGATCTCGCAGCGACCCTGGTTCAATGGTATGCCGCTGGGCTACCATAGCGAGCCTCTGAGTGAAACCGGTGAGGTCTTCTACCGAGAGCCCCAGCCCGGCCAGCACCTGCAGTTCCCTGCGCGCGACAGCCAATCGTTCATCGGCTGCCTGAGCCCTCTGCTCCAGGTCATCAACACGGCTCGATAGCTCTGCCGCACGCTTCTCCTTCTGGGTAACACCTTTACGTAAAGGCTCGTGGCGCTCTTCAAGCTGCGATATTTCGTCCGTCAGAGTCCGTCGCCGTTTTTCCAGCTCCTCAAGCTGCTGCTCGCATCCCTTGAGCTCCTGGGCGAGCGGTTCCAGGCGGGCCACCTCTTCCTCCAGCGAGTGGGCCTTTGCTTCCAGGGCGTCAGCGGTGAGGCCGGTACGCTCGTGGAGTTCTTCCATGTATAGCGCTGCCCTAACAAAGGTCTGCGCCTCGGTTTCCTCTGCAGCCAGGTGCCGGCACATCGCTGCCCAGCGCTGGATCTCGGCAGGCTCTATGCCCAGTTCTTGGAGGTGAGAAAAGATGGCGATACCTGCCAGCGCATGTGCAGGAGTTATCTTGAGTCGTCGCATGTCTATTGCCAGTTCTCTCAGCAACTCCAGCTGCTCGACCGGGTCTTGCGCGTCGAGGATTCGCCCTGCCCTCAAGTCAGCAACGACGTTGGCAACGGTGCCCTTGCTCACCCCAGCCTTGGCATTGATTTCTTGGTAGGAAAGACCATTGAGGTAGAGCCTGACAATGGTCAATTGCTTCTTCAATGACAGCTTCTGCGTTGTGTACCTCCCTATATGATTTGTTGCATTTCCAGAAACATGTGAACGCGATGAACGACGACTTGAGCGAACACTTGAACGATTGGTGAACGATTATCTGAACAACGAATGAACAAAACTGGCACCTACTAGAAATCGCTCTGGAGAATTGTCAGCCCGGGAATATCAATAGGGCCGGGTTGGGCAAAGGCTCGTGCTCCTTGTCACATCGCTTGTGGCCGCATCTGTACTTCACTTGCTTGCACGCCAACTAATGGATAGAAGTTTGGTACGCGTAGTGCAGGCTTCAACGCGCGGCACTCCTGAGTAGGCGATCGATTTTGTATCCCCTAAGTTTGTTGATGCCGATGTGATCCATCGGTGATGAGACAGGCCATTGATCATATCCTGAGCTGATGCGTAGTGGACGTACCTGTTTACCATCTCTAGTGTGCTATGTCCCAGAATGAGTTTCAGCCTGAATACGTCACCGCATTTGTGGCTGAGGAAGTTGGTGGCATAGGTATGGCGGCATAGATGGGCGTGCAGCCTCGGTACCCCGGCTCTTTTGCCCCACCGGTTCAGCAGCAGCTTGACCGCATTGGGCTGCAGGCATTTCCCATCTAGGGTAAGGAAGACGTAGTTGTCCGACTCTCCCACTGGTTCAGGGCGAAAATGAAAGACGTACCGCCACAATACTTTCTGCGCCAGCGTGCCGATTGGAACCACTCTCTCCTTACTACCTTTGCCTAGCACCTTGAGATAGGCTTCCTCAATGTGAGCATCCTCGAAACGCAGGGTGCACAGTTCACCCAATCTGAGCCCCGTATCAAGTAAGGTCACCAGTATGGCTATGTTGCGGCACCCAAGAGATGTCAATGGATTCTGGGCAGATATCAGCTTGTCGATCTCGGCATCCGTCAGCGGCTCCACAATTCTGGTGGGTACTTTCGGCAGTTTGACGACGGCCAAGAGATTTTCAGTCGTGTAGCCTTCGGCAAGGAGCCATGAGGTGAAAGCCTTCAGTGCCCTTACCTTCCCCTGCACGGTATAAGGGGAAACCCCTCTCTGTTGTTCGTGGATAATGAATTCCCTCACGCTCGTGGCGTTGAGTTCGGCGAGGATGGCCTCTCTGCCCGTTGACCTGAGGAATCTGACGAAATCGAGGAGCATTTCGTAATACCACGAGATCGTTTTGGGCGATTTGCCTTCGGCCTTCTTAGAGTAGGCGAAGTGCGAGATGAGTTTAGTCAGATCTAGGTTCGGCATGTCGAGATCGTACCACCTGAGATTGAGCCTTCTTACCTTCACCATATATACTTGCCTGCCTTTCCTGTAAAGTGTTTGCCAGACAAGTAGAGGAGGTGATATGGCCTTGAATTCTGGGGCGAATCAGGGTGTCACTTTTGGGGAAAATAAGAAACCACCCCGATGTCGGGGTGGTTTCGCTTAGCTTCGGACTAGCTACAGATTAATTAGCGTTGGTGAGCCGTGTGAGATTCGAACTCACGACACCCTGATTAAAAGTAATGTTGCCTAATTGCTGATTTTCAGGGCGTTTTCGAAGCTGGAATCGGCCAAATATTTGTTCAGTTTTCAGAAGATCAGGTTAACAACGGTTTGAACAATCAGGTTGACAACCTACAACAAAAGTCTCGAGGCCCTGACCTTGCAGGGCCTCTGTGAATTAGACTACCACAGACCGCCAAATTTTGCAATAGTCTTACGCATTGGCGGCACCAAGAAACGGACTCGACACTGCTGGCTGAACATTCTGCACTTTCGTTCAGTCGATTGAGCCAAATGGACTCGTGGGCAATCGCCCCCAGACACCCCTGTCAAAGACTCGATCTAACCTGCTGAAGCCTGCCTTCTTGGCCTTGCCAGGAAGAAGACGCCCAGGCCAAGACCTACCATAGCCACCACACCTGCTATGATGGCCACAATCAACTGCCAGCTTACCGCCCCTGGGGGCCCCCTTCGGCCAGAATAGCAACCATGGTGAAGCCGCTTACCCCAGCCCTAATGATATTGTCCTCGGTGTCCACGGTTGACGGAAGCGGTACCCACTCCTGCCCTACAACATCGAAGTAAGCGACGACCAAGTCTTCCTCAGCGACTCCCTCGGGGCACCATGCCGGATTGTACCTGAGGGTAATGCTCAAAGGGGGCTCGAAGACGGCGCCATCTGGTCCAAAGTCAAAGATAGGCCCTACGATGTGACAACCGGTTGGGGGGCATGCGGGTCATCGACAGTTTGCAGCCTAATAGCTTGCAGTGGTTCACCCTCTCGGGTAACACGCCGTGCTCCCATGACCAATCTCCAGTTCCACTATCCCATCAGGACTGCTGTACTGGAAGTCCTCTTGTGCCACACCATTATTGTCGAGCAGGCCCGACAGGTTGATTTGCCTTAGCGTCGCTGCTGGCGTGGGTGCAGGCGTGAGCGTCGCTGCCGCGGTTGGGGATGGTGTAGCTCTAGGCTTATTGGAGGCGGCAGTGCTACTTCTACCTCGCCGCCGAGAAGCTCAAGGCCCTCTTCTTCCAGGCCGGGTGCAGGCTGCTCACAGTGCTTGCAGCGGAAGGAATTTGTGACCTGCGCTGGACTGAAGACTGTCGGCGCTTCTCAAAGCCGGCAACAAACGCTTCCACAGCAGTGGGGCAGAGCTGCGTACCAGAGCACCTGCGCAACTCACTAATAGCATAGGGCACACCTAGTGCTGCCCGGTACGGACGGTCGGTAGTCATGCTGTCAAAAGTATCTGCGACTGCCACAAGACGAGCGCCCATGGGAATATCGGTACCTTCTAGCCCCACCGGATAACCAGTCCCGTCATACTTCTCATGGTGATGAAGAATGAGCGGTCTCGTTGCGTTGAGGAATGGAATGCCATCTATGATACTGGCGCCTATCACAGGATGTTCGGAAATTATGCAATACTCCTCCGCTGTGAGCTGCCCAGCCTTGCCTAGTACGCTGTCAGGGATGCCTATTTTCCCTATGTCATGAAGAATGCCAGCATATTCGAGAACCTCTAGCTCTTCCAGCGAAAATGAAAGCTCAGATCCACCTAGCAGAGCGTATTCCACTACTCGCTGAGAGTGCCCGCGAGTATATGGGTCTTTGGCATCTACAGCCGCAGCCAGTGCTCTAATGGTGCCTTTGTAGCCTTCTATCAGTGATTGGTGAAGCTTGCCATTCTCAATCGCAATCGCGGCGGTTGACGCTACTGATACCAAGGTTTCCAAATCCTGCTGAGTGAAGTCGCTCCCGTCCAGCTTGTTGAGCACTTCAATTACACCTATGACGTCGCCATGGACTAGTAGTGGTGCGCACATAATAGATCTGGTTACAAAACCCGTAGCCTCATCCATGTCTCTGCAGAAACGCGGATCCTTGGTCACATCATTAACGACAAGCGGTTCCCTATGGCGAGCTACCCAGCCAGCGATGCCAGAGTCAATACTCAGTCTCACCTGCCTCAGCACCCGGCCTGCTGCGCCATCAGCAAATTTGAAGAATAACTCTTGCATATCTTCGTCAACCAAGAACACCGATGAGGCTGAAGCCTTTAGCGTTTGCCGAGTCATGGTCACAATTTCATTGACCATCCTTGATACTTCTGAGGCCGATGTCGCCTTTTTGCCCACCTCGTAGAGAAGATCCAGCCTAACGTCGTGTCCTTCAGACTGTGTCGCATGGTTCATGCTTCGCCAGGCTTTGTTGCCAAAGGGCGCAGGATGAATTGCTTGCTGCCCCTCGTAAGTTCCGAATATATTGAGCCCCATTCCCAACTCCCATTACCCTAATCGCGAAGGACAAAGTTGGCGGTGACTACCTGAGCCTGATTCATGGTGATGGTGGTAACAGGTGAGAACCGGTCAGCGACGTTACCCGTCCAGCTATCAAACTCCCAGCCCTCGTCAGGTTCAGCAATAAGATTGACCACAGCACCAGCAGGGTAGAATAAGACCCCCTGGCCGGGTTCAGCTACCGTGCCGCCGGCGGAGCTGACTACCGCCAGATTGTAGTTTTGTTCGGTATCAGCAGGTTGCCCAGATTCCTCAGGCGGCTCGATAGGAACCAACGAGGTTTCCGCCAGCTCCGTCTGCACTATCTTCTCAGGCGCTTGATTCAAGGGCTCTATATGGTCTACTACAGCGCTGATAAATTCGCCGCCCTCAATCAGCAGGGTAAATGAAATCAGCCACGCGCTACCAGCAGTTACTTCATGTGCACTGGCGTGCGCAAACACTGATTCCCCTTTGTACAGACATGCAAGGTTAACCTGGATTGTCCCATCAGCGATACAGCGCAACACAAGGGAATACGCGCCAGCCACAGGATTTGGTATGGTAATGACCTGAGTGCCCTCAGACGGTGATGTAGATTGTGCCCCTGTGATTTGATTAAACTCGAAGCCGTTTGGCAAATATCCCGTGCTTGAACCGGTGGGGTCACATACTGAGGCCACGGCAGGCATACTGACAGCAATGGCAAGTTCGGTATCCGCCGGAGGTGCTGACTGGGGTTCAGACGGAGGGGCTCCAAACTCTACACTCACTTCCTGACCCGCTGGCAACAACACCTCTTCGTTTTGCGCGCTCACACTGACCAGTCCCTCAGTCGTACGAACCGTCGTCAACGCTGTTTCATCCACCTCTGTCTCAAACAGAG
>CAYVES010000090.1:0-9533 GCA_964449845.1 uncultured Dehalococcoidia bacterium
AAAGCATAAAACTGAAAACCAAAAAAATCCTAAACACAACATAAACCACCTCTGCAATAACCAAATACATAATCACCGCTTTGCCACGGCGAATGCGGTATTTCCACACTAAGTATACTGCAAACATGGCACAGACAATCAGCACGCATATGCACAAGGCTAGAATAGTAGTGGTCCATACATTTGTAGTCTCTTCTGGATTCAATGGAATTGGGGTGGGCGTTGTACTTGGTGCAAGAGTTGGTGAAGTCACAGGTGTTGGCGTGGGCGCAGGCATTGGCGGAGGCGTGGGAGTAGGTGAGACCGTAGGTAGGGGTGAAGGTGTAGGGGAAGATGTGGGTGTTGGAGTGGGTGGAGGCGGAGTCGAGGCGAAAAGATTCAGCTCTATGTTGTCCCCCGTTTCCCAGATTCCTCGCTGTTCTGCAGTGTAGTTTCCTATCTTGAAGGTCACTTGCGTTCCGTCATCGTAAGACGTACCCTCCGGTGGCACGATCGTTATGGCATATGTTGAGGGACCGTATTTGGCAGGAGTGATAACAGTATATGTATCATTGCCTACTGTGGTTGTTATTACCGTCTCGTCAGCCACAGGGGCACCATCTAACTGCACCGCGCCATGGAAGCGGCAGGGTAACTGCGGGGGGCCCTGAGCCGAAGCCACGTGAGGTAAGAACAGAAGCGCGACCAGTGCCAATAAAACAACAAGGAACCTCACTGAAGCTATGTTCTTCTTCCCTTGCCAGTCTCGCATGAGATATATATTTCGCATGAGATATATACAGATTATACCACAACAGGTCTCTAGGAGCCTGTCCGAGTAATATTTAATTTAGCTTCAGGAAGAGAAATAGGGTCATAAGAATTAGCTTTAAAAATTGTTTGATTTTAGATTAGTCAGACAGCCTCCTAGCAAGACTCCCAGCAATGATACTTCTCACTGACGATATGCAGGAGGGAATATCAGGTTTGAGGAGAGATGCTGGCTTTATGGCATCAGCTATATCCCGGGATTGTCAGGATTGCAAGTGACCCCCAACTTGTATCCTTCAATGTATCTTTCACGGTCAGCAACCTATGGCAAGGTATGGGGGCGATGATGTGGAAGCAGGCAACGAGCAAGGCCCCCCCGGGTTTCAAGACGCGCCTGATTCCCTTCAAGTCGTTGCCCAAATTCTGCCAGAAAAAGGAATGGCTTGACAAATCGACAGAAAGCCTGTATGAAGTTTGCACAGAGAAATCAGTTGGAGATCAGCGACAATCGCTTTCCCATTTCTCTTGGCTCTGTGCCCACTGAAGGGCGGAGTGTTGCGTCAGGCATCGCAGTAGGCATCGGGCATAAAACCGAAGAGACTGCGGGAAAAGCAGGAGGTGTACATGCTTGATAAGGTACTCAGCAATTTCGACGAGGCGGTGGCCGATATCCCTGACGGCGCTTCTATCGCCATGGAGTCTTGGGGCGTTGCTGCCACTCCTCAGAACCTGATCGCTGCCATCAAGAGGAAGGGCGTAAAGGACCTTACCGTTGTCACCCACAACTTCGTCCCCTTGATTGTCTTCAGCGAGGAGGAGGTTACCATGCCTACAGCGCTGCTTCCGCAGCTAAGGAAGCTGATAACCCCCGTGGTAGGTATCCAGCGAATGGGTGCCGGAGCTTTTGTGAAAGAATACGTGGATAAGGGCTTGGAGGTAGAGCTTACCAGCCATGGAACCCTGGCTTCGAGGCTCTATGCCGGTGCCACCGGCCTGGGTGGGATCTATAACCCTGTTGGCGTGGGGACGATCCTGGGGGAGGGGAAGGAGAAGAGGGTTATCAACGGCAGGGAGTTCCTCTTCGAAGAACCGATAAGGCCCGATTACGCTTTCATCAGGGGCTACAAGGCGGATAAGCTGGGCAATCTAATCTACGAGGGAACCTACAGGACAGACCAACCGGCGATGGCGATGGCGGCCAGGGTCACCATCGCTGAGGTGGATGAGATAGTGGAGGTGGGAGAGATCGACCCCGAGCACGTGGTAACCCCCGGGATATTTGTTGACCGCATCGTGAGGATCCCCGAAGCAGGGCTGGGCACTCACCAGAAAACGAAGGACATAATATCGCGGTTAGGTGAGATCGAGATCGCACGCAAGATGTTGTTCAGGACGCCGGAGGTTGATCGGAGCCCCGATCTGGTAAAGGGCAGGGGGATGAAACCGAGGCTTGATAAGGAGACCATAGCGATGAGGGCGGCAAAGGAACTGAAGGACGGGGACTATGCTAACCTCGGATTCGGGATACCAGATTTCTGTGCCCTGTATATACCAGAGGGCGTCGTCTTTCAGTCAGAGAACGGTGCTCTGGGGTACGGCCCCCTGGTAATGGAGGACGAGATCGAGAAGGCAGATTGGCACTATGTGGCTGCCGGTGGAAGGTTTTTCACCCCGGTGCCCGGCATGGCTCTGTTCGATGTCGTCACTTCTTTCGCCATGATAAGGGGCAGTCGTCTGATAACCATTCTCGGAGCATTGGAGGTCTCGGAGAAAGGAGACCTGGCGAATTGGAACACTGGCGGTGGTGCCCTTGGCGGCACCATAGGTGGCGGAATGGACCTGGCCGTGGGAGCGAAAAGGGTGATCGTCACTATGGAGCATACTACCAAAGACGGAAAGCCCAAGATAGTGAAGGAGTGCACCTATCCCCTCACCGCCAAGGAGTGTGTAGATTTGATCGTGACCGACCTGGCTGTGATCGAGGTTACACCGGATGGGCTCTTGCTAAAGGAGGTGGCCCCTGGATGGGCACCGGACGAAGTACAGGAATTAACCGAGCCCGAGCTTCTCATAGCCCCGGACTTAAGAGAGATCGAGCTGTGATATAAGCCTCCCCAAAACAGTGTCCTGCCAGAAATCGGCCAGCACTATCGAGCCCATGGAACTGGTCTCGAAGGTAGGCTTCTCTCTTCATTCGGAGCGTAAGAGGATGCAAGCTCCGCAGCCCGACACTCTGCTTCAATCCCCCAGAGAATCTAAGTAGTGAAGGCGGGTAGTACCTCCCCTTCTTGAGAGACAGAACCAGTCAAGGGGTACTGGCGTCAGCTGTCTTTTCCAAGCCTGGCGTCCAGGGCTCCGCTGTTGAATACGGCTGTGGCTAGCGTGGTCTGACCAGAAAGACCGGGCTGGTGACTCCATGTAGAACCTTATCGGCCACACTGCCGTAGGCCCACCGCTTAGGGCCGGAGCGGCCATGAGTTGACATCGCAATGAGATTAAAAGGGTGTTTGGTCACATAACTGATGATCTCGTCAGCCGGTTCCCCCGTGAGCACCTCTGACCGGACCTTGAGGCCAGCGTCACTGAGCCGCCTGGCTACTCCTTGCAGGTACTGCTCACACCCCGCCTTGAACGCGGACTTCATGTGCTCCACGTGCTCCTCCCAAGTTAAGCGCATCGTTGCTTCTGGGTAGTCAACGGTTATGAATGGAGTCTCACAGACCCGAATTAGGACAACGTCAACTACTTCCGCGCCTCGCTGTTTGGCAAGTGCTTCAGCGTGAGGAAGCACGGATTCTGCCAACTGTGACCCATCCAACGGAACCAACAGCGTCCTACTAGGCCATTTGTCATAAACCACCTCTTCGGGAACAGTGTCTCGAACAAGCCAAACTGGGACTCTAGACGCGCGCAGGACTTTGTCAGCTACGCTCCCGATCACCCAACGCCCGACTCCAGAGCGACCGTGGGTTGCGAGAAGGATGAAGTCGATGTCATTCTCGCCGGCATACCGGAGGATTTCCTCAGCGGGATGGCCCACAGCCAGCTCCCCTCGTGCTTCTACCGCTTTGCGCCCCGATCCAATTCCTGTTCGTTGCTGAACCTCTTGCGACTGCTGCCTTAACGTTTCAACTGCCCGCTCTACATAGGCCCGGTGCATAGAACACAACTCTCGCTCCTCTGGGGCACAGACATGGAACAAGGTCATATCTAAATCCAGCCTTCCAGCAAGTTCCCTTGCGTAGGTAAAGACTACCTCGGCCAGCTCTGAACCGTCCAAAGGAACGAGCAGTCTCTTGTACATTCTCGCGTCTCCCCCTTTATTTGGCTTTGGTTGAGCCTATAATACAACATCCGTGGTCAATTTGCCACAGGGGTGGCCTATTGGGGCTAGATTTCCTTGTTCCCCGAAGACATAGGTAATACGTTAGAGAAGCCTAAGGCCTGGAATATCTGGTATACACCACACGTCAGAACTACTCTTCAAGCTCTCGAGAAATGGGCCAACCAAGAACGAGTTGCACTCGATTATCGTGTTAGTTGACAATGAGGCGTGAGGTACTTAGCATTGTGGTATGAGTTGACGGTCGCTGGAGTTGGCTTCCAAGGAGTTCCTATTGGAGATTGCCTGGAAAGGGTGAGTCTGTGTCACAAGCGAATGGCCGAAACAGGAATCCCTCGTTCGATCGTGTTCTGATCGTGGCGAACCGATTGCCCGTCGTCGCAACAGAAGAGGATGGTAACGGGCACCGGATCAAGCCTGGCCAAGGGGGACTGGTGACTGCTCTCGCTCCAGTCTTGCGCGACAGAGGAGGTCTATGGATTGGCTCGCCCGGAACGTCGGAAGAGTCTGACCTGGAGGAGCTAGTAGCCATAGGCAGCAGAGACACAGGGTACATACTCAAACCGGTTGTATTGACTGCGGAAGAGATCAGGCAATACTATTTTGGGTTCTCAAACGAAATCTTGTGGCCGCTCTTCCATGATTTTCAATCACGCTGCAACTTCAACCCCACCTATTGGAACGTGTACCAGGATGTCAATCGTAAGTTCGCGCAAGTGATAGCCGAGAACTGCGGAGCCAACGATTACATTTGGGTGCACGATTATCATCTCATGCTCGTGGCAAGGGAGTTGCGTGGCATGGGTGTGGAGAGCAGAATTGGGTTCTTTCTTCACACTCCCTTTCCTCCACTTGATATTTATGTGAAACTGCCGTGGCGGTCGCAGATTCTCTCGGCGTTGTTGGACTACGACCTGGTCGGTTTTCAGACACGGCGTGACAGAAACAACTTCATCCAGTGCGTGGAAGCCCTAATCAAAGGCGCGAAAGTCGATGCTAGAAAACGGGTATCTACGGTCGCCATGCCGCAGCAAGAAACCAGGGTAGGAACTTTTCCCATCAGCATAGACTTCAAGGAGTTCGGCCGGCAGGCATCAAAAAAGACCGTAGTCAAAGAAGCAAGGAGCCTGCGCGAGTCCCTGGCTGCATTTCAGATCATTCTCGGTCTGGACCGTTTGGACTACACCAAAGGTATCCCTGAGAGATTGCGAGCGTTCAGGAATGCTCTGGAGCGTTTCGAAGATTTGCGTGGCAGAGTAAGTCTGGTTCAAGTCGTGGTGCCCAGTCGAGAGGACATCCCTGAATACCAGGAGCTAAAAGCTGAGATCGAGGGCCTGGTGGGTGAGATCAATGGCGAGTTTACCCAGCCGGGTTGGATACCGATTCATTACATGTTCAGGAGCTTAGAAAGGACTGAGCTTCTCGCATACTACCGTGCTGCTGATATTGCTCTGGTCACACCGCTAAAAGATGGCATGAACCTGATAGCAAAGGAGTATTGCGCAGCCAGAGTGGATAGGAGCGGGGTCCTGATACTGAGTGAATTTGCCGGAGCGTCAACCCAGCTACGCAGGAACGCGCTGGTCGTCAACCCCTATGATATCGACGGCGTAGCCAATGCGATCTACCGCGCGTACAATATGAGTGGGGATGAGCGAAGATCGCGCATGCTAAGACTTCGAAAGGCGGTTGCCAGGCGTGACATCTTCCGCTGGGTGGACTCCTTCCTGAAGGCAGCTATTGCTGATGTAGTCAGATAGCGTTCTGCGATGACTCGTCTCAGCTTTCCAGCCAATTCCAAAGCCCCAGAACAGTGCAAAGGGAGATCGAGGAGCTGAGGCGAGCCTAGGTCAGCGAGACTAAGAGAGTGCCAGAAGCAGAGGAGGTTAGCTATGCTATTTATAACTCTCTTGGCACCGAAGGGGAAGGGGACGGAGGCTGTCAATTATCTCAAGGAGCTCAAGGCTCCACAGGGCATCACACTCCGTGGCGTCTATTTCACACTTGGGCGCTATGACGGGATAATCCTTTTCCAAGCGCCCGATGTACAGACAGCGACGAACTTTGTGATGGAGATCGGTTTCGCAACAGATTATACTGTGGAAACCCTGGCCGCTATTCCAGCCCAAGACCTATGAGCAACGCCCTGTGCCAGGGGGATGGCCAGGACGGTGAGCGCCTTGCCGGGGTCTTCTCAGGATTGTTCTCACGTCGCGTTTCGGGGTTGTGATAACAACTCTGGCCATGATGGGCTGAAGTTCAGGCAGGTGCCAGCCAGAGAAAGGAGGTCAAGCCATGCCTTTTGAACTGAAGAGCGCCTTTGCCGCAGGACAATCGATTCCGCGCAAGTACACCTGCGATGGCGACGATATTTCACCGCCACTACAATGGAACAATGCGCCCGAGGGTACTCAAGCTTTCGCTCTCATAGCTGATGACCCTGACGCACCAGTAGGCACGTGGGTCCACTGGGTACTCTACAACCTGCCGGGCAAAACCCGTGCCTTGCCCGAGGCCGTCCCACCTGATGCTGACCTGCCCGACGGCAGCAGGCACGGCAAGAACAGTTGGGGGCGGCTGGGCTATGGTGGCCCGTGTCCACCCGGCGGCACGCACCGCTACTTCTTCAAGATATATGCTCTGGACACAGTGCTCGACCTGGCCCCTGGCGCGAGCAAGGAGCAGCTACTCCAAGGAATAGAGGGGCACATCCTGGCTCAGACAGAATTGATGGGGTTATACAGCAGGCAGTAGCAAATCGCGTCTATGCGCTGCGGCTGCCGTAGACCTCAGTCAGAAACTCAGCCCTGTATCAGCATTCGTGAGCAAGATGTATGATCGTCCATGAGGAGCGTCCCCTCTTCCGGGATCGGGCTGATGCTGGCAAGCGTCTTGGAGAGAAGTTGGGCCGGTATCGCGGCACCGAGGCCGTTGTTTTCGCCATCCCACGCGGCGGCGTGCCAGTGGCTGTGCAGGTCGCGGACGAGTTAGGTGCTCTCCTCGACATAGTGGTCACCCGTAAGATCCAAATTCCTTCCAATCCCGAGGCTGGCTACGGTGCGGTAACCGAGGATGGGATCGTGGTACTGAACGAGCCGCTTGTCGATCAATTAAGGCTGAGTGAATCGCAGATTGAGCGCCACGCCGAAGACGTACGTGCTGAGATCGCGCGGCGCAGCGCTATCTATCGGAGCAAGCTGGAAGCTCCTCCCACGGAAGGAAAAACAGCCATTATCATAGATGATGGGCTGGCCTCGGGCTTCACTATGGTGGCGGCAGCTAAGTCCGTTCAGCAGCGTGGGGCGGCCAACATCGTCGTCGCGGTCCCGGTGGCTTCCGGGATGGCCTATGACCTTGTCAAGCCGCTGGTTGATGATTTGGTCTGTCTTGCTGTCGCCCGTATTTATCAGTTCGCTGTCGCCAGCTTCTATGATAACTGGTATGATTTAACCGACGGTGAGGTGGTCCAATACCTTGGAGGGTGGCGGAGAAGGCACTCACGAACCCAGGAGCAGGAATCTTGAGACCAACACGGGGGCGTTTAGGATGAAAAAAGAAGCCATGCTCTATGAGAGAATTGAGAACAAACGGGTCCACTGCTATCTCTGCGCTCACGAATGCAAGATAGCAGATTCGAAACTCGGCGTCTGCGGCGTGCGGCAGAATATTGACGGTAGCTTATACACCCTGGTCTATGCTCAGGCGATAGCGGCAAATATCGACCCCATAGAGAAGAAACCGTTGTACCATTTCCTGCCAGGGTCGAGCTCCTATTCCATCGCCACCATAGGCTGCAATTTCAAATGCGGTTTCTGTCAGAACTGGCAGATTTCGCAGGTCTCAATGAAGAATGGGGCCATTGTTTCTGGCCGCGAGCTAAAGCCTGAGCAGGTTGTGGAGGAGGCAAGGAGGCACGGCTGTGCGAGTATTTCCTACACATATACCGAGCCAACGATATTCTTTGAATACGCCTACGACACTGCCAGACTAGCTAAAGCGGCTGGTCTCTACAATGTCTTCGTGACTAATGGGTTCATGACCAAGCCCGCTCTGAATACTATCAGGCCCTACCTGGATGCCGCCAATGTAGATTTGAAAAGCTTCAGCGACGACTTTTACAAGAGCAACTGCAAAGGACGTCTCCAACCTGTTTTGGATTCGATAGCCTATATGAAGGAGCTCGCTATCTGGGTGGAGGTGACTACGCTGGTTATCCCGGGCGAGAATGATTCCGACGAAGAATTAGAGGAAATAGCCGGCTTTATCGCCAGTCTGGACCAAGGTATTCCCTGGCACATAAGCAGGTTTCGTCCCGATTATGAGTTCAGCGACCGCGCTGCCACTCCCCTGGAAACTTTGAGGAAGGCAAAGGGGATAGGCAGGAAACAGGGACTGCGTTACGTTTACCTGGGTAATGTGTTTGAAGACAACGATGCCTATTGCTACAACTGTAATGCACTGTTGGTGAAAAGGACATACATGGGCACTGAGAAGCTCAATTTGAAAAATGGCAGGTGCCCCTCGTGTGGCACGCAAATAGACGGCGTTTGGTCCTAGAGCGCCGCTATCTGCTGAAGGAAGTGGATAGTAAGGGCATAGGCTAGTAGTCTTGTGAAAGGAGGCACAGAAGGTGGGCAAGCGACCGGAGGGAAAAAATGCGGTGGTCACTGGAGCGGGGCGGGGGATCGGGAGGGAAGTAGCTTCGGCCCTGGCGGCTGAAGGTGCCAAGGTAGTGGTCAATGACGCAGGGGTAGAAAGGAATGGCAGTGATAGTTCTGCTGCCCCTGCCGACGAGGTGGTGCAACTGATTAGAGATGGGGGTGGGGTGGCAGTCGCCAACTACGAATCGGTGGCCGATCACGCCGCTGCCGAGAGGATAATCAGGGCTTGTGTCGACAACTTCGGCAGGATAGATATCCTGTGTAACCTGGCAGGCATCGCCAGGGAACGCATGGTTTTCAACCTACCCGAGGAGGATTGGGACGCTGTTATCGCTGTTCATCTTAAAGGGACGTTCAACTGCACCAAGCACGCTTGTATCCGGATGAGGGAGCAGAAGAGCGGGCGCATAATAAACACCACCTCCGAGGCCTGGCGAGGAACGGTGGGGCAGGCAAATTACAGCGCTGCCAAGGGGGGAATTGTAAGCTTCACCAGGTCGGTTGCTCGTGAGATGGCAAAATATGGGGTAACCTGCAATGCAATCTGTCCTGGGGCAGCGACCAGGATGACACTGAGCCAGGAAGTAAAAGCTGGTTTCCAAAAGAGATATGAGGCCGGTCTAATAACGAAGGAACGACTGGAGCTGATGTTGGATATGCCCGGCCCTGAGTTCGTCCCTCCCATCGTGGTCTACCTGGCCACCAATGAAGCGGGCACCATCAGTGGCAAGGTGTTCGGCTGTGGCGGCGGCCTGATCACCATCTACTCGGAGCCAGAG
>CAYVES010000091.1:0-9487 GCA_964449845.1 uncultured Dehalococcoidia bacterium
TCCCTTGAAGGGAGAGGTTAGCGCCTGTCCTGAGCCTGTCCTGAGCCTGTCGAAGGATGAGGGTGAATTCCCCCTCCCTCTAACTCCCTCCCTCCAGGGGAGGGAGAACTTATAGTAGCGAAGGGGGTGGAAAACGATTTGAGCTATGCTATACTTAAGCAGACCAAACAAAGGTTGAAGAGGAGAAGTAATGTGGTGCCGCGGTATTCGGGGAGCAACAACCGTAGATAATGATACCGTCGACGATATCCTGAGAGAGAGCAAAGAGCTGCTACAGATGATGATCGACGCTAACGGGATAAACCCCGAGGACGTCGCTTGTGCCATATTCACCACCACCTCAGACCTCAACGCAGCATTTCCCGCGACGGCCGCCCGTCAACTCGGTTGGACAGACGTCCCACTCCTGTGTTGTAAGGAAACAGATGTCCCAGGCAGCCTCAAAGGGTGTGTGCGCATTTTGATACTCTACAATACCGAGAAGAGCGCCGATGACATCGTCCACGTATATGTCAAGGGCGCTAGCGATCTGAGGTCCGACTTATCGGGCACCAGATAAACAATGCCTAGGAGATAGTGAAAATGCTTGTAGTTATGAACAAAAACGCCAGCGAACAAGAGATGGCGGGAGTCATGCAGAAGCTCACCCAATCTGGGCTCGCCGGGCATATATCGCAAGGGGTGGAGCGTACCGTGGTCGGGGTGGTTGGTCAAACATACCCTGAACTGCGTGATACGCTCGAACTCCTGCCCGGGGTTGATGAAGTAATTCCCATCTCGAAACCCTATAAACTCTCCAGCCGCGAGTTTCAGCCCGAGAATACTACGATCAAGGTTGGCGATGCCGTCCTGGGGGGCGACGAGCTGCTCATAATCGCCGGCCCCTGCGCCGTGGAGACGGAGAAGCAGGTTGTGGAAACAGCGAAGGCGGTCAAAGCTTCCGGAGCCAACATGCTACGCGGTGGCGCATTTAAGCCGAGTACTTCCCCCTATCATTTTCGCGGCTTGGGCAAGCAAGGGCTGGAGATTCTGGCAATGGCGCGTGCCGAAACTGGCCTGCCTTTCATCACCGAGGTCCTTACCCCTCAAGATGTTGAACTTGTAGCAGAGTATGCCGACATCCTCCAAGTAGGGGCACGCAACATGCAGAACTTCATCCTCCTCGATGAGGTGGGGAAGGTCAAGAAACCAGTGATGCTCAAACGAGGCATGTCAGCGACCATCCAGGAATGGCTGCTATCCGCAGAGTACATCCTGTCCCAGGGCAACCGCCAGTTGTTGCTCTGTGAACGGGGAATCCGTACCTTTGAAACCTATACACGCAATACCCTGGACGTTAGCGCTATACCCATCATCAAAAAGCTGAGCCACCTTCCCATCATCGGCGACCCCAGCCACGGCACGGGGAAGTGGTACCTTGTGGCGCCGCTTGCCCTGGCTGCGGTGGCGGCAGGCGCGGATGGGCTAATGATCGAGGTTCATCCCAATCCCGACGAGGCGCTCAAGGATGGCGCCCAGTCGCTCACCTTCGAGAACTTCGAGCAGCTAATGCAACACGTGGCACCGGTAGCTGCCTCAGTGGGACGCAGGATGCCAACAAAACCTGAAGAGACGAATGGCAAGTAAAGAAGGATTGCTTTTTGGCACCGCGGGTATTCCCCTGTCTTCCAAAGCGCCATCGAGCCAAGTTGGAATCGAGCGCATCCACGAGCTGGGGCTGGGCTGCATGGAGGTGGAGTTTGTGCAGGGCGTAAGGATGAGCCCTGAGAGCGCGCGTGCTGTAGGGGAAGTTGCAGCAGAAAGAAACATAAGGCTGAGTGCCCATGCCCCCTATTTCATAAACCTTAATGCCCGAGAGGCGGAAAAAATCGCTGCCAGCCGGGAGCGCATCCTCCAGACTGCTCGCATCACCTCCCTATTTGGTGGAACCAGCATCGTCTTCCATGCCGCCTACTATCAAAAGGATACCCCCTCCAAAGTGTATGCCACGGTGAAAGAAAACCTTGAGCAGATAGTGTCGAAGCTCAGGGCAGAGGACAACCGCGTATGGGTCAGACCGGAGACAACGGGGAAAGGGAGTCAATTTGGCACCCTGGAGGAGGTTCTGGAGCTCAGTGCTGAGATAGAGGGGATAGCCCCGGCCGTCGACTTTGCCCACCTGCATGCTCGGACAGGAAAGCATAATTCCCATGACGAGTTCGTGGCTATTCTGGAGCAAATCGAAGGCAAGTTGGGGCGAAATGCTCTGGACAATATGCACATTCACGTATCGGGTATCGAATATGGACCGAAGGGGGAGAGTAGGCACCTGCTATTGGCTAACTCAGACTTCCGGTATGTTGAGCTACTCAGGGCATTGAAGACTTACGAAGTGGGGGGACTGTTGATTTGTGAAAGCCCCAACCGTGAAGAGGATGCTGTGCTCCTACAACAAACCTACAGGGCGCTATGACGTCACCTAATCTCGCCGTTCAACTGGCACCCCAAAATAGACGGGGGCTGCCTCTAGCCAACCCCGTTACTGCCGCCTCGGGCACCTTTGGCTACGGTACTGAGTATGCCGAAATCATCGACATCCAGAGATTGGGAGCCATCATATGCAAGGGGACAACCCTGAAGCCGCATCCCGGCAATCCCCAGCCCCGCATGGCGGAAACAGTGGGAGGAGTGCTCAACTCGATCGGGATGGAGAATATCGGGGTCGAAGCCCTGATCAGGGAAAAGGCGCCTATTTGGGCTGGGTGGAGCGTGCCGGTAATCGTCAATATCCTGGGTGAGACTATCGAGGAGTATGCCGAGATAGCCAGACTGCTCGATGGGGTAGCTGGCGTCAGCGGCATCGAGGTAAACATCAGTTGCCCCAACGTGTCTGCAGGAGGAATGGAGTTTGGGGCAAGCCCTGAGGCTGCAGCAGCGGCCACCGCTGCGGTAAAAGCAAACACCAGCTTGCCGCTCATCGTCAAACTATCGCCCAACGTCACCGACATCACCGAGATCGCTCTAGCCGTCATCGAAGCAGGTGCTGACGCGGTATCTCTCATTAATACCCTGACGGGCATGGCCATCGACGTGGCAAGCCGCAGGCCGGTATTGGGCAACATCAGCGGAGGCCTATCCGGTCCTGCAATCAAGCCCGTCGCCCTCCATATGGTCTATCAGGTAGCCCGAGAAGTAAGGGTGCCGGTCATCGGCTGTGGCGGCATTGCTTCAGCTAGCGACGCCCTGGAGTTCATTCTGGCCGGCGCCAGCGCTGTCCAGGTGGGCACAGCCACCTTTGCCAACCCACGAGCCCCTCTGGACATCCTGGAGGGTATCGAGGATTTCATGGTAAAGGAAGGTGTCCACCAGCTCTCAGAGCTAATTGGAGCTGCGGCTTGAACTCACGTCTCTCACTGTATCGGCTCAAAGCAGCATTCCTCGATCTCCTATTCCCGCTGCGATGCCTCGGCTGTAGAAGGGAAGGCAGCCTAATCTGCCCTTCATGCTGCCAGTCGCTTCCCAGGATAAAGCAGCCATTTTGTCAAGGCTGCGGAACCCCCCTTACCGAGGGGAACCTGTGCCCTACTTGCATCAGTCACCCGCTCGCCATAGCTGGCATCCGTTCTGTGTTCCTGTTCGGGGGAACTGTTCGCCTGGCTATTCACCAATTCAAGTACAGATACCTCAAGGCAATGGCTGCTCCTTTAGCGCAGCTACTGGCTGACTACTGGCGTTCCTACCCATTGCCAGGCGAGGTACTGGTGCCGGTGCCCCTACACCGCAAGCGGCTGCGAGAGCGCGGTTATAATCAGGCAGCCTTGCTGGCAAGGGCAATGAGCAAGCTCACTGGTTTGCCCGTAGTCGAAGGATCCCTGCTCCGAATACGAGACACTGTTACTCAAGCAAGGACAGCAAGTGCAGCCGAACGCCGCAGCAATGTACGCGATGCTTTTGCTTGTCCACAGGAGCTACACGGTGAGAAGATGTTGCTCATCGACGATGTCTGCACCACAGGCGCTACCCTGGATGCCTGCGCTATGGCTCTCAAGGCAGCGGGCGCAGGTTCGGTATGGGGGCTGACAGTGGCCAGCGAGATGTTTCCCTCATCCTCCAGCGCAAAACCTTGAAAATCGGGGGAGAGATGGCATAAAATAGACTGACTATGGGATAGCCAAACACCCCTGTCACATCAAGCTTGTCGCGGTTCATCATGCTCAGGGAGGTATAGCTGGAATGGAACTCGTCATCAAGGGCAAGAACCTGGAGGTCGAGGAAGCAGCGCAGGAATATATTAGGAACAAACTCAGCAAGCTGGAGCGTCACCTCCCTGATATCGGCGAGGTTAAGGTGGAGCTCTCCCAGGAAATGACGAAGGCAGCCGAGAGCCGCTATGTGGTGCAGGTGACTATAAACAGCCACGGGGCCTTGCTCCGGGGAGAGGAGAGGGCATCCAATATCCCCGCCGCCGTCGATAACGTCGTTGACGTGCTGAACCGCCGGATTGAGCGATTCAAGGGCAAGCTCTACCGCAGCAAGAGAAGAAGGACACCGCCCCCGACCAAACAGCTCGCCGCCGAGCTGACCGAGCCGGAGGAGGCGGTAGCGGAGGAGGGGAGGGAAATAGTCAAGGTCAAACGTTTCCCGGTTAAGCCGATGTCGCCGGAGCAAGCGGTGGACCAGATGGAGCTTCTGTCACACAACTTCTTCATCTTTTTCAATGCCGAAAACGAACGTTTCAGCGTATTATACCGGCGAGCCGACGGTAACTACGGCCTGATCGAGCCTGAACTCGCCTGACTCAAGCTCAGCAGTAGGATGGGTGCAACGCAGTCAAACCCACCACCCACTCTACCTGTCATTGCGAGCGCAGCGAAGCAATCGCCATATCTTAACATACCAGCAAGATTGCTTCGTCCCCCGATGAATCGGGGTCCTCGCAATGACATGGAGCGCCAGGCGTAGGGTGGGTGTAACGCAGTGAAACCCACCACCCACCCCAATCCTGGATCCCCGCTTGCGCGGGGATGACATCCAGTCTGCCCACCCGGCGACCTTTCCCTGTCATTCCTGCGAAAGCAGGAATCCAAAGACTCCAAATCCCTGCCATCAACCGCTTCTTATCCTAGCGGAGCGGCCATTGGTGGGTTTCGTTTCCACTTCACCGACCCTACCGCTTCTGTTCTCCCTGCCGTTGTGCTAAAATCTGTCGTGGTTTTCGATTATGGAAGACTTAGCTCAAAAGCTTGTGGCCTGGATCAGAGAGCAGGTGTCGGGGGCGGGGTGTGAGGGGGTGGTCTTCGGCCTGAGCGGCGGACTCGATTCCGCGGTGGTTGCCGTCCTCTGCCAGCGTGCCTTCTCCGACAAGGCCCTCGCGGTGTTGATGCCCTGCTATAGCGACAAAGCAGACCTGGATGACGCCCAGCTCGTTGCCCAGAAGTACGCCGTGCCCACGGTAACCGTGACCCTAGACGAGGTTTTCGATTCCATCCTCAAGGCCCTTCCCGAGGGGGAATACGACCCCGATACTCAAAGGCTGGCCGAGGCCAACCTCAAGCCCAGACTAAGGATGAGCACCCTGTATTACTTCGCCAACCGACTCCACTACCTGGTGGTGGGTACCGGCAACAGGAGCGAGATCGCGGTCGGCTACACCACCAAATATGGCGATAGCGGCGCCGACATCCTGCCCCTGGGAAATCTACTCAAGAGCCAGGTCAGGGAGCTGGCAAGCCATCTCGGAATCCCCGGCAGGATAATCGAGAAGACCCCCTCAGCCGGCCTCTGGGAAGGCCAGACCGATGAGCGAGAGATGGGCCTAACCTATGAGGAGCTCGACCGCTATCTGGCAAGCGGCGAGGCAACCGAGGAAGTCCGCAGAAAGGTAGAGGCCCTGGCTCGTGCCACAGCCCATAAGAGAGCAACCCCACCCATCCCCCCATTTTGACAACAAACTCGCAATGTGTGAGAATATGCAAGGCATGTCCTGCGTATGCCATCGGATTCCCAAACCGCCCTCGAAAGGAGTTTCCTACCATGCCTGAAGAAGAAAAACCCCCGATGCTGGACCGCTACCGGGTTCTGGACCTGACCGATGACAGGGGAGCTTTGTGTGGCAAGATCATGGCCGAGCTGGGTGCTGATGTGATAAAGGTGGAGCGGCCAGGAGGCGACCCTTCCCGCAACATCGGACCCTTCTATCAAGATACGCCCGATCGCGAGAAAAGCCTCAACTGGTTCGCCTTCAACCTAAATAAGAGAGGAATAACCCTCAACATCGAGACCAAAGACGGCCAGGAGATATTCAAGAAGCTGGTCAAAACGGCCGATTTCGTTATCGAGTCTTTCAAGCCCGGATATCTGGAAAAGCTGGGCTTGGGGTACAAGGCACTAAGCAAGGTCAACCCCAGGATTATCCTGGCCTCGATCACCCCCTTCGGGCAGACGGGGCCTTATAGCAAGTACAACGCCCCTGACCTGATTACAATGTCCATGTCAGGGTACGTGTGGATATGCGGGGACTCCGACCGCCCTCCGGTGCGGTTCAGCAGCGACCAGTCTTACTATCAGGGCAGCTTACAAGCGGCAGTGGGCACCCTGATCGCCCACTACTACAGAGAGCTTAGCGGCGAGGGGCAGCATGTGGATGTCTCCATACAGGAGTCCATGATATGGACCCTCTGCTATGCCCCCCATGACTGGTACATCCTTAAGTCACTGGAGCACACCAGGGAGGGGCCTCTCTGGAAGCGGTATGGTGTTACCTACCGGCTGATCTGGCCCTGCAAGGACGGGTATGTCTGCTACCGATTGCTTATGGCACAGCCTGGAGCAGAGGTGATGAACGACCTGATAGCGTCCATGAACGCAGAGGGGCTGGGTGAGGATATGAAAGGCATAGAGTGGACCACTCTGAGCTTTGCCGAGGTGTCCCAAGAGGACATCAACCACTGGGAGGAGGAGATCGGGAAGTACTTCCTCAGGCATACCAAGCGGGAGCTTCACGAGGAGGCGGTAAGGCAGAGAAACGTCATCCAGCCGGTTAATACCGGTAAGGACATCTTCGAATCACCGCAGCTTGCTGCCAGGGATTTCTGGGTCGAGGTGGAACACCCTGACCTGGGTGCCTCCATTACTTACCCCGGCCCCTTCTTCAAATCAACAGGGACGTCATGGCAAAAAGGGCATAGGGCCCCTCTTATCGGCGAGCACAACGAAGATATTTACGAGAAGGAACTGAGGTTCTCCAAGGAAGAGCTTGCCATCCTGAAGAGGGAAAACGTTATCTAGTCTTCTAAGCGAGAGGGATATCGAGATGAAGAGAAAGTACGCACTGGAAGGGTTGAAGGTAGTGGATTTCTCCTGGGTCTTCACCGGCCCTATTGTAACCAAATTCCTCGGCGACCACGGGGCGGAGATAATCAAGATAGAATCCGCCACCAGGCCGGACGGCACCAGAGTATACACACCGATCAAGCCGGGGGCGATGGGATTGAACAGCAGCGGCGTTTTCGCCAACTACAACTCCAGCAAGTACAGCATGAACATAAACCTGCGTGAGCCCCGGGGCGTGGAGGTAGTGAAGAGGCTGGTGGAGAGGGCTGACATAGTTCTGGAAACCTTCGGCCCCGGCGTGATGAAAAGGCGGGGCTTGGACTATGATGAATTGAAGAAGGTGAAGCCGGACATTGTCATGCTCAGCATGAGCATGGTCGGCCAGTACGGGCCCCATTCCCAGCAGCCCTCATTCGGCCAAGTCCTCCAGGCGACGAACGGATTCGTCCACCTCCTCGGCTGGCCCGACCGGTCGCCTTCTCTGCCGGTCGCTGCCTATACCGATTTCATCGCACCCTGGTACGTCATCATAGCACTGATGGGGGCTCTCGACTACCGGCGCCGCACAGGCAAGGGCCAGTACATTGACCTCGCCATGCTGGAAGCCAGCGTTCATCCCGCCTCACCCGTGGTGATGGACTACACCGTCAATGGCAGGATTCAGAACCGCATGGGCAACCGCTGCCCTGGCGCCGCGCCCCACGGGGTATACCCCTGCGAGGGCCGCGAGAGATGGATCGCTATAGGCGTATTCAGCGACCACGAGTGGCGGGCTCTGTGCCAGGTCATGGGCAACCCGGAATGGACCAAATCTCCGAAGTTCGATACCCTGCTGCACAGGACGGAGAACATCGAGGAGCTGGACGATTTGATAGCCGAGTGGACACGCAACTACACGCCGGAAGAGATAACGGCCAGGCTGCAAGCAGTAGGCGTGGCGGCAGGGGTGGTGCAGACCGGTGAAGACCTGGTAGACCACGACCTGCAACTGAGGCATCGGCACCATTTCGTGGAAATGGATCACGCCGAGATGGGATTACACCTCAGCGAGAGACCGCCTTTCCGGCTATCCAAAACCCCATCGGAGCCTCAAAGGCCCTTCCCCTCCTTCGGTGAGCATACCGAGTTTGTCTGCAAGGAGATCCTGAGCATGGGGGACGAAGAGTTTGCCGAACTGATTGGCGCCGGAGTTCTCAGCTAAGCCTCGGAAGCGCGATTTTTCCCAGCAGGAGGTGGAGACATATAGCTCTTAGCCACCGGTGATAAGACCTCCTTCCTCCTAACAATACATTTCCGTGTTTGTCCCGGATTTCCTACCACCTTATCATTTTCCACACAAATCATCACAGAGCCTAGGGATGTGCGAAACTTCAAGCAAGCTGAGTATACATAGCTGATACCAATTTGCCAAATTCATTTACCCCAAAGCTGTCTAAAGCCCCGGCACGGCTTTTGCACAATTTGACCGCCTATTGTATTATGAGAGAAGCCTTGGAGGGGTCGTTTCCCTTAAGGAGCTTGCAACCAGCCGACCCACATTCTTGAACCTGACAGCCTACCCCTGTGCCCTACAGCCTTGAGGTATTGACAGGCGGTGAACCCTGTAGTATGGCAAAGCGTTTGTCGGACGCGATAAGGTCCTCGAAGGAGGAAGAGGCATGTGCAAGAAAGACACAATTAAGGTCGCCCAACATTGGGGTGTGCCTCCCCCAGATTTATCAAAGTCTTTTTATGGTTTCCCGCCGATACGTGATTATTTATTTACTTGTATTTGTGGCAAAGTTGAAAAGACCAAGCGAGACTGGTGTGAACGGTGGACTGTTGAGACATATTTAAATGACAGGATACCTGTTGCAGAATGTTTGAGTCTATGTTGTGGTTTTGGCGAAGTTGAAAGGATGCTAGCTGACCTAGGTGTGTTCCTTCACTGTACAGGAATCGATTTAAGTCCGGGAGCGATTCAAAGTGCAAGTGCAAAAGCAAGGGAATTGGGATATGCCAATATCGATTACAAATCAGCAGATCTAAATATCATTGAGCTTGAATCAGGAAACTACGATTTAATCTGGGCGAATGGAGCACTGCATCACATTTCAAACCTTGAGCATGTTGTTTCCCAGATATATGAAGCATTAAAACCTGGTGGAATTTTTGTATGCAACGAATATGTTGGACC
>CAYVES010000092.1:0-9482 GCA_964449845.1 uncultured Dehalococcoidia bacterium
AAGCTCCTGGACCCGGGTACCTTCCAGGAGCTTGATATTTGGGGAACGCCGTTAGCTACAGGGTTTGCTATTGACGAAAAGGATACCCCAGCAGACGCCGTTGCAGTAGGGTACGGTGATGTAAACGGCCGCCCTATCTATGTATGGGCCCAGGATGCCACTGTGCTGGGTGGCACACTGGCCAACATACATGCGCGAAAGATAGCTATGGTCATGGAAAGGGCCATACATGCCAGAGTCCCCGTCGTGGGTATCATCGACTCTGAGGGGCCGAGATTACAAGATGCGATTCAGTATTATCGTTTCTACTCGCCTGAAGCGATGGTCTACTTCCAGACGATGGCCTCGGGCGTGATTCCCCAGATCTCATTGGTGATGGGGCCGTGCGTTGGCGAGATGGCGATCTCAGCCTCTCTGGCGGATTTCGTCTTCATGGTCAGGAAGACCAGCTACATGCATGTGGCGCCACCTCCAGAGGACAAAACCGCAGAGGAGGTGGGTGAGCCCTCGGTGCATTCCCGGCGTACCGGTTGTTGCGATGTGATGGCTAAGAGCGATGAGGAGTGCCTGCAAAGCTGCCGGGAGCTATTAGGCTACCTGCCATCGAATAATACAGAGCCTCCCCCTGTTGTAGATACCGGAGACGACCCTAATCGCAGAGAAGAGGAGCTTCTGCAAATAGTGCCCTTCGACGCGATGAATCCATATAGTATGCACAAGGTGATTTCCATGATAGCGGACAACGGGGAGTTCTTTGAGCTAAGGCGTCAATGGGCAAACAACCTGATAACAGGGTTCATTCGGCTGACAGGACAAACGGTAGGAATTATAGCTAACAATCCTCAAGCCATGGGTGGTTCCCTGACCCTGGATGCTGCAGACAAGATGGCGCAGTTTGCCAGATTCTGCGATGCATTCAACATACCCCTGGTCTGGCTTGCAGATACCCCCGCATTCTTGCCGGCCGTCGACGAAGAGACCAGAGGTCTGATCAGACACGGATGCAAGCTGGTTTTCTCCAATGTCGAAGCCACCGTGCCTCAGATCACCATAGCTATAAGGAAGCTCTATGGAGGCGGGCAGCTAGGCATGCCGGGCACAACACTGGGGGGCGATCTCGATGTCGCCTGGCCTACCGTACAGCGCGGGCTGATGGGGGCGGAAGGGGCGGTATCCATCATCTACAAGAGGGAATTTCAAGCTATTGAGGATGAGACAGAAAGACAAAAGAGGCAGGAACAACGAGTTGCAGAGATGCAACAGAAATTTGAGTCACTGGAGCGTGAGTGGGCGCAAGAGTTGATAGACCCCAGGGATACCAGGCCTTTCCTCATAAGAGCACTCAAGACATTGGCGAAGAGGCACGAGGGGAGACCGGAGCGCAAACATGAGAACATACGGTTATGATTTAGGAGGGATTTGATGGCAGACGCGAAAGAGATGATTCGCCAGCTCGAGGAGCAAAGGAGGAGGCTGCAGCCTGGGGGCGATGAGGCTGCCATAGAAAAGCAACACGGCAGGGGTAAGCTGACAGCCTGGGAGAGGATAGGAAAGCTTTTCGATCCGGGAACCTTCCAGGAGATAGGGATATGGACGCAGCCAATGAAGACCGGCTTCGATATCGATGACAGGGAGCTTCCACGCGATTCTGTGATCATTGGCTACGGCGAAGTGAACGGACGTAACGTTTACGCCTATTCCCATGACTTTACCGTGCTGGCCGGCACTCAGTCTACAATTCAGAACAGCAAAGTAGCCAGGGCAATGGAACAAGCAATGGAAGAAGGCATTCCCCTGGTGGGGATGATTGATTCGGGTGCTATCAGAATACATGATCTGTTCGGCAGGTCAGGATTCAAGGTGCCCGTACGCGGCAGCCCAGTCGGTGGCGGGGGTGGGTTCATGTATTATCCACCGCTGATGTCAGGAGTAGTGCCTCACATAAGCCTCATGCTGGGTCCGTGCTACGCCGGGTCAGCCTATTCCCCGATAATGGCCGACTTCGTCATTATGCGCAGGAACATAGCATTCATGTCCGTAGCCTCGCCTCCTATCTTGAAAGCAGTCACCTTCGTTGATGTAACCGAAGAGGAGATCGGGGGAGCACTGCTACATTCCGAGGTGACAGGCTCCAACGATATACTCGTTGACAGCGACGAAGAAGCCATAGAGAACTGCAAGGAACTGCTCAGTTTCCTGCCATCGAATTGGCAGGAGAAACCTCCTATAGCAGATACCGGCGACGATCCCAAGCGTACAGATGAACGCCTTCTAGATATTGTGCCGACGGATGTGGCTGAAGCATATGATATGCACGAGGTCATTTCCTCCATTGTGGATAAGGGACACTTGTTTGAGTTGCAGGCGCTCTATGCTCCCAATATGATAATAGGCTTTGCACGTCTGGCCGGTCAAACGGTAGGAATCGTAGCCAATAACCCTGCAGTCGGGGATGGCTGTGTCGATGTGAACAGCTCGGACAAAGAAGCGCGTTTCATCAGATTTTGCGATTGCTTCAATATACCGCTGATTTTCCTGGTAGATACTCCGGGTTTTCTGCCGAGCCTTGCCCAGGAGCAGCACAGGGACGGCCTGGAGAGGAATGCTGCCAAGCCGGTATTCGCCATCTGTGAGTCTACAGTGCCCAAGATCACGGTGTATGTAAGAAGGTGCTACGGCGCAGGCCGTTTGGTCATGGGCACCGAGCGCATGGGGTGCGATGCGGTATATGCCTGGCCTACTGCCGACATCAGAATAGAGGGGTTTGATGGGGCAGCGGATGCACTGTACAAAGCCGAGATAGAGGCTGCAGAGAATCCTGAGGAGCTGCGGCGGGAATTGATGGAGAACATACATGACAAATATGCCACGCCTTATCATATCGGAGGTATTCAAGGGGCCGACGACATCATCGATCCCAGGCAAACGAGACCGATCTTGGTGAACACGCTGAACAGGCTGTCCAAGAAGCTAGAACCAGTGAGACCTTGGAGAAAGCATTCCCTGATTCCCCTATAGTTGGTGCTGGGTCAGTTCCAGCAAGGGAAAGGATCAAGTGCCCATCCCTGAGCATTGCCAGGGGTGGGCACTTACTATCTGTCACCAAGGTGGTGCCGAGTACAAATCTTGACACAAACTGGCGCTGCCTATAAACTAGGGGCTTGGGGCTGAGAGTAGAAGGCTGAATTAGAAGGAGAACAACCGAAGATGGCTCAAGAGATAATTGAGGCTCCTATACCAGGCAAGATAGTCAGCGTTGGCGTCAGTGCTGGCGACACGGTGGAGGAAGATGGTGAGCTCTGCATCTTGCAGTCGATGAAGATGCAGAATCCAATATTATCCCCGGTGGATGGCACAGTTGTGGAGATTAAGGTTGAGGCAGGACAGACGGTGGAAACCGGGGATGTTTTGATTGTTATCGAAGAAGATTAAGGTGCTCATGCTGCTTAAGGAAAGAGGTTAAAGAACGATGTTCAAGAAAATCCTGGTTGCTAATCGGGGGGAGATTGCTCTGAGGGCGGTGAGAGAATGCAGAGAGATGGGGGTAGGGTCCGTTGCTGTCTATTCGGATGCAGATGCCGAAGCCCTATTTGTAAGGCATGCAGATGAAGCCTACGGTCTAGGAGACCCGGAGCCCAGTGGCAGCTACCTGAACATGGAAAAAATACTCGATATAGCTAAGCAGTCCGAGGCTGAAGCCATTTATCCTGGATATGGTTTCTTAGCCGAGAACCCTCAATTCGTTGAAGCCTGCGAAGCTCGTGGTATCGAATTTATCGGACCTCCCAGCAAATCCATGAACGCGGCGAAGCCTAAGCATAAGGCTCGTGATCTCATGAAGGAGAAAGGGATTCGCGTTACACCTGGGTCTGATGGTGCTATCGAGGATGAGAGCGGCATGGCCAAGGCTTTCGAAATGGCAGAGGGCATCGGGTATCCGGTGATTGTCAAACCCAGTGGTGCCGGCGGTGGGATAGGTATGAAAGTGGCTAAGAGCCAGGACGAGTTGGCGGCGGCGATGAACTACGCCAGGTCGTTGGGGGACGAGGCTTTTGGTATGCCAGCTTTCTATCTGGAGAAATACGTTGCCAGGGCAAAGCACATAGAGTTCCAGATTCTGGCCGACAAAAAGGGCAACACCGTCTACGTAAGCGATCGTGAATGCTCTGTTCAAAGAAGGTATCAGAAGCTTATCGAGGAGGCACCTTCGCCCATAATGACTCCCGAACTAAGGGAGAAAATGGGAGCTACCGCGGTTGAAATCGCCAGGATATTGAACTATGTGAACGCGCTGACTGTGGAGTTCATTTACTCCATGGACACCGATGAATACTATTTCAATGAGTGCAATACCCGACTTCAAGTGGAGCATCCCCTCACCGAGCTTCTTACGGGGATTAACCTGGTAAAGGAACAAATAAGGATTGCCGCTGGTGAGGAGCTTGGCTACACGCAGGATGACATGAAACTTAGGGGTTGGAGCATAGAGTGCAGGATTAACGCTGAGGACCCTTTTATGAATTTCATGCCGGCCCCAGGCAAAATTACAGCTTACGATCCTCCTGGCGGCTTTGGCGTCAGAGTTGATGGTGGGGTATATGCAGGATATGCCATGCCGTTCTACTATGACTCTTTGATTGCCAAACTGTTGAGTTGGGGCAGGAACCGTGATGAAGCTATCTCGACCATGAAAAGGGCTGTTGGGGAGTATCGTATCGAGGGGGCGAAAACAAATCTCCCATTCCATATGGTAGCCCTGGATAATGAGTCCTTCGAAAAGGGAGATTATACTACACATTTCATAGAAGAGCAGGGAATATCGAAGAAGCTGCGCGAGCTTAAGAAAGCTGGAGTGTTCTCCTGAGCCCAGGGAAGCAAGCCACTCCCAATAACATCCTCTAGATACATGCCATGGGCCCCTAAGGCGGCCGGGGCGCTAGTAATCGCTATTGCCTCAGAGGATTTCTTAGGAACATCAATGAATCAGCTTCTTGAGGCTAGTTTTTCGGGTCTCAAGAGCCAATGGGTGAGGATGGACGGCTGTTTCTCCCCAGGTAAAGCTATTCATTGCAGCGGTTTTCATCCTGCCCCAATGAGCCTCAGAGGCCGTTATCGGCCACCCCATCTCGTCCAAGATGAACCGATGGACGCTATTGGCTGGCAGTCACAGGAAAGGGGGCTTGTAGGCTATGAAAACAGTGTTACCGGATATAGTCTTTGGCGTTGTTGATAACGGGTTGTTGGTGATAGGAGCTATTATCGGTGCAGATATAGGGGCTGTTTTTGGAGCCGTACTTGGTGCCGCTTTAGGGAATGCCATATCTGATTTTGCGGGCGGCTATTGTGAAGGCTCGGTCGCTGAATGGTTAGCAAGCAAGGGAGTTGAGCACAAGGAGACAAAATGGAAAGCATCTTTTGGAAAGCTGGCTGGTTGTCTTATTTGTGTTCCTTTTGCTTTGTTGGCGGTATGAGGTTAGCACGGAAATAGAGATGGAGATAGCACCCGGCGTTCATTCGATTCCAGTGGCCACCAGCGGGTTTATGGGGGTGTATGCACCAAATGTCTATCTCGTGGTTGGTGGTGAAGCTGCTCTTATAGATTCGGGGTATTACGATAGGGAGGTAATCAAAACGCAGCTCGAGTATATAGAGGCTTTGGCTCCATTGAGGCTGGCATATGTTCTGCTCACTCACCCTCATCCTGACCACATTGGGGGGTGCCGCAGTATTAGAGAAGCGACAGGTGCTCAAATCGTTGTCCATTCCCTGGGTGCTGATCAGGCGGAGGACTATCAGGTGACGGCGGACATCCTGGTCGATGATGGAGATACCGTGGACATCGGCGGTGTTCGCCTGGAAGTGATTCACACGCCGGGACATACTCCCAACAGCATTTGTTTCTACATGAAGAAGGGTGAAATCCTGTTCACCGGGGATCATATCGTAGGCTTTGGCACCTCTGTTGTTGAAGCTCCCGACGGTGACATGGCACAGTACATTGATTCTCTAAGGAAACTGTTGAACTACCGAGTTCGCCTTATCTGTCCTGGGCATGGTCCGCTAGTACGAGAGCCTGAACGCAAGATTAAGGAGCTCATCGCTCATCGCCTGGAGAGAGAGCAGCAGGTCTTGTCCTGCCTGCGGCAGGGGAAAAGAAGCGTAACAGAACTGGTAGCCGAGATTTACCCCGAGTTGGACCGACGTCTAGTTGAGCTGGCCAGAATGCAAGTCCTGGCTCATCTTATGAAACTCGTCCAGGAGGGGAAGGTGGCTATTGCTGGGGAGGAGTATACTCTTAAATAGCACGCAAGTGTTCAGCACTGGCATCCAGCTTTATAAAGGTTCTAGGTTCTAGGTTAACCTAGAACCTAGAAAGCTGATAGCTGAACGCTTGCTTGAAAGCTTGGTGAAGGAATAGTATCATACATCTGGGCCCCTGTAGCTCAGAGGATAGAGCGCTGGCCTCCGGAGCCAGGTGCGTGGGTTCGAGTCCCGCCAGGGGTACCACTCGGTCGGGGAAAACGGGGTCTAGCGCAGGGGTAGTTCCTAGGTTGAACTACAAGGGGAGAAGGAAGCAGAAAGGATGGAAAGATGCAAGCTCAACGTTCTCTAGTGAATAGGATGGTACGTGCTGCAAAACTGGAGGTTGACCTCTATGAGGAGGTGGAGGCAGACACCAGGGCTAATGGGCAGGCGTTCGTCGCGGTGCTCATAGCCAGTCTGGCCGCTGGCCTTGGGGCTGGTATTGCAGGGGTGCGTGTCGAGGGTGGTCTGTGGTTCCTTTGGGGGCTGCTAATAGGTCTAGCTGCAGCCCTGGGTGGGTGGCTCGTATGGTCTCTATTCGCCTACTGGCTGGGCACTACCATATTCAAAGGCCCGGAGACCTCGGCTACATATGGAGAATTGCTGCGGACTATCGGTTTCTCAAATTCCCCCAGGGTGTTGGCTTTCTTTTCCTTTATACCCTTCCTCGGGGGGATAATCGTTTTTGCTGTATCCATATGGGCGCTTATCGCAGGGGTAATCGCGGTCAGGCAAGCTCTCGACTTCTCCACCTGGCGAGCTATTGGCACCTGTATTGTTGGTTGGATTCTCTACATGCTAATCGTCTTCTTGGTCACAGGGCTGGTGTTGGGAGGCAAAGCCCTGTTTTAGCAGCATGGACGCAATAGGGCATTGCACGGAAGGGCGCTTGGCCAATTGCTGGATTGCGTAACTTGTCAACAAAGAGGCGAAAGGCAGAGATTGGCTTTAAGAACGGGGTGTAGCGCAGCCTGGTTAGCGCGCATGGTTTGGGACCATGAGGTCGGCGGTTCAAATCCGCCCACCCCGACCATAGCTTCAGGATAAGAGACTTACACCTCATGGCTCCTCGAAAGAGCCGAATATAAGCAGATAGGAATTAGACCTCATGGTCTTTTCCAGGGCGGGGCTGCAATGAAAAATGGTCGTAGATGTCAAAGTTCAGACACTGCCAGGCACATCCCTCAGGTCCCTCGTCAGGGGTTAGCTTCTGACGCACCAGACAGAGGGAAGAAGCGCACATACGGTAGCATACTACCGGGGCATTCTGAGGCGTTTCCTATGGTTTGCCGAAAGGGAACGATGGTCGGATGATGCGAGGCTTGTCACCGAGTGGCATGTTAGGGGATTCCTGGGCTATGTCAGTGGCGAAGTGAACCGCTGGGGGGTCGCAGGCAACGGATCTGAGTCCTCCTCCCGCAAGGTAGCTCCAAGGACTGTCCACCATTACTACCGCGCTCTTCATGCCTTCTTCAACTGGGCTGTGGGCGAAGGCTTCCTTCCCAAGAGGCCTATAGCAGAAGTCAAAGTAGCTAAACCGAAACGCAAAGTTATCAGGCCTTACAGCCCCGAGCAAATAAAGGCAATGCTATCTGTTTGCGACTGGGATTGCCAACATAATGCTAAGTTTCTTGGTAGCCGAAACCGGGCCATTGTCCTCATGCTTCTGGATAGCGGGCTCAGGCTGTCAGAGCTGGCTAGTATCCGGTTCCAAGACATAGATACGGAGAGGGGTTGGATTAAAGTGGTGGGCAAGGGTTCCAAGGAGCGGGTGGTAAGAATAGGCAAAACAGCACAAAGAGCCCTCTGGCGTTATCTTATGCATCGCTCTGATAATGGTAGCTCGGAGATTTGGCTAAGCGAAGAAGGCAGACCGCTCCAAGGGTCGGGAATTCAATCGATGATAGACAGACTGAAGAAGCGGGCAGGGATCAATGACGAGGGTTCCGTTCACCGTTTGCGGCATACTTTTGCTCTTAGCTTCCTTAGAGCCGATGGCAATCCCTTCAACCTCCAATATCTCCTTGGCCACAATAGCTTAGAGATGGTGCGAAGATACACAGATACATTGGGAATGGAGGATGCCCTCAAAGCTCATGAAAAGGCGAGCCCTGCGGACGCCCTTATGGGGCTGAGGTAGATACAAGCGCCCTATTCCTATCTTGCCGACCCCTTGACAACTCTTGGAGTGTTTCTTATGATTAGACCAACAACTGTCCTTATCCCTGAAGCGGCAAGCCCCTTCCAGTAACTGTAGACCTCCTGTGGTTGTTCTGGTCGTGACCAAGTCATTTCATGTGCTACCAAGAACCTTTTAGGCTTAAGGAAACGTCGCCACTCCTTGAGGGCCCTTTCAAAACCAATGATGAATGTTGAGCCCTCGGCCCAGATGATGTCGAAGCTCCCATTAGCGAAATCCATGTTGAGCATCGAGCGGTTCGTAGCCTTAATGCGGTCGGAAAGTCCTGCGTGTTCGATCTTTTGGGCAAGTCTATCTAGTGAAGATTGGTCGATGTCTAGCCCGATTATCTCCCCTTGACTCAACCTTGCTAGTTCCAGAGTTGGGCCACCTGAACCACAGCCAATATCCAGGATAAGAGGCTTATCCAATTTGGGAAGTATCTGAAATGCTTTTCTCGTATATTTACAGAGCCCTTCTCTTAACAGGTCTTTTTCTATCTGGAATGTTATTTCTTCGGCCATTAACCACCAGTCTTTCTAAGAGCTGGGGACTAAAGCAACCCGCCCTGTTGTTGACTGCCCTTGATGATTGGCCGAGGAGGAAACATAGACAGATTCAAGGTAGGCCTTGATCGAGGCTCGATTTGACCCTAGAGTAATAAGCAGCCAAACCAAGCGCCTTAATCGCGGTTTCGAGGTCAAAGTATGTCGGTATCCCCCATGCTTCTAGCTGGCGCGAAACATCTTCGATCACTGACAGCTTTGTTCCGTAAATCCAGAGGGTCACTGGCTTTGAGACTTGCTGCTTCAGCCGCTCAAAGATGGCGATAAGCTGTGGTATGAGGACTATGGCGCCATAGATGACGATGGTAGCACAATCTACATTGGCATCCTCTAGGACTGCGACTATCGTTTCTTCCAGGATACTAAGGGGATTATCGGATAGAGACATTGGTGGACCTAGGTCAATCGGGTTACGGGCTAACCTTGGGGAAAGC
>CAYVES010000093.1:0-9378 GCA_964449845.1 uncultured Dehalococcoidia bacterium
TTATCCCATATCCGGACAGTTTCCTTGCACAGCGCAACGCTGGCGTACCCAAACTTATCCTTGATGTACTCTATGAGCATGTGATACATGAGATACCTTGTATCCGAGTCTATCCTCTTCCCCCAGTTGGATTTCTCAGAAAGGTACTCTACCCACGATTTGTCAGTTGACATGTTGATAGTGCTCTGGAGTCCCCTAAGTGAACCAAACGTAATGCGAGACGGGACAAAGTTGGCGAAGATATCATCAACCAAGCGCAGGTATTGATCCTGCCAGTCACGCACTGGAACCATGGGATCAATGCGAATCCTGACCTCGTAGCCGGCGTTGCTAAGTTCACTCGCTGCCTCTATGCGATCAGCCACGCGGGGAGCACCATTTTCGAATCTCTCGGCAACCTCGTCAGCATTTAGACTGAAGCTCACTACCGCTTGACTATGGTCATTTATGTCAAGTAAATGCTTAACATAGCTCGATTTGCTGAGGAAAAGGACTTTGTGAGTCTCTTGTTCCTGAAACAATGAGATTATGAATTCTGAGAAGGGATGTCCATTTTTCTCGTACATCAGCGAGTCAGCTAGCTCACCGGTATTCAAAAGCTCGCCGCACCCGTCCACGTTCTGCAGAAAAGTCCTCACATGGTGTTCGATCTTCTCATAAGGCTTAACGTAAGGTCGGGATTTTCGAGGCGCGAATCTCAGCGTACCGTTCAAATAGCACCAAGCGCAAGAAAAAGGACATCCGGTAGCCCACTTCAGTTCAAGAAAGTGGGGACACACTACGTCCGTGGGCTTGGTTGGGGGAGGGGTTTTGTCAAACCTTGTTATGATAGAGCCGTCGCCAACACGTTGAACAAGTTCTTGTTCAGAGCCATCCAGAAGCTGATATTCACGTTTCCGAATCCTCATAATCAACCACTTTAGCCATTCACAATAGTCAAATCATCATCCTTAACTGCCCAGTTGACAATCTACGGCTGATCTTGGCCCAAAATTCCTCACCTCGCGGATGTCTACTTGCAAATACTAGGTGATAAAGTGGCACGCCTTTCGTGTTTTTTACAAGCGTGAAGTCATGCACACCGTTATAGCCCAAGCTACTGAGTCTTCTCTTGTAAGCATCAAGTAGTGCGCGGCCCGTCCTCACTTGGCCCTTAGCTCTCACACTTTTGCATTCGCCCTGCCATTCATCATCACCAAAAAAATCATCTAGAACATCTGGATGATCATCTACAACTCTTTTCATGTTACCACTGTGAAAAGTCACGACAAGATCCATGCTGCGATCCTTCGTAAGCTGTCGAATGGAGTCAAACCTGATCTCCCACTTCCACGGATCAATAAAGCAGAAATCCAATGAAGGCGACGGCAATTTACCTCTCAAATCCTTTATCACCTCATTACAGTCTTTGCTGAACAAGGTGATCTTTGTCGATGTAAAAGAGCGGGTACGACTATAAAGGGAATCTATGGCTCTACGATCAATGTCATTGAAAAAACAGTGAGTAAATGGCACTTTGGATTGAAGAGCAACCAGAGGGGACCCATCAATCTCCTCACCAGTTCCTTCAACCAAGCACTTGCCAGGACCAGCGAAAATGTCTATAAAAGTGCGCGCAGGCCATTTGCGTTTCATACCGGAACTGAATATCTCGCAATACTCCTGAATTGAGAACAGCTTATCTTTCGCCCACGGGCCAACTACACGTGCGAGGTGGCCATCAGAACCCATCACCAGATCACCAGTGGGCATTTGTTACACTCCCTAGACCTGTCTGATGACGCCGACGACCTTACCCTGGACGTCCACGTTTTCAGGGGCAGCGTAGACCGGCTTCATCTCGGAGTTAGCTGGCTGGAGGCGAATGCGGCCACGCTCACGGTAGAGCTTCTTCAGGGTTGTCTCGCCCTCCGCCTTTAGCCAGGCAGCAACCGTCTCGCCGTCCTCGGCAGTGGCCGCCTGCTGCATCAGGACGATGTCGCCATCGTTGATCAGGGCATCGATCATCGACGTACCCTTTACCCTCAGCGCATAGACGTTGTCCCGATCGCGAGTAAGCTCACTGCTGACCTCGACAGCGTCCAGCGGCTCCATTTCCCAGGTATCGGATGTCGGCACCGGTATCGGCTCGCCAGCAGCTATGTAGCCGATGACGGGCACCATCACCGTGCGCCTTCGCTCCTTACCAAGGAGTTCGATGCCCCTTGACACCTCACGGTCGCGGCGGATATGCCCCTCCCTCTCCAGGACCTTCAGATTGTAGTCCACCACCGAGGTCGAGCTAATGCCACAAGCCCTTAGAATGTCCCTGACGGTTGGAGGATAGTCCTTCTCCTCGCGGAAGCGTCGTAGAAAAGCGAGGATGCGCCTTTGCTTTGTAGACAGTGCTTTCATTTTCTCACCCCTCGATATGTTCCGAACTCTTGTTCTACCGAGAGAGCTTACCACGCCAGAAGCCTGCTGTCAATACCCTAGGCAAAACAAAAAGCTGCTCGGATGAGCAGCTTCAATTCCACACTTCCTGAGGCTCCAGACGATGCTTGATTAGACCACGAACACCTAACTCTCAGAAGAAAAGGCAGCGTTGAACTTCTTCATCAGCCGCGACTTACGACGAGCAGCGTTATTTGAGTGGATAGTCCCCTTCTGCGCGGCCCTATCCAGGGCGATTGTCGCCTGCTTCACTGCTTCTCTGGCTGGCTCCAGTTCCTTATCGAGAATAAGCTCTTCCGCCTTGATGACAGAGGTCTTTACTGCGCTACTAATAGACCGATTGCGCTTTCGCCTTTCAGCTATGATGCGAATCGATTTCTTTGCCGATTTGATATGCGCCAAATTCTATCCTCCGGCTTGCATATTACAGTATTTAGAGCGATTTGTCTATAGGTGTTGAGACGGGAGGTAGCCAATCTCTTTTAGCCCGAAGTCGACAAGGCGGAGTCCAAGATGGTAGAATTCTAAAGACAGGAAAATGTATGACGTTATAGTTATCGGCGCCGGGCACGCAGGTTGTGAGGCAGCCCTGGCGGCGGCGAGGATGGGATGCCGCACTCTGCTGCTGACCATGAACCTGGACAATGTGGCGCTTATGTCTTGCAACCCCTCCATCGGGGGGCCGGCCAAGGGGCATGTGGTCAGGGAGATCGATGCCCTCGGTGGGGAGATGGCGCGCAATATCGACAAGACCTTCATCCAGGTCAGGATGCTGAATACGGGGAAGGGGCCCGCTGTTCAGGCGCTACGCGCTCAGGCGGACAAGAGGCTCTACAGTCTCTCCATGAAGCACACCCTGGAGAGGCAACCAAACCTTAATATCAAACAGGCGCTGGTTGAGGAGCTGAAGCCTGTGGGGGGCTCTGGAACAGCTCTGAGAGTGGGGACTAATACTGGCTGGACGTATGAGGGCAGGACTGTGGTTCTGACCACGGGGACCTCACTGGCGGGAAGGGTGATTGTGGGAGATTCTACCTATCCTGCGGGAAGGGCGGGGGAATTCGCCGCCTATGGGCTGTCTCAAAGCCTGAGGAATCTGGGGCTTACCCTGGGACGACTGAAAACAGGCACCCCTCCCCGCCTCGACGCCAGGACCATTGATTTCGGTAGAGCTGTCACCCAGCCAGGGAGCGAAGTGCCCCTTTACTTTGGCTTTAGCCCGCCCAACGAGCATTTCTACTCCTCTCCGCCAAATCCCATCTACCCTCAGGACAAGCCAATCCAGTGGCGGCAACAGCTCCCCTGCTACCTGGTGTACACCAACGAAAAGACGCACCAGATAATCCGCTCCAATCTTCACCGCGCTCCCTTGTTTACCGGGCTCATCGACGGGGTTGGGCCTCGCTACTGCCCTTCGATAGAGGACAAGATAGTTCGCTTCGCCGATAAGCAGGCGCACGGGTTCTTCCTGGAGCCTGAGGGCTGGCAGACAAACGAGGTTTACGTCCAGGGAGCTAACACCAGCCTCCCCGAGGACGTGCAGTTGGCTATGCTGCGTACCATCCCGGCCCTGGAGAAAGCGGAGATGATGCGGGTAGGCTATGCCATCGAATATGACTATGTTCCACCCAGCCAGACCCAGGCTACGCTGGAGTCGAAGCTTGTCCCCGGACTATTTTTCGCTGGCCAGATAAACGGCACCTCCGGCTACGAGGAGGCGGGGGGGCAGGGGCTAATTGCTGGGATAAACGCAGCGCTTAAGGTCAAGGGCGAGCCGCCGATCATACTGCGCCGCGACCAGGCCTACATCGGGGTGATGATCGATGACTTGGTAACCAGGGAACTCACCGAGCCCTACCGGCTGCTGACCTCGAGGGCTGAATATCGTCTCCTGCTGCGCCAGGACAACGCGGATCTGAGATTGACGCCCATTGGCTACCGGCTGGGCCTTGTTCCACAGGATCGGCACCGAGCAGTTGAGAAAAAGCGCCAGGTTACTGGCGAGGAGTTGCGCCGCCTGTCAAGGACCCACTTCAGCCCTGGGGAGAAGCTGGATTCTCTACTGCATAGGTATCACCTCCCCCCCATAGGGCGCAGTATCAGCGCTCTGGAGTTCCTGCGCCGCCCCGAGGCAAACTACGAGCTGCTGACCAACCTTGGCTTTGGCAAGGCGGAGCTCGGCGCTAATTCTCGGGAGCAGGTCGAGATCGAGGCCAAGTATGAGGGGTATATCGAGAGGCAAACGGCTGAGGTCGAGAGGGTTCGCCGCCTGGAGGAACGGGCTATTCCCCGGGGGTTCGACTACGATAGCATCAGCGGGTTCCGTATAGAGGCCCGCGAGAGGTTGAAGCACTTCCAGCCAGCTACTCTGGGCCAGGCCTCGCGGATTTACGGGGTAACGCCGGCGGATGTCGCCATCCTCATAGTGCACCTCGAACGAGCCAAATGGGCGGAGGCGACGCGTTCTTAGCAACCGGATGAAAGGGTTTTGCTCTGAAAACAGCTTTCGTCCGTTCACCCTGAGCCTGCCCCTGATTTTCTCGCGGGCCTGTCGAAGGGCCGTTCATGGTTCGAGGCCGACAGGTCGGCCGTCCTACGGCCCAGGCTCACCACAAACGGCATGTGGCATATCAATTTTCATGATTCCTTGGTGCGCACCTGCCCTTGGGGTTTAGTATAAAACAGGCGGCAACTCCCGGCATGCCGGGAGCTGCCGCTTTAATAACAGTTTAGCCTGCGACATCCGATTTGGGGCGGGACGCAACATGTTAATCGCCCCGTTCTCCAGCCCTCACCGCTATAGCAATGCATAGGGCGTGGCTGGTTCTATCGTTTCAGCTTGCCCCCCCACCGCCAGGAGCCGAATTCACTCCCCGCACTCTGGCGGAAACTCGAACTCGCTGTCAGGGATGTCAACGAACTCTACGTTGGTGAACTCCATTGTCATCACACCTTCAGGCGTTGTTACCTCGACTCGAACAGGAAAACCGGTGTCCTTCGCTGCCCACGTCTTTGTCGTTACGCCTTCGGCCGTCCATTCATAGACTAGGCAATCCTTTCCGTCAATCGTCTCACTGCCGATAACCGTGGGCTGATACTGCTCGATAATCTCAGACCCCGCTAGAGGGTCCGGCCCGGCCTGCGAGAAATCCGATGCCATAACCATGCCCATATCTGGAGCATACGCACACAGCCTTTGGGCATCGTAGTCTATGTATGTGACTATCGTCATTTCTTGCACGGTCATCTCGCTCTTCATCTTGTTTGCCTTCTGCCATACCGTCGCTGTCATGGCTGAGGGCATCCCAGGCATCGTCATCACCATGTCATACTTCACGGACTCGATCGCCGACAAATGGCCCAGAAGGTCGCTCAGTTCGCCGGGCGGTAGCGTCGCAGCAGGAGTAGATGTTGCTACCGGCGTCGCTGTAGCTGTTGGGGTTGCGGTGGCTATAGGGGTTGCGGTGGCTACAGGGGTTGCGGTGGCTACAGGGGTTGCGGTGGCTACAGGGGTTGCGGTCGCTGTAGGCGTGGCCTCCTCCTCCCCATCTCCCCCACAGCCGGCCACCAGCAGAGAGGCTATTGCCAGCATCAAAACGAGAGCAAAACCCAATCTCTTCATTTCTAGTTCCCCCTTTCATTTTTGCCATCAGAGTTCATTGTTATTCAAAATCCCTGCGACTATCTTGCCTCCTTTCCCCCTTTGCTCTGGGCGTCATAATAGTTCTAGACATATTTAGGCCGCACCCATTCAACTACAGAATGTGGCCAAAGTCAACCCCATGTCGGGAGATTGTCTCGCCTTTACCATCTTCTACACTGGATAGAACTTTTGGGTGATTGTCACGCGTGACGCGGTAGGGTATAGTGGGCCATAGACGAGGGTACCACAGTACCCTTGAGGCGGAATGATTGAGCCGGTGGCATAGTGATGAAGCTGACATTATGGGTCATTTTAGCGCTTCTGGTGGTCGCTGCTCTTGTCATATGCCTTGTACCGCTTATGGGCGTCACCTATTACGAGATAGAGGCATATTCCAGACCTTTGGAAGGAAACCGGACGGAAACTCATTACGAAGAGGTTCCGGTAGCCTACGACATAACTGCTGACCCGGAAATCATTAACCTGTGGTGGAGACGTTCCTCTGATTGCTCTGTTATTGTCAAGAACACAGGCAACGAGAGTGGATACTTTCGAATCGAGTTCAATATAGTAACCCTGGATGGCGAGGAGGTTACCAAAGTCGCCTGGCAGGAGCTGGCGATAGGCGAGGAAAAAGAGGTCGTCGTGAGGCACAATGGGAACCACGTCAAAAGCTGTACCTGCTCCGTCACGCCACCGACAAAGCTGATCCCAAACCTCCGGCAAGTCCCATGCACGATGGAGGTCATAGAATACGGTAACGTTACAAAAGCCGATAAGGTAACCGTATTGGAGTACTTGATGGAGTGGCGAGGGCACACCCCCATACCGACGCTCGCAATTACTCCAACGTCTACGCAGGCATCGACATGCGCTCCTAATCCAACGCCCACACCTACACCTGTCGCAACGACTGTGAGCAAAACGTTCAATATCACTCGTACGCTTTCTGGACTCTCGATAACCCTCACCGTGGTGGAGTGGACTGGTAACGAAGTCTCGGTGCAATGGGAGATAGAGAACCAGACGGGGCAAGTATTCGAGGCCAGCCGTCTCTACGCCATCTTCTACCCCTGTGCCCGTGCTACAGACCAGGCTGACAACGAAGGCGAATACTTCGTTCCGTCCCCTTTCGAGCACGACCTCGGGCCTGGCGACTCCAGGCACTATGAGACCAGGTGGGTCTTCTTCCCCGAATCTGCCCTAATCACAATACGCCTCAATGACCTCTACCAAGAGGGAAGCAGTGTTGTAGAGGCAAGCACGGAATTCTCCTTCTTGTGGAGGAAATAGGCCCTTTCCTCAGGCTCCGTGGTCAGGCAGTGGGGCTTAAGTCCAATGTTCCCTGGCAGTTCTCGTCCTGATACCCAAAAGACGTCATGTGCGCAACAAGATTTTGTCAGGCGTGATATAATTAGGCGATGCTGATATGCGTGGGGGGGCAGAAATGAGAAGCAAGGGCTTCGTACTGAGCGTAGTCTTGGCCCTGGTCATAGTATTGATGGGTTCAACACCTGCGCTGGCCGAGGAGCCGCCGCTGGCCGACATCGAGAGCGAAATCGACGCCGTGCAGTGGGGGATCGTCTACCAGCCGAGGGACGGCTGGGCAGAGTGTCTGGAGTCACTCAAGCTGCTTGTTGTGCTGGAGATAGCGGACAAGTTTGTAGAGCGGGCGATGGCTGAGTACGCTGAAGCTGATGAGGTCACAGATGAGATTAAGGTATATCTGAATAGTGCGGTTGATTGGCTGGAGCGCGCGGCGGCGCTCAGCGAAGGCGGTGGTATTGACATCAGCTCCAGCATAGACATGGCGGTTCGAACCGAGGTCTTCAAGGAAGAGGTGTTTGGCAGACGCGGTTGGCTCAAAGAGGGAGATACACCCTGGACCGGGGACAGCATGGAAGCATATGGAGACTGTACGACGGTGGGTAGCTATATCGAAACGTTGATTGCGAGAGTAGGCACTTGGCTTCTGGAGCAGGACCAAGTCTAGTGGGGCTGAAGTTTCTACCGTATCGCCGGTGAGTATTGGTTGCGCGAGCAGCAGACCTTGTCCTCTATAATGCCAACATACTGACGATTGATCCTCAGCGGCCCAGGGCGGAGTTGGTGGCAGCGGAGGCCGGGGAGATAGTCTGGGTTGGCTCCAATGCCGACCTCGACCTCTTCAGAGGACGAAAAAAACTCATCAACTGTGAGGGCAAAACGGTTATCCCCGGCTTCAACGATGCTCATATCCATGTCCTGTCCTATGCCTCAGGGCTGCTCGGCATCGATTGCAGTCCCGCTTCGGTCGCGTCCATTTCCGATATTCAGAGCAGGATCAGGCAGCGGGCGCAGCGCGTTCCCCAGGGCACCTGGTTAAGGGCCAACGGCTACAACGAGTTCTACCTCCCGGAGCGCCGCCACCCCACCCGCCACGATCTCGACCAAGCGGCGCCATATCACCCGGTGAAGCTAACCCATCGCTCAATGCATGCCTGTGTACTCAACAGCCTGGCGCTGCCTCTGGCCGGCATCTCCATAGAGACCCCAGACCCTCCAGGCGGGCTCATCGACCGCGAACTGGAGACAGGGGAACCCAGCGGACTGCTCTTCGGCATGAACTCCTATATCAATGAGCAGGTAATACCCCCCATGAGCGAAGAGGAGCTTAGACAGGGGGTAAAGCTTGCCAATCAAAGCTTCCTTTCCTCGGGTATCACCTCGGTCCAGGATGCTACGGTGAGAAACGGCTTCGGACAATGGCAGACCTTTCTCAAGCTCAAAGAGGGGGGAGAGCTTGTCCCCAGGGTTTGCATGATGTTCGGTCTCCATGCTCTCGCCGACCTCAAAGACAGGGGGCTACGACCTGGCTACGGCGACCCTGGGCTCAGGTTAGGCGCGGTTAAGATAACCCTGGATGAAACAAGAGGGCAGCTCAACCCGTCCCAGGAAGAACTGAATGAAGGGGTTCTTAGGGCGCATCAGGATGGCTTTCAAGTAGCCGTGCACGCTGTCGAGGAGGGCACGGTGGAGGCAGCGGCCATTGCCCTGGAGTACTGCCTGCATCGGGCTCCAAAGGCTGACCACCGCCATCGGCTGGAGCATTGCTCGGTATGTCCTCCCCCACTGCTGCAGCGATTGCAGGATGTAGATGCTGTGGTTGTTACTCAGCCAGCGTTCATTTACTTCAGCGGGGAGAGATATCTGCAAGAGGTCCCCAATGAGCAGCTGCCGTGGCTGTATCGCACGAGGTCGTTCTTGGAGAACGGACTCAGGCCGGCGGGGAGCTCCGATTGTCCGGTGGCGCCCTGCGCCCC
>CAYVES010000094.1:0-9343 GCA_964449845.1 uncultured Dehalococcoidia bacterium
CCAGGACGCCCCGCTGAGCCTAATCGGGAACTTCGGATTCAAATCGGGAAGAGATTCAAACAAGTTCGATGGGGTAGACTACAAACTGGGTGAGACGAGAGCCCCGATAGTCCTGGAGCACACGGTGGCCGATATGGAAGCCAAAGTGGTCAATGAGGTGGATGTGGGGACCCATACTATGTTCATAGGCGAGCTTGTGGCTGCTGAGGTTCTTACAGAAGATGAGCCAATGACCTATGCCCACTATCACCGAGTGAAGCGGGGTACCACTCCGAAGACGGCCCCATCTTATGTCGAAGACAAGGATATCAAGAAGGAAGGAGATGCAAAATTGGCGAAATATAAGTGCAGCGTCTGTGGTTATGTCTATGACCCCGAGAAAGGCGATCCGGAGAGCGAGATCGCGCCGGGTACCCGGTTCGAGGACCTCCCGGACGATTGGGTGTGCCCAGTCTGCGGAGCGAGCAAAGACAGGTTTGAAAAACAGTAAGCTTGCAACACCCAAGAATAGCGACGTGATTATGCGAATGAGCATCAAGCGCCCCACAAAGCGAAGAAGGAGGGATGTAGAATGGCAGGCAATCGACCCAGCCTCCGCGCAGTCTTCACTAACCTGCAAGCGCCCATGCCCTTGAGGCGCAAGGCCTGGCTGCTGGTTCGTAACAACTGGATCAAGATCAGAACGCGAAGCAGCTGCTGCGGACACTACGGGGAACCGGGCTGCTGACAGGTCCAGGAAGAGGGACTGGGTCAGTCCCACAACCATCCTCACGACCATTCGTAGCAACAAAGGTAGGCTGGGTGGAGTGAAACGTAACCCGCCGTCCCACATGCGGATGATGGGGGGTTGCGCTACGCTGCACCCACTCTGTTAGTGCTCGGTGTCATTCCCGCGCAAGCGGGAATCCAGGGGCGGTAGACTCGTGCTTTGGCAGAAATGACAAGAAAGCAATGACACAAGGAAGCTAGGGTGGGTGAATTGAAACGAAACCAACTACCGCAGATGGGGATAACTAGGGGGAGGGGAACATGGTAATCGCTACTTCCCTAATTGCCTTTTTGACACTTATATATGTTGGCACCGTTATTTTTTCTGTGTGCTATGTAAAAAGGCAATTAAGTGAGAGTCGACTTCTACGTGAGGCAACCGTCCTGAAGGACGCATACGATTATGTTATCCGGACTCACGAGTTTCGAAGAACGCTGTATGGTAACGAAAGCCAAATAAGAGCCGTGCAAAGCGCAGAGGACCTAGAAGAGATGGAAAGACACCAGCCGGAGGTTTATGCGGCTATACATGAGGTTGCGAACTGCTACCACTACATTGGCTTTCTCATGAAGTATGGTTTGATAACCAACAAACACGCAATTTTCGAAGAGGGGGGCGAGACCATTCGCCGTGTGTTTGAGATTATTAGACCAGCAATTGAACAGGAAAGGGCAAGAATATCCAAGGAAACATACAAACAGTATCTCGAGTACTTGGTAGAAGAGATAGATAAATGGCAGAGCGGCAGACATTGACGTAGCCGCAGACATTGCCTTTTGCGGTTTCGCTTGTCGCAGACAAGCTACGCGTGACCTTTGCCCGGGAGGTTATGGCTGAGAATGGCGATAGACCCGATATGTGGGATGGAGGTAGACGACAGGACAGCTCTCAGTGCAGAGCACGAGGGCAACACTTGCTATTTCTGCAGCCCGGCCTGCCGGGATAGGTTCCTCTCTGAAAAGGGCGCGTCTACCTCTTCACCTGATGAAGGGCCATCTTCTCACGAAGCTGAGGATAAGGGACAAAACGTGGAGAAGGCCACCCTTAACATCAAAGGTATGCACTGCGCCTCCTGCGCCTTGAACGTGGAAGACTCACTCAACAAGTTGGAAGGCGTCTCCAAAGCTATGGTGAATTTTGCCACTGAGAGAGCGTACGTGGAATATAACCCCGAGAAGGCGACTCTTCAATCACTGGAGCGGGCGGTGGCGGAAGCGGGCTATGCTGTCATCAAGGAAGAACCGGAGTCGCTCAATCTGAGGGTCATTGGTATGGATAATGCTCACTGCATGGGCACTGTAGAGGCAGCGCTCAAGGGGGTCAGGGGCGTACTCTCCAGCAAGCTTTTCCTCAATGAAAGAGCAAGAATAACCTTCGATCCGGTGTTGACCAATCGCGAAGCTATCAAGAAGGCGATAAGGGGTGCTGGCTATACGCCGCTGGAAGAGACCACAGTTGACCGAGAAAAGGAGGCGCGGCAGAGTGAGATAAAGGCCCTGAAGATTAAGTTCGTTGTGGCTGCAGTTTTTGGCGTTCCCCTGCTTTACTTTGCCATGGGCCACCATGTGGGTCTGCCACTTCCCTCCCTCACCGACGGCAGTATGGCTCTGATTCAATTGCTGCTCACTACCCTCATCATTGCCGTTGGTTACCAGTTCTACACCGTGGGGCTCAGGTCGGTGGTGAGAAACCGCAGTGCCAGTATGGATACTCTCGTCGCCCTGGGCACTGGCACCGCCTATTTCTACAGCTTGGCCTCGTCCATCTTGATCTGGAGCGGCAATCCCAACTATGGCAAGGACGATATTTATTACGAAGTGGCAGGGCTGCTTATCGTGTTCATCCTGCTGGGCAGGCTGCTGGAGGCTCTGGCTAAGGGGAGAACTTCGGCTTCTATCCGCAACCTACTTGAACTACAACCTAAGACTGCCGTGGTGCTTAGAGATGGCAGGGAGCAGGAAGTCCCTGTGGAGGAAGTCATGGTTGGCGATGCGGTCATAGTGAAGCCAGGGGGTGGAATTCCCGTGGACGGGGTAGTTGTAGCAGGAAGTTCTTCAGTTGACCAGTCGCTGTTAACCGGAGAGAGCATTCCCGTAGAGAAAGCCATTGATGACGAGGTCATAGGCGGCACGATGAACAAGAGCGGCTGGCTCAAGTTCAGAGCTACCAAGGTAGGCAAGGATACCGCTCTTGCCCAGATTGTAAGGCTGGTGGAGGAGGCTCAGGGCAGTAAGGCACCTGTGCAGAGGCTGGCGGACAGAGTAGCTGCTTACTTTGTCCCCGTCGTTTTAGCTATTGGGGTGATTGCCTTTGTGGCCTGGTATTTGTCAGGGTCGGGACTTATCTTCGCACTGACTGCATTTGTCGCTGTAGTCATCATTGCCTGCCCCTGCGCACTAGGCCTGGCCACGCCTACAGCTGTAATGGTAGGAACCGGTCTAGGGGCAGAAAACGGCATCCTTATCAAAGATGCCGAGACTCTGGAAAAAGCCTGCAGGGTAGATACCCTTGTCTTCGATAAGACAGGAACACTGACCCGCGGAAAGCCTGAGGTCACGGATATCATCCCGCTCTCCAATCCTCGTTCAGGCGATGATATCCTACAGCTGGCTGCCGCGGCTGAGAAGCGCTCGGAGCACCATCTCAGCGAAGCTATTGTTAGCAGGGCTGAGGAAAGTGAAATACCGATTCCAGAGGTAGAGAACTTCTCCGCGATACCGGGCAAAGGTGTGGAGGCGAGATACAACGGTACTAATATTCTGGTGGCAAACAGGAAGCTATTCACTGATAGAGGCGTAGATACATCGGCCGCGGAGCAAAGCATGGCGCGACTGGAAAGAGAGGGGAAAACGGTGGTGCTGGTAGCGGTGGACGGGATGTTTGCTGGAGTAATAGCCGTCGCTGATACCGCGAAGGATTACGCTGCCGAGACAGTGGCCTGGCTCAAGCGGCACGGCAAACAGGTGGTTATGATTACAGGGGACAATCGCCGCAGCGCTGAGAGCATCGCCCACAACCTGGGAATCGACCGTGTTCTGGCTGAGATACTACCTGAAGATAAGGCTACCGAGATAAAGAGGCTTCAAGAGGAGGGCCATGCAGTAGCTATGGTCGGCGATGGCATAAATGACGCTCCTGCTTTGGTTCAAGCAGACGTTGGTATCGCTCTCGGCTCTGGGACGGACGTAGCTATCGAGTCTGGGGGAATAGTCCTGATGAAGGATGACCTTCGAGATGTAGCCCGCACCCTCGAGTTGAGTTGCTATACCATGCGCAAGATAAAGCAGAACCTGTTCTGGGCTTTCTTGTACAATGGTGTAGGTATACCTATTGCCGCGGGGATACTGTATCCCTTCATCGGCTTTCTGCTTAACCCCATAATCGCCGGGGCAGCGATGGCTTTCAGCTCAGTGAGCGTGGTATCCAACTCCCTTAGTATGAGAAGGTACCGTCTGCAGAAAACGCTTTAGAAATGAACATGGTAGAAAAGCAGGCAACCGGTAATGAGCAATGTGACGCTGGTTAACGGAGTCTGTTGGGCAGGAAAGCTTCGGTTTAGCTTGGCCAGCTATCCTCAGGGATGGCATGATAGGAGGTGGGTAGTACCATGTGGAAGTGCACCAATTGTCACCATGTAGGACTTTCCCCCGATAAACCTGTGCAGTGCCCTGTCTGCGGTGCGGAGGCGGGAAGACTGGTCCCACATGAAGTGCCGGGGATAACGGGTACCAAGACCTTGACGAACCTCAAGGCTGGCTTCGTCGCTGAGTCCCAAGCCCACCAGAGGAACTTGGCCTTTGCCCTGAAGGCTGAGCAAGAAGACTACCCCCAGATGGCCAGACTATTCCGCGCCGTTGCCGAGGCCGAGGGAATCCACGCCTTCAATCACCTCCGCCTCCTAGGAGGAGTGGACAGCACTCAGGAGAACCTGGAGGCCGCCTTTGAGAGGGAGAACCTGGCAAGCAGCACCTATCCTCAGTTCATCAGGGAGGCGAATGAAGAGGGAAATACAGCCGTGGCCAAGATATTCAGCTACTCACGCGATGTAGAGAAGGGGCACGCTAAGCTTTACAAGAAGGCGCTCGAGCGCATGATTCAAGAGACGGATACTGACTACTATGTCTGTGGCGTCTGTGGCTATGTGTCCGACGGCGAACTCCCCGATGAATGTCCAATATGCGGCGCTCCCAGGGAAAAGTTCAGGAAAGTAGACTAGTGGGGCGACATACTCGCTCTTTTCTGTCAGAAGCAGGCCGTCTATCACCCAAACGATGAGACAAATGACTTATGATCAAGGAGGCAACAAACAATGAGCAATGTGAAATTGGCTGAAGGTGTCCATTGGGTTGGAGCCATCGACTGGAACAGGCGGTTATTTGACTCGCTTATACCGCTTCCTGATGGCACGAGCTATAACTCATATGTCGTTGAGGGTGGTGAAAAAACAGCCCTTATCGATACGGTAGACCCTACCATGCAGGATGTGTTGATAAACCAGCTGAAGCGGCTTGGGATTGAGAATATACATTATATTGTTGCCAATCATGCCGAACAGGACCATTCCGGCACTCTCCCCCGAGTCCTTGAAAGATACCCTGAGGCAAAGGTCGTTGCCACGCCCAGATGCAAAGATATGCTCATAGACTTGCTCATGATTCCCGAAGAGAAATTCATAGCGGTAAACGATAAAGAGACGGTTTCGCTGGGAGGTAGAACCCTGGAATTCATCCATGCTCCATGGGTTCACTGGCCAGAGACGATGCTTACCTATTTGAGAGAGGACAAGATATTGTTCCCCTGTGATTTTTTTGGTTCCCACCTGGCCACAAGCGACTTGTATGTAGCTGATGAAGGGCAGGTCTATGAGGCAGCCAAGAGGTATTATGCGGAAATCATGATGCCCTTCCGAACGAACATCGAGAAGAACCTGGAGAAAATAAAGGACTATGCAATTGACATCATCGCTCCCAGCCACGGCCCTGTGTATGACAAGCCGGAGTTCATCTTGAAAGCGTATCATAGCTGGGTCTTCGATGAGCCCAAAAACATTGTGGTATTACCCTATATCTCGATGCATGGCAGCACTCATAAGATGGTCGAATACCTTGTCGAGGCTTTAGTCCAAAGAGGCGTGACGGTGAAACAATTCGACCTCACAGTAACCGACATCGGGAAGCTAGCAATGGCGTTGGTGGATGCGGCGACAGTTGTTATGGGAACACCTACCGTTCTAGCCGGGCCGCATCCCAATGTTGTCTATGCCGCCTTCCTGGCGAACGCCCTGAGGCCGAAACTGAGATTTGTCTCTATTATCGGCTCCTACGGCTGGGGAGGCAAGGCGGTTGAGCAGCTCGCCGCGATGCTCCCTAACCTGAAGGTAGAAATACTGGAGCCAGTGCTCTGTAAAGGCTTCCCCAAAGAAGACGATTTCAACGCACTGGATAGCCTGGCAACCACTATTGCCCAAAAACACAAAGAGCATAACTTTGCTTGATAGCGTTTTACGAAAGTATGTCAAACTCTCCTCTACGGATGAGATGATCCCCTAGATTTCAATAAGCAGCCGGTCGCTGGTTCCACTGCCCTGATGCGGATGGTATAATGCTCATGACTCATCAGGCCCCATGGCTGCGGTCACGATGAGGACACAAAGCATGGCTGTTCAGGTAGAGCTTCTGAAATCCATCCCTTACTTCTCCGGCCTCAGCGCTGCCGAGCTTGATTCGATCAAGGAGTTTGTCTTCGAAAAAGAGGTTGAGACGGGTGAGATGATCTTGCTTGAGGATGAACCCGCCGAGGCATTGTATTTTGTCACGTCCGGCGCAGTGAGGGTGTTCAAGACGTCGAGTGATGGCAAGGAGCAGATTCTCTCCTTCATACGTCCTGGAGAATCCTTCAATGACGTACCTGTATTCGACGGCGGCCCGAACCTTGCCAGCGCCCAAGCCGTAGGACCGGTTGTTCTTTACGGCATAAGAAACAGCGACATTGAGGTTATCCTCAGGAGTCACCCGCAGGTGTCCCTGAATGTAACCCGTGTCCTGTCACAGCAGACACGACGCCTGGTATCGCTGGTAGAAGACCTGTCCTTCAGGCAGGTTATAGCCAGGGTGGCTAAGATACTGCTGGAGTATGCCAGTGATGGAACAGGGCCTAAGCTGAGGCTCACACATCAAGAGATGGCAGCCATGGCCGGTACTGCTCGGGAGATGGTCGGCCGGTCGCTCAAATCCCTGGAGAATGAAGGGGCAATCAGGTTAGAGCGCCAACGAATCGTGATCACCGATAAGGAAGCCCTCAGAGAAATGGCAGGCGTAGTTGATTGAGACATAGGTCGCAGACAGCCAATATACTCAGATTCTAAGATGATGATGGAGGCAGATAGCAATGGCTGAAATGCCTGTGATAGACCGAGAAAAGTGCGACGGATGTGGATTATGTATCAGCGTCTGCCATTGCAACATCCTGGTGCTGGTTGACAACGTTGTAACTGTCGTAGAAAACAAGAAGTGCGCCTCATGCAACCGCTGGTGCGCTCAGTGCGAGCTTATATGCCCCACCGGAGCCATAAGTTGCCCCTTTGAGGTAGTCATCGAAGAGCGCTAGACAGCGCCGAATACCACTTCCCCGAGTTTCTCCCTCAACTAGCCCCATCCAAATAGCAGCATTCCCCAGTCATGGTATTCCCAATGCGACAAAAGTCGCTTACAGAAGCCACACTGTAGCTTAGAATGGCTTTGATTGGTATATGGGAGCAGACGATGAGGAATGTGCTTGATAAAGCTGAGCCTGAAAAGAAGCGAATAGCCGAGGTGCAGTGTATCCACTACTGGATAATAGAAAGCCCTGATGGGCCTACCAGTAGAGGTGTGTGCAAGTACTGCGGCGCAGTAAAGGAGTTCAAGAATTATATGCCTTACCCATCGTGGGAAGGTGGTATGCCCACGCCTGATCATGGTTCTGGAAAGCAATAAATGTCCGCATGCGCCGAGCGAGGGGGTGAAAAAGATGAGGCTTCGATGTCCGGGCCAAGATAACAGATGGCTGCGGGTGGAGCTCTACAAGTGCCCAAACTGCGGTGCCGAAGAAGAGATCTTCTCCAATGAGACCAGGGTGAAGTGCCACGAGTGCGGCGAGTGGATTTATAAAGAGAAGCTGCCCTCGTGCATCAACTGGTGCGCGTCAGCCCGACAGTGCCTGGGAGAGGAAAGATGGAAGGAGTTGAAGGGCTGCGAGTAATATGGATTTCGGGCGAGGAGGTGAAATCTTTGGACAGGACATTGGAAGAAGAGATACGGGCTTCTCTGATCGACGGCAGGCTCCCCTGCGCTGTAGCGTTCAAGATAGCCAGGAAGCTTAAAGTCAGCCCTCGACAGGTTGGCGATGCGGCGAACAAGCTGAGTATCAAGATCGCTAGTTGCCAGCTGGGCTGTTTTCCATAACATCGATGGCAGTCCTTCTCTGAGGAGGTTTGGGACATAGCATGTCCTGGTGGACAAGTGGACAGCATACCAGTGTTGCAGAATAATCCATGTAACGCGGAGGATGGATTATGGACTATATGAGGGCACGTGTAGCAGGCCCAAGAAGTAACCGGCGGATACTGCACTGGGTAGTGGCAGCAGCCTTCTTCGTCCTATTCATCACCGGGTTGATTGTGTTCGTTCCTGCTCTTTCCGGACTCGCCGCCGGTGGCTGGACCCGCATGGTTCACCGCGTTGCTGCAGTGATCCTGATAGGTGCACCCGTGATCTATGCCCTAATTAACACCACGACCGCTCGCCGCTGGCTAGAGGAAGCCTTGTTTTGGGACAGAAAAACCCTCGTCACCGCAAGCAACCGCAACACGTGGAAAAAGACACACAAGCTGTTGATAGCAATCGGCTTTGTCCTCTTCGCAGTGACCGGTATGATCCAGTGGCTCCTTAAGGGAATAGTGCCATCCCAGGTGTTCCAGTGGAGCTTATCAGTCCATGACATTGTTTTCTTTGGTGCTGCCCTGGTTTTAGCGTATCACCTCTACTACGAGTTGGATTGGTGGCTATGGAAGAGGAGGTATTGTCGTCACTGCAGCCTCGTCTACTGTGTCGATGCATGCCCTACCAGGGCTCTGACACGTGGGCCAGATGGCAGCATAGAATACTATCCCCAGAGGTGCAATAACTGCAGGCTATGTATGGAATACTGCCGCCGCAATTCTCACCACAAGAAAGTTGCTGAAGTAAACGCAGAAGAATCACGAGGCACACTAGGTCGCGGAGAGACGGAAATACCAAATAGTAGATTCTAAAGGATACCAAATGTCCAAGATACAAATGCTGCAAACGTCTTGAACTCGGGGCATTTGTATTTCGAATTTGTCCGGGATTGCGAAGCAAGCAATGCGCTCAAGCGGCAGGGATGTTCCTTCCCGGGAGGCAACGGTCGGGATCAGGGTGACCTGAAGTCCTGGGTGTTTGTACAATGCGCCTCCACACCCCCGAAACTCCTGCGCCAAAAACAAGTGGTTTCGGAGCGCCTCCCTTGTCGCTGGAGAATGCCATCTTTGAACGTACGGCCCTCCAGGACCAGAGC
>CAYVES010000095.1:0-9320 GCA_964449845.1 uncultured Dehalococcoidia bacterium
CGGTTATCTTGGCCTTTACCCGGGGGTACCTTGACCTCCAGGGAGTCTATTCTCTGGATGAGCTTGCAGACTTGTTGTCGTCCCTGAACCCGGAAGCCGTTGAGACGCTAGCTGAAGTGCTCAGACGAAAGCATGAACAGGCGAAAGCGTGAGCATGATTGACCACCGTCCGGGCCCGATGTCCCAGTTGCCGCAATCACTTCCCAGTGACCGCGCGACTCCATTTGCTACTGCGCTGCTAGCTCGACTTGGCTTTCTTATCTGCTTTAGCAGGCATGGTGACTTCTCCAGGGGCTCCCGGAGATGGCTTCAGCTTCATATGCAACATGTCAAGCGCCTTCAACTGCAGCACTCTGGTCAGTTCCAGAAGCTGTTCGAGCTCCTCTTCCGACAAAGCGGACATAATCTCGGCGATCACATCCTTGAGAATCTCTACTCTCGGCGAGCAGGCTTCCTCACCTTTGGCGGTCAGTCTTACCTCTGCAAGCGGGTGGCCCGGCTCCTTGGGTATTCTCACTATGAGGCCCTCTTTTTCCATGCGGTTGAGCATTCCCACAACGGTGTGCGGCGCCCGAAAAACCAAGCGGGCTATCTCCGCAGGATGCAAGGGTCCTGGATAGTCTCTGCAAGCCCACAGGACGCCGACCATTTCATGTGTTGCGTCCACCTCAAGCAGCCTGGTTTGAGCTACCTTGCTCATCGCGAGCCAAGTGTGACGAAGCTGTGCCCAAGCGGTCAGAGATGTGCCAGCGAACTTGTAATCATACATAGTCATCCCTGCATATCACCTCCCAGAGATCCCTTGCAGCTCGTTTGGATAATATCACGGACAGACGGTACCAGAGGATGTTAGGCACTATCGACCGTCGCTTTCGATTATATCATCCCCGTCAACAGTCCGCGCTTTAGCGAGAGCAGCGCACTGTGAAGTACAAAGCGAAACAAACTGGGGGTTGCCACGGTCTGTTCCGGTTGACAGCCGCGTCACTGCTCATATTGAGTGATTGCCCACGATCCCAAGGTTGGTCCGCGACTTGCCCGGGCTACGACGATATGATGAATCGCTTCAAACCCTTCCTTCTCGCTTCAGCAACCTTCATCAACCCGGGGAAAAAGTTGGCTGAACGAATACAGTATATGTTCAAACTAGAAAGAGGATGCAGGCGCTTGACAAAGGTGGTATAATCGATATCGACCATCGTAATAGTGCAGTTCTCCTGCCTCCGGAAGGCGTTCTATCTCGAATCTCTCACAACGTGTGGTTTAGCAGTGCTATAGATGGGGCAATGCCCATAGCACGTCATACGCGGTTCCTTTAGCGCGCTACAGAATATGCAATATGCAAGGGGCTGCTTCGTGCCGGCGGGAAACGATGATCAATGTCTGACCTAATGGCTAGTTCAGGGAGGTACCATAACTCAACAGAGGCCCGCTCGCCTATTCGAACACCCGCATGTTTTCGGCTCATTCCGCAGTTGGCTCAAGTTACTCTGGAATAACAAAGACATAGACAGGAAGTTCATCCCCCGCGCCCTGGTTGTCACACTCTCTACCTTTCTCACCAGCCCCCTCAGACTTTGTGAATCGGTCGGATACGGTAGAATCGTTAAGGCCACAGCGATTCATCCCTCCCCTGTTTTCATAGTTGGCCACTGGCGAACCGGGACAACACATCTGCACAATCTATTGTGCCAGGATAAGAACCTGGGCTATGTCTCTGTGTTTCAAGTAACTGCACCAGGCCTGTGTCTGGTTGGTGAAAAGATAATCAAAGGACTGTTCGACAAGATAGCTAGAAGACTTCATCCCACCAGAGAGATAGATAACATACCGCTCTCAATGGATAATCCGGAAGAGGAAGACGTTGCGATTCATAACGTGTCGCACTACTCTTACCTCCACATGTATACTTTTCCTCGACGAGCCCGTTACTACTTTGAAAGGTATATAACCTTTTTCTCTGACCTGCCTGAATCAATCCTCGCCGAATGGAAGGAAATCTACCTGACAATTCTGCGCAAGGGCACACTAAGGTGCGGAGGCAGACGGCTGGTCATCAAAAACTGTGCCGATAGCGCACGCATCAGAACATTGCTCGATCTCTTTTCCGATGCCAAATTCATCCACATCTACCGCAATCCTTACCATGTGTTTCGTTCAACTCTGTTTCTTTATCGTACCGTAGTGCCCAGAGCTCAGTTACATGGAATCAACCCGGACGAAATTGAGACTTGGGTTGTACGTTTCTATACCCAGCTCATGCAGAAGTTCCTCGCCGATAAGGCAGTCATCCCGGCGGGCAACTTGGTAGAGGTGAAATACGAGGATTTGGAAAAGGCGCCCTTAGCTCAATTGCGTAAAGTCTATGAGACCTTGAGTCTGCCTGGGTTCGCTGAGGCAGAACCAGCCTTCCGCGCCTACCTCGATTCTATTGCAGGTTACCAGAAAAATCCACAAGAGATAGATGATGACGTCATCACGAAGGTGAACGAGCACTGGCAATTCGCGTTTGATGAATGGGGCTATGAGCGCCTTGAGCCAAAAGGAAGGGAGAGGAGATGACAGAGCCAAAAAGCACGGACATTACCTGGCACAAACCCCTGGTCACGCAGGCAGACCGGGAAAGAAGAAGCGGGTACAAAGGGGTGGTTATATGGCTGACAGGCCTGCCCAGTTCCGGTAAGTCTACCCTGGCCCACGAGGTGGAACGACTCCTTTTTGAAAGGGGCTGCAATTCCTATGTGTTGGACGGCGACAATATCCGGCACCGGCTTAACAAGGACCTTGGATTTTCCCCGGAGGACCGAGAGGAAAATATTCGCCGCATCGGAGAGGTCGCCAATCTGTTTGCTGATGCAGGGGTGATCGTGCTCACCGCCTTCATCTCCCCATACCGAGAGGATCGTGATCGGGCGAGGGCGTTGAATGAGCAGGGGCGGTTCTTTGAGGTTTTCTGTAAATGTACGGTTGAAGAATGTGAACGGCGGGATCCCAAAGGGCTTTGGGGGCGAGCCCGGAAAGGCGACATCCGGGAGTTTACTGGTGTGAGTGCCCCCTATGAAGAGCCCGCAGCCCCTGAGATAACCGTGGAGACCGATAAACGCAGCCTGGAAGAATGCGCTGAACAGATCATGCGCTACCTGGAAGAGCAAGGTATCATTAAGAAGGTCGGTAGCTCCGGTTGAAGAAGGAGGAAGTAACATGACAGAGGCGAACAATGCTTTGTCACCCCACGGAGGCAGCCTCGTCGACAGGGTGCTCGAGCCGGCTAAGGGCAAAGAAAAGGCCAGAGTTGCAAGAATCAAACTTCCTCTTGAGGGTGCAAGGGCAACTGAGATTATGAGCATTGCTTACGGTTTCTTCTCTCCTGTCGATGGCTTCATGGGTTACAAGGATGTGGACTCAGTTTGTAAGCACATGCGTCTCGCCAGTGGATACATCTGGAGTATCCCCATTGTCTTCGATATCTCAGAGGGTGAGATTAAGGAGAAGGGAATAAAGGAGGGAGACACCCTCCTTCTTACATATCAGGATCAGCCTTTTGCCACGCTGGATGTGGAAGAGATTTTCTCCTATGACAAGACCCTGATGGCGGAAAAGGTTTACGGTACTACAGAGGACAAACATCCCGGAGTAAAGAGGACATATGCCTACAAGGACAGATTCCTTGGCGGCAAGGTTACTCTCATAAACCCGCCCAAAATAAATCCGCCGTACGACAAATACTGGTATCCTCCCAAGATGCTCAGGCAGAAGATGGCTGAGTTGGGGTGGACGAGAGTCGTTGCTCATCAAACCAGGAATGTTCCCCATACGGGGCACGAGTGGTTGATGAAAGGTGCGTGGTTTGCTTCCAATGCCGATGCTGTCCTGGTAAGTTGCGTAGTGGGAGAAAAGAGAGTTGGAGACTACATCGACGAAGCGATCGTGCTAACGCACGATGCGTTGGGGGAAACGGGCTACTTCAAGGAAGGCACTCACTTCACATCCATTCTGCTGTGGGATATGCGGTATGCAGGGCCACGAGAGGCAGTCTTCCATGCCATTGTGAGGAAGAATCTGGGCTGCACCCATCATATGTTTGGCAGGGATCACGCTGGGGTGGGGACATACTACTCACCTTACGCCGCCCACGAGATATTTGAGCAGATCCCTGATCTGGGCATAGGCTCGGTGCTGACGCTCGAATGGTGGTATTGCCCGGTCTGCGGTGAGGTAACCTATTCGGGGCTTTGCGGACATGACAAGGAGCGGCAGGCATTCAGTGGTACCCTCATCAGAAGCATCATCCAGGATGGAGTCAAACCCCCGCGACTGATATTTAGGCCAGAGGTCTTTGACCTGGTCATGGAAGCCGGTGACAGGTACGGCTTTGGCTCACCATTCGTGACTGAGGAGTATCTGGCCAGGAGGAACCCTGTTATCAGTGTTCCGCCGATGGAGGTATAAGGTGGCAGAAACCTATCCCATAAACATATGGATAAACGAAGAGCGATTGGAAAGACTGCAGCAAGCTGGGCTTGCGGACATGGCCCAGGAGGCGTTTGCCGGGCTGAAGAAGCTGTCAGTGCCCACAAATGAGCAGCAGAGGGACGCAATATTGAAGAAGTTCCCCATGGCAAAGTTCGACTCGGCAACCACCAAATCCATCGAGTTGCTGCCCAGGGATGTAAAGGACAAGATATTTGACTTAGTGGTCGAGAAGAAAAGCTTAGACGTGATTGATGCATTTCTGGCATCCGCCTAACTGTTCTATCCTGAAGCAAACTGTATTTTACATAACCACGATATGATGGTGGTCAGACGGTGCCAGGGATGCGTTGCTCCAAGCAGGCTATCGTGATATAGTAGAGCGCAAAAAAGCGCAAGCAGAAGGGGACAGAAATGAAGAAGAGGGTTATGTCATACATAGCGCTAGCTTGGCTGCTAATTGGTGTGGTTTTTGTCATGGTGGTAGCTCGTCGCCACGGTCCGGTAAAACGCATCCCTAATGGGCCGCTCTATCCGTTGGTGCCGGAGCGCCAGAAGTTGGTCCGATATCACCCGGTGGACTACTCAAAACCAATCGCTCATGTAGCGATTCCCCAACATCCTTACATGGCGCCGAATCCCGGCAGCAACATGCACTGTGACGCCTACATTAGCGATACCTATGAGGCGAGCGGGCCGCTCGGCTTGAATCCACAGATCGTCTCGAGAACCCAGGGCTTTGGAGGGTATGGTACGATTACCTTTGATAGCAAAGGACGGCTTGTGGCGGTCTACAGCAACGGGAGGGCGTTCAAAGTCGAGCTCATGGACCCCCATACGTTCGAAGAACTGGCATCCTATGATCTGCCTCCACGGTCCTTGAAATTCTTCTTCCGGGGTATCAAGCCCTGGGAGTATCTCGGCGCGGGGATGTATTTCTACCTTGACAACCTGGATCGCGCCATAGTGCCAACGACTAAGAATACGATCCAGGTTGTCAAGGCTCCCGATCACGAGGGCCGCGGGAAGTTCGAGCCGGTGCGCGAATACGACCTTGCGGATTACGTCGTGCCCGGGAAAGAGGACAGCGCCGCGTTTGTGCTGCCAGACTGGAGTGGAGAGTATTATTGGTTCGCAACCACGGAGGGAATGGTAGGAACGATAAACAGGGACTCTGGTGTCGTCCACACGATGCGGCTGGAGGGGGAGTTGATCGAGAACTCCTTCGCCGTCGGCGAGGATGGGGTCTTCATTATCTCCGACCGCGCGATGTACCGATTCAACCAAGATGGCAATGGAAACACTATTGTCGATTGGCGCACGGACTACAGCAAGGCTGCTCAGCGAAAGGCTGGCCATATCAGCGTGGGCTCGGGATCGTCGACGACGTTGGTGGGAGGGCCGGATGGGTTGGCTGTTATCACAGACAATGCTGAGCCAAGGATAAATCTGCTGTTTATCAGGCGTTCCGACGGCGCTGTGGTGGGCAGCGTTCCGCTGTTCGAAGAAGGCAAAAGCGGCACAGACCTCACAGCCATTGGTTTTGAGCATGCTGATGAGAATGGCAATGGTACCGGTGTATATTCGGCGATTGTGGAGAACAACTGGGGGCATCATACATTCCCCATCTCCTATCCCGAACCGGGCCTCACTCGCGTGGACGCCACGAGACATGATGACGGCACCTATAGCTGCAAAGAGGTCTGGGCGAGCAGAGAGAAGACTATCGGTGGGTTCAGACTATCCTTGGGAAACGGCTTGGTGTACATCTACGGGAAGGACGGAGCGTGGCTGAACGAAAAGTGGTACCTCATTGCCCTGGATTTCGCAACCGGCGAGACGGTGTACAAGAAACTCATAGGTACAGGCTTGGGATACAATAATTGGCAAGGTTCTCTCTTCCTCCACCCTGAGGGAATGGCATACTCCACCACTATCTTTGGTGCGGTAATGGTGCGAGATACGGCTACCTAGATTTGACGGCCTTCCCCAGCGGCCCCCACGAGGAAACAGGTAGGCTAAGACTAGCTTCAGTTAGTGGAATGGGAAGAAGATCAGATGCGTGTACTGATAACGGGGGGAACCGGTAGGTGGGGGCCGCCTATTTGCAAAGCCTTCCTCGACGAGGGGTTCAAAGTCCGCATGCTGCTTCACCGAAAGAGCGTGAAGAGCGTGGGCGCGAATTGTGAACTCGTATGGGGTGACGTAACCCGGCCTGATTCGGTCAAGGAAGCCATGGACGGTGTCGATGCAGTGGTTCACTTAGCAGGTATCGTGCAGCCGTTCACCGAGGAAAACCCCGAACTGGCCTACAGGGTCAACGTGGGGGGCACCCAGACACTTGTAGACATAATAAAAGAGAGGGGCGAGCGCATTCCCTTCGTGTTCCCCTCATCAGTGGCCGTTTTTGGCACATGTCCCGATACTGCCGAACCCCTTCGCCTAGATAGCACTCCCTTGAACCCCACATCCGTCTATGCCAAGACCAAGGTCCAGGCCGAAACTTTGATTCGAGAGTCGGGGACTGACTACGTGATCCTCCGCGCAACCTCGATCCCCTACCTGAAGCTGAGGCTCAGCGACGTGAAGACGCACATGTTCACCATCCCCTTAAAGAACCGCATGGAGTTCTGCCATCCCGATGACGCGGCGCTCGCCATTGTCAACTCTGTGAAGAACTTCGAGAGGGTGAAAGGCAACACCCTGATCATTGGCGGTGGGCCGAGCCAGCAGATGCTGTTCGAAGACATGCTGCGTGCTCTCTTCGGAACTTTTGGACTGCCCTTGCCACCCCAGCACAAGTTCAGCGAGGAACCCTACCCTTTACACTGGTACGATACGAGCACGTCGCAGCAGCAGCTCGATTTCCAACACAAGACCTTGGATGACTACTCCAAAGACCTGGCCAGTCAATTCCCCCCGCCCCTCCTGGCCCTCATGCGCTATTTCATCGGCCCCGTCTTCGGCAGGCTCATAGTCCGACTGCTGTAGCGAACCCTCTGTTGCTGCTCTCCATTCAAGCCCTGCCAGGATACTTCCTATGCTTTCTCGTTTCTGAGGTATGGCGTCTTCCAGTCGGTCACAGCAGACCTCTCAGTCAACCTCCATACTCTTGACATTGTCTGTAAACTCTTTCCACTCCCTCCCAATCCGGGTCACCCACTCTTTCCGATAGCTGACTATCTCATCCCATGGGAAATCCTCATAGTGACCGTGATCCTTGATATGCTCGATGTGCGGCTTTCCCTCTTGGTTGTAGGCCCCGTCTTTGGCATCGTTTATCCCGTCGAAGTCTACGGGCACAAATCCAGCTTTTCGGCAAGTCTCCAGATCATAGCCCGGGCTGGCGTGAACCCACTTGCCATCGATATAGCTCTCGACATATCCGTGCTGGATGAGCAGGTTATCCCCTCCTATCATTTGGCGAAACTTCTCTGATAGAAGATGATCTCGGATGTCGACAAATCCCAGGCGGGCAGGAATTCCTGCAGATCGGCACAGCGCCACAAGAACAACGGACTTCTGCTCACAATTTCCACTGCCTCGCCTTAGGGTTGCAGTCGCCCCGTAGTCTTCAGGTTGCTGACACGGCGTATATGGGTTGTGTTTGATCCCGTCTCTGACGAAATAGAAAAGGGCCACTGCCTTCTCTCGAGGTGTGTCCAGCCCTTCGGTTAGGGCTTGCGCCTTTTGTCTTACAGACTCTGCATCGCAGTCAATAAACGCTGTGGATTTCAAGTATCTTTCCATTTCATAGCGATAATATGCTCCTTGGTTACTGCCTGTCAAGCTCGGTTCGTTGTCAACCGCTCTTGGCCAATCGAAATAGTCTCTCCCATACATCAAACGCCATTGCTAGGTGTTGCGCTATAGACTTGATGCGCTATGATATATATCGGTGTAGGAAATCGCACTAATCAACGACAAAGCATGGCGGAAGAGCAAGCAGACCCCGAATCAGCCGCGGAGCTAGTTGGCCTGCGCGCACTGCCAAGGCGGCAGATAGCGATCACCATGGCGGGTGTAATGCTGGCCATGTTCCTGAGCTCTATGGATCAGACAATCGTCAGCACCGCCTTGCCGCAAATCATCGCTGATCTGGGCGGATTTGCCCAGTACACCTGGGTGGCCACAGCCTACATGATCGCCTCGACCATCACTCTGCCCGTCATCGGTAAGCTGACGGATATGTATGGCCGCAAGTGGTTCTACGTTGTCGGACTAACAGTCTTCGTAGGCAGTTCTCTCCTCTGCGGCCTCAGCCAAACGATGACGCAAATCATCGTCTTCCGAGGATTGCAGGGTATAGGTGCTGGGGTCATGATGGCCAATGCCTTCATCGTTATCGGCGACCTCTTCCCGCCTGCCGAACGCGGAAAGTATCAGGGCCTGATGACAGGGGTGTTCGGTGTATCGTCTATAGTCGGCCCGATGCTCGGTGGTTTCATAACTGACAACCTCTCCTGGCACTGGGTCTTCTTTGTCAACATTCCTCTCGGAATCCTGATCATCGGCCTGTTCATATTCTTCTTCCCCAATTTCCGGCCCAGCAATGTGAAACCCAGAATTGACTACCTCGGCATAATAACACTGATACTTGCCGTGGTGCCGGCGATGCTGGCCCTATCCTGGGCCGGGGTCGATTATCCCTGGTTCTCCGTGCCCATCACCTGCATGTTCGCTTTCTCAGCAGCCATGGCCGCGGTTTTCGTCATAATAGAGGGCCGGGCCAAGGAACCCATTATCCCCCTGTGGATCTTCAAGAACAGGATTGTGAGCGTGGCGTCAGTAATCATTTTCACCACGGCCATTGGGATGTTCGGCAGCATTATCTTCGTGCCACTTTACTT
>CAYVES010000096.1:0-9186 GCA_964449845.1 uncultured Dehalococcoidia bacterium
TGCTCAAGGAGGCTTGCGAGCTGGGAGGGGTCATTGACACTCTTGTCCCTGAGCATGTTGCCATTGCATTGGCAGAGAAATTTCGACTAGCCCGAAAATAGTTGGGAGAGATAGAAAAGTTCAAAACAAGGAGAGAAAAGTAAAGCAGCTTGGTCAAGAGAAGCTGCGAGGAGGGAAAAAGGATGGCCCTTAAGATTACCGACGAGTGCATAAGTTGCGGGGCATGCGAGCCTGACTGTCCTAATCAGGCAATAAGCGAGGGTGACACCATCTACGTGATAGACGCCGACAGGTGTACTGAATGCGTAGGCGCTTATGAGTCTTCCCGCTGCGTTGATGTCTGCCCCGTCGATTGCTGCGTCGCTGACCCCGACCACGAGGAAACTAAAGAGCAATTGCTCGCAAAGTGGCGCGGTTTGCACCCCGGTGAGGAACCGGCCGCGGGCACCTATTAGCGCTTGGACCTGGGCAAAGAATCCTAGCAAGTTATATGGATTATTGCTGCCACCTTGCTGCCAAGGTCTAGTAGGTGGTTGAGTTTTGGAACCGCCTCGTAGGAGGGTAAGGTGTGGAGTTGTAGCTGTGCCTGTGTCGTCTAGCTTGCTGCCTCAGTGGACAGCCTGGCCTTGGCATTTGTACCTGTTCCAATCACGATCTCCTCTGCACCTGCCTTCGACGACTCCTCAGTTTCTCTCTTCCTAAGATCGTGGCTGCCGGATATCGAGAAGCCTCCCTTTCTCCGTTTCACCGTTCCATCGGGAAGCAGGACAGGATCGCGCCGATATTTCTTCCCCCGACTGTGATCGAGCCAAGGCTGAGGCTTTCAACCTTGACCAAAATGTCACCTCCTCCTTGTTTCTGATATAATACCCGTGTAGCGTCCCGATTCCTATCGGGACGAAGAATCCGTTGCCACAGGAGTGGCAACGCTACTGATATAATACCCTGGGTCGGGCAATCCCAGACCCGAATTAGACAATAGTTTATCAACCACCCCAAGTCAAAAGGCCTTCCAGAGGTTGTAGTGAGATGCCAGCTCAGAAACAACTGCTTCTCCTTTTCGATGGACACGCCCTGATCCACCGGGCCTTTCATGCCCTGCCGCCGCTTGCGCTGACCAAGACGGGGGAGCCCACCGGGGCGGTCTACGGCTTCGTCAGCATGCTGCTTAAGGTCGTCGCTGAGCTCAAACCAACCCACTGGGCAATCGCCTTAGACAGCTCAGCCCCGACTTTCAGGCACAAACAGTTCGAGGCCTACAAGGCGCACCGTCCTCCGGCTCCAGATGAGCTGAAGCGCCAGTTCACACGGGTGCGGGAGCTGGTCGAGGCGTTTAATCTCCCCTCCTTCGAGGTGGAGGGCTACGAGGCAGATGACATTCTGGGCGCATTATGTCGGCAGGCAAGCGACCAGGGGATTGACACTATCATTGTCACCGGGGACACCGACACCTTGCAGCTCGTCTCGCCCCACGTCAGTGTGCTCACACCCCGCCCGGGGAGAACATTCAGCGACACTATTGTTTACGATGAGGCAGCAGTGCAGCAACGCTACGGGCTTCTCCCCGAGCAGCTTACCGACTTCAAAGGCCTTAAGGGCGATCCCTCGGACAACATCCCAGGCGTCACCGGCATCGGTGAGAAGACGGCAACGAAACTGATTCAGCAGTTCGGAAGCATCGAGGGGGTCTACCACCATATTGGCGAGGTGGTTCCCGAAAGGGTGCAGAAGTTGTTGAAAGATGGCGAAAACGAGGCAAGGCAGAGCAAGGAACTTACCACTATCGTCACCGATATGCCAGTTGCTCTCGATCTGACTGCCTGCCGCGTCAGCGCCTATGAGCGGGACAAGGTGGCTGAGCTTTTCCGCGAGCTGGAGTTCTCAAGTCTGCTACCTAAGCTTCCTGAGGCTGTAGTTGAAGAGCAAAAGCCCATGCCAGTAGGGATTCAGACGGGCGAAGCCGTTGAATATCAGATCGTCAACACCGCAGAGTCTCTTGAAAAAGTCGTGAACGTTCTGTCCCAGCTTGAGTCGTTCGCCATCGACACTGAGACCACGGGAACGGACCCAAGGCAGGCAGCACTGGTCGGCATCTCCCTGTCTACGGCGCCAGGGAAAGCGTGGTACCTGCCTGTGGGGCACTCGGCGGGAGACCAACTACCCTTGGCGCATGTCATTGCCGCACTCAAACCTCTCTTGGAAGACCCCAAGGTGATCAAAATAGCTCATAATGGCAAATATGACATGACTGTTCTCCTCAAATACGGGGTGAGAGTGGAGAGCGTCGGCTTCGATACCATGATTGCCGCCTACCTTCTGGGGGAAAAAGCCCTCGGTCTGAAGCCTTTGGCCTTCTCCAAGCTGGGCATCGAGATGACGCCCATAGGCAATCTGATCGGCAGCGGAGCAAAGCAGATTTCGATGGCCTGGGTGGACATCGCCAGGGTAACGGAGTATGCCTGCGCCGATGCGGACATCACCAACAGACTGAGCAAACTGCTGGAGGTAGAGCTTAAGGGTCAGGGGCTATGGGAGCTATTCACTGGGGTCGAGATGCCCCTGCTACCGGTGCTACTGCGAATGGAGACCAATGGAGTAGCTCTGGATACCTCCAGGCTGCGAGACATGTCCTGGGGCATGGGGGAGAAGTTGGCTAGGGTCGAGAGCGAGATATATGACTGCGTTGGTCATAGGTTCAATGTAAACTCAACCCAGCAGCTGGCGGCGGTCCTTTACGATGAGCTTAAATTACCCCGAACGAAGAGAATCAAAAGTGGTTACTCTACGGGTGCCTCAGTTCTAGGAGGACTCAAAGGGACGCACCCCGTTATCGAGTTCTTGCTTGAGTACCGTCAGTTGACGAAGTTGAAATCGACCTATGTCGATGCTCTTCCTGTCCTGACCGACCCAGATACCGGACGAGTACATACCAGCTTCAACCAGACAGGGACCACCACCGGCAGGCTATCCTCGAGCGATCCTAATTTACAGAACATCCCGGTGCGCACTGAGGAAGGAAGGCAGGTGAGGAGAGCATTTATCGCGGAGAACGAATCCTCCCTGCTCCTTAGCGCCGACTACTCTCAGATCGACCTTCGCGTCCTGGCACATCTCTCCCAGGACCCCCGACTCCTCGCTGCCTTCGCCCAGGACGAAGACATTCACGCTACCACCGCCTCTCAGGTGTTCGGTGTCCCGCTTTCAGCGGTTACCGCGGACATGAGGCGGGTGGCGAAGACGGTCAACTTCGGCGTGATCTATGGGATGAGCGAGTACGGTCTGGAGCAGGCGACTGAGCTCTCTCGACAAGAGGCAGCACAGTTTATCCAGGCATATTTTGAGAAATACAGCGGGGTCAAGGACTACCTCACCTCCACCAAGCAGGATGCGGCTGAGAACGGATATGTGCAGACGCTCCTGGGTAGACGGCGCTACATCCCTGAGGTCAACTCCTCCAATGCCCAGGTGAGGATGGCGGCAGAGCGAATGGCGATAAATATGCCGGTTCAGGGCACCTCGGCCGATATTATCAAGGTGGCGATGATCGACCTTCAGCGTGAGATGGATAGAAAGGGGCTGGAGGCGAAGATGATCCTCCAGGTGCACGACGAGCTCCTCTTCGACCTACCTCAACAGGAAGTGGAAGAATTAAGGGTGTTAGTCCTCCAGATAATGCCCAATGCGCTGAAGCTCAGCGTCCCCCTCAAGATAGACGTCAAGACCGGCAGCAACTGGGACGAAATGGAGTAGAGTACAAGAGCGACACACCCTGCCCGCGCAGTCATTTCCTCCGTCGAACCCACGGATCAAGGCTCTGTTAGTCGCGTTGACTGATTACCCTGTTTATGGTACCTTCTTAGTTCGTATGGTCGGCACTTCATTCGTTAGGTAGGGTTTGCTTATGATAGAAGGGCTATCTATCAGTGGTATTGGTGTGGGGGCTATATTTGGCAGTCTCATCGTAATTATGTTCGTAATGATGGGGATAGAGCGCGTCTTTCGCAGTGATGGGGTGGTTGTGGAGGAGGTGGTGGAGGAGGTGGTGGCTGCAGGGAGTGTGGAGGCAAAGGTGGGAGGGAAGGTAGAGGACATGGTCGAGGTGGCTGCTGTTGCGCTGGCGCTTGCCTCGTACATGAAGGAACGAGGTAGGGAGCTGGGAGGGCGGCCGTTCGCCATAAGTGGCGTGAATTACCAAGTAGATGTGGGAGACCTCTCTCGCTCGCCGGTTGCCGTGGTAGTGAATGGGGTGAGCTACCGGGCGAGTGTAGATGGTGAAGGATTACCGGTTGCCGAAAGAGTTGCCCCAGTGGTTGGAACTCAGATGAGAGAGATCCGGCGCGGCCGGAACTGGCGCTCAGCATATCCGCTCGGGCAAGGAGGGCGCTATTGGGATCGGCGGGGCTGGGCATGAACCGGGAATAGGGCGTTTCCAAACGTGATATGGACGTAGGTAATCTGTCGGAACTTGCCGCTGGTTTCAAAGACCTATGGGCTGACCCCCAGGTGATATTGATGGTAGTCATCGGGGGTGTGCTGATTTACCTGGGCATTGCCAGGGGATTTGAGCCTCTGCTGCTTCTCCCCATCGGAATGGGCGTTATCCTTGTCAATCTGTATCCCCCTCTGATGGAAGGCGCCCTCGAGGGCAAGCCCGAGGGCGTATTGGCATGGATATATAGTTACGGAATAAAGAATGGGATAATCCCTCTGCTTATCTTCTTGGGCGTGGGGGCTATGGCTGATTTCACCCCGCTCCTTTCCCGACCTATCTCCTTTCTCTTTGGTGCTGCCGCCCAAATAGGTGTTTTCGTCGTCTTCCTCATCGCCATAGCTGCTGGATTCGAGGTAGAGGAGGCAGCCTGCGTCGGCATAATCGGCGGTTCTGATGGCCCTCCTACCGTGTATATTACTGCTATCCTGGCACCCCAGTTGTTGGGTCCTATAACCCTGGCGGCTTATACCTACATGGCACTGGTGCCTATCGTCCAGCCTCCGATAGTCCGGCTGCTTACTACCAAGAAGGAGCGGGCCATAGTCATGAAGCCGGAAACGAGGGAGGTCTCCAAGAGGGCAACGCTTGTTTTCCCTGTGTTGAGCTTTGTTATTGCTGCTGTGCTTATCCCCCGGTCTGCACCCCTTGTTGGTATGCTCATGTTTGGAAACCTGCTCAACGTCAGCGGTGTTACCCATAGATTAGCGCGGTCGGCAAGCACTGTGTTCATAGATGTTCTCACCTTTCTCCTCGGGTTGGGTGTGGGAGCGCTGATGTCCGCCGAGGTGTTTCTGAGGGCACAAACCCTGGCGATCATTGGGCTGGCGGCGGTAGCCTTCGCTGTGTCAACCGCGGGCGGCGTGCTGATGGCTAAGTTCGTGAACCTGTTCCGCAAGGAGCCTATAAACCCGGTGATAGGCGCCGCCGGGGTTTCTGCTGTTCCTATGGCTGCCAGGGTGGCACAGAAGCTGGGGCAGGAAGCCAATCCAGGGAACTTCCTGTTGATGGATGCTATGGGGCCCAACATGGCTGGGGTTATTGCCACCTCGGTTGCCGCCGGCATATTCCTGCAGATGCTCTCATAGGCCTTAGCGCTATCGATTTCGGGCCTAGCCATAGCAGGAGGCGTATTACCTTCACTGGTGCACTTATCGCCCGTCTGTCGTCAACTCCTGCCGGGTGGACTGACGACGGCCTGTCCCTGGGCGCACAGGAAGCGACCTTTGGGTAACCCCAGAGTGGCTGGTATTCAGCATGAAAAAGGTATTGAGTGTTTAGCTGATGATAATGGGTCTCCTCTATTACCTTAGTAAACCTCGTACTAGTACTTTTATGTCGTTGTTTTGGTTGGGTGTTTTTGATATGATTTGCGTTGACTGGGGATTCACGTTGTCGGGTTGCACTTTGTCGAGCAGTTCATGCCTGAGGGTTGGGCAGCGTTATGGGTAGCGGAACAGAGAAGACAAAGAAACAGCTCGTTGAGGAGCTGGAAGCCCTGTACGGGCGTATCGCGGAACTGGGGAAGTCAGAGGCTGATGGCAAGTGGACGGAGGAGGCGCTGCTTGAGCGTGGACTTGTAACATCCGCGGCCATCGAAGGAATGCCTGACGGCGTCATGCTGGTCAATATGGATGGCAAACTAACCTATATGAATGAAGCCTGTGCAAGGCTATTGGGCTACAAAGCAGATGAGATGGTTGGCACATCTGCTCTTGAGCTGCCAACATACCGTGAATCAAAAGATAGAGAGAAGGCCAGGGGAATCCTGAAAAAGGTCATAAGCGGAGGCAGTACTGAACCCATTGATATGGATGTCATCACCAAGGATGGCAGGGAAATCCCGGTCAGTTTTACAGCTTCAGTGATAAAGGATGCTCAAGGTAACTCAAAGACCTTGGTTGCTGTCATAAGAGACATCACCGAGCGCAAGCGGGCTGAGGATGCAGTGCGGGGCAGCGAGGAACTGTCAAGAGGAATGTTAGAGACTGCTGCAACGGGGATATACCTCTTGCAGAACGGACGCTTCAAATATGTCAATCGCCTGTTCGAAGAGATATCGGGCTACAGGAGCGATGAACTGGTAGGGACATATTCTATCGAATATGTGCATCCCGAGGATAGAAAGGCAGTCAGGGCGAAAGCCATAGAGGTTCTGAAAGGGCGGAGCAGCTCGCCTTATGAGTTCAGATTCATAAGAAAGGACTTGGAGGCTGTTTGGGTTTTGGACAGGCTCACTTCCATCCAATACAAGGGAAAGCGGTCGGTGTTGGGAACGCTTACAGACATTACTGAAAGGAAGAGGATTGAGATGGAGGTCCTGGACTATACCAGGCAGATCGAGACGCTCTTCAATATCGGGGCCACAGTGAGCCAGACTCTGAACCTAACGGAGTTGCTGGACAGCGTGCTGGAGAGGGTGCTGGGGGCAATGGAGGTGGAGGCAGGTGGGATATTCTTGTTTGATAAACAAACCGGTGAGCCGGTTCTCAAGGCTTATAGAGGCGCGTCTGCGGAATTTGCTGGGAAGGTAGAGGGGCTGATGGTTGCTGAGGGATTTACAGGTCAGGCAGCCCTGTCAAAGAAGCCACTCGTGGTGGAGGATGTCGCGGTTGATCCCAGACTTACGCGTATGGGGGCAATAGAAGAAGGCCTTCAGTCTTTTGCTGCTGTACCGATAGTGGCGAAGGATAAGACTCTGGGGGTGATGGGTGTTGGCAGCTACAGGTCACGCAAGTTCCCTGATCAAGAGGTGAAGTTGCTTGGTACCATAGCCAGTCAAATAGGTATGGCGATCGATAACGCGCAGCTGTATGCGCAGGCTGTGGAACTTGCATCTACCGACGGTTTGACCGGCCTTTATAACCGTCGCTATCTAATTGAGCAGATAGAGCGAGAGCTTAGCCGTGCCGAGAGAAGCAATGGCTCTCTTTCGCTGATGATGATCGATTTGGACGGGCTCAAGGCGATAAACGACCGTTTTGGCCATCACGAGGGAGATGGTATTTTGAAGGGGCTTGGGGGCATCATCAAGGTAAACACACGCGCCTCGGATGTTGCCGCTCGGTGGGGGGGAGATGAGTTTATGTTACTCACACCTGAGAGCAGCAGCAAGAGCGCGCGCAAGATTGGCGAGAGGATCAGATCTCAGGTGGAGAGGTATCGGCCAAAGATAGATGGCGAGGAAGTGAGAATCAGCATAAGCGTCGGCATAGCGTCATGTCCCGCTCATGCTTCTGATGTCACCCAGCTTCTTCAAAGGGTGGATAAGGCCATGTATAGCGCCAAAAGAGGCGGGAGAAACCAGCTTCGCGTCTTTTCATACTAGAAAGGCGGGTTTTTGATATGGATATTGAAGAGCTATTGCACGTGATGGTAGAGAGAGGAGCGTCGGACCTGCATCTGAGGGTGCCGAGCCCGCCAGTACTTCGCATTGATGGTGACCTGAAGCCTTTAGAAGAGCTGCCTGGTGTCACGCCCCAATATGCAAAAGAAGCACTTGAGCATGTAACCACCGAGAGCCAGAGGGAGAAATTCTACAGTGAGCTGGAGCTGGATCTGGCTTACAGTATCGCGGGGCTAGCTCGTTTTAGAGTCAATGCCTTCTTTCAGCGAGGGACGATCAGCCTCGCCATTCGACAGGTATCGCTCAAAGTGCCGACCGTAGATGGATTTGGACTGCCTCCTGTGTGCAAGGATCTAGCGCTCAAGACAAGAGGCCTGGTATTGGTAACTGGCCCCACTGGAAGCGGTAAGTCCACCACTCTGGCTGCCATGATTGACCACCTGAACAAGAACGCTACACGGAACGTGATCACCATCGAGGACCCGATTGAGTTCGTGTATCACAATGAGAGGTGCATAATTGCCCAGCGGGACCTCGGGGATGACTTCAGGTCCTTTTCTGTTGCCTTGCGGCACACGCTTCGGCAGGACCCAGACGTGATCCTTGTTGGGGAGATGCGGGATCTGGACACGATATCTACGGCGATCACCGCTGCAGAGACAGGTCACTTGGTATTGAGCACAGTGCACACTGTGAACGCTCCTCAAACCATTGATCGTATAGTTGACGTTTTCCCTGCCCACCAACAGGAGCAAATCCGATTTCAGCTATCGCTGGTGTTGGAAGGTGTGCTCTCGCAGCTTCTGTTGCCTAGAGCTGGCGGCAGGGGAAGGGTAGCTTCCTTCGAGATTATGGTTGGCACTGACGCCATACGTAATCTCGTTCGGGATGGTAGGACCGACCAAATCCCCACCTATTTGCAGACTGGCAAGCAACATGGCATGCAGACCATGGATCAGGCTTTACAAGACCTCGTCAGGCTAGGTATGGTCACTACAGAGGAAGCATTGATAAGAAGCACCAAGCCTGATGAGCTGCGCCGCCTGCGTGTTTGAGGCTTTTTCTCAATCCTCCCTCCCCTGGCGGGAGGGAGTTAGGCACTCAGGACGAGAAGAGGAGATGCGAGAAGACCTCCCTCCCCTGGCGGGAGGGAGTTAGAGGGAGGGGGAACCAGTTACACCCTCACCTAACCTCTCCCATCAAGGGAGAGGAATTCTGTTTCATCCCCCAGGCCTCAACTGTTGGTCTATCCCAGTCTTGCTATGAGGTATCCTACGCCCGGTTTGGTGAGGATAAGCTGCGGGTGGCTGGGGTCTGCTTCCAGTTTCTGCCTCAAGCGTCTGATATGAAC
>CAYVES010000097.1:0-9155 GCA_964449845.1 uncultured Dehalococcoidia bacterium
CTTTGCCAGAGTAGGGGCACCACTCTTCTTATCATAGCCCCTTTCATCATAGTACTCGTCTAGCAGCCTATCCACGTCTTCGATGTTCAAGGTCTTGGTTCGATAATAGTCAGTCAGGCGGTACTCCATGTCTCCTATGTCCAGTGGCTTGAACCATGCTTCGGGCGGCCTATCATCCTTACGGCTGAAGCCTGCCCTAACGCTGAGTAGCTTCTGCACTGTCCAAGCCCGCTCGGCTGTTTTCGTGAGTTCCACTGGATTTACCTCGATCCCTGTAACCGCTGAGTAGAGTGCGGCTATGGTTGCTACATCATAGAACCTATTGACATGCGCCCGGTTGCAGAGACTCAGGCAACTGAACAGGGAATACCAGTCCTCGCTGTATCGGGTAAGTCGGCCGACGTTGAAGGAGGTTGGCCCGATGACGCGCTCAAGTGCTTCGTTGGGCACCCCCATTCGCTGGCCATGGCGCACAAAATCACCGGGAGGCCGCCCTGGGGCATAGGAGGGGGAGCCGCCCGGAGCAATGTGGGCGCCTCTGGGGTTCACGATCTGCTCGAATTCCATCGTCCCTAAACTGCTTGTCCTCGGCTCCATGACAATGCCGTGGCCTTTGATATGGACCGCCTGTTGCTCCGCGCCCCTGCCAATCCTCTTGACAGCCCCGACGATACCATCGGCCAAGACATCCCCCAAGCCTTCCCTGAAGGCTGTCATTCGCACAAGCTTCAGTGCTGTGTCAAGGTCTCCCTTCAATTCTATGCCGCCCGTCTCCTCTCTGCTGAGGTTCCCCTCTTCGCAGAGGCGAACCATGAGAGACATCAGGTGATTGAAGGCGTAGACGTCAATCCCATATCTATTCACGGCATCTATGAACTTGACTGACTGCATATATCGTTCCACGCTGCTCCCAGAGCCATATTCAAAGGGTCCCAGGTGAGCCATATATGTCACCGGCCGGGCATACTCCTGTTCTTCCAGCTTGATACGCTCCTTGTCAGCCAGGGGGCAACCGGGACAGGCCAGTGCTTTCCTAGTCTGTTTGCGTATCCCTGTGACGTCCGGTGTGGTGGGGATTATGCCGTTATCCAGCAGCGGCTGACGCCCCGGCCACGTCATGATCCGCCCAAGCAAGGTGTTGACCAACCTCTGCAGCCTAAGGGGGTGGGCAACCCTTATCTCTGCCTTGCCCTGCTCGGCTACCAAGGCCTTAAGGTTCTTGGAGGCCATTACCGCGGGCAGACCTCCGCGCCCCACAGTGCCCCCCTTGTCAACAGAGGTTATGGAACACTTGACTAGGTTCTCCCCTGCCTGACCTATGGGAATCACACTGCATGGCTCATGTCTTGTTCTCAGCGCGTCGATTGTCTCAAAGCTATCTGTGCCCCAAAGGTCGGCGGCATCGCATAGCATCACATTGCCATTGCCAATCTTCAAATACACCGGCCTTTCGGCTCGCCCGCTAATCACCAGGTGATCGTATCCTGCCGATTTGAGCATCAGGGCAAAACTTCCTCCTCCTGACGCTGTGGCGAAGGCACCGTTGATGGGAAACCTGGTGGTTACAAGCACCTTGCCAGCTCCGGGGACAAGCGTACCTGCAAATGGACCAGCCCCCACAATAATCAGATTCTCGGGGGAAAGGGGAGCTGCGTCAGCGGGTATGAGATCGTAGGCCAATTTATTGTTGATCCCGAAACCACCAATAAACCTTCGCACCAGTTCAAGAGGGAGTGGCTCTTTCTTCACGCTACCACTGGTGAGGTCAATGTGTAGGATACTGCCAGCGTACCCGGGGATTTGCATATCAGGCTGCCCCCCTCTTCTTTTCCTGAGCCAAGGCCCCATAAGGGCAATACCTCACGCAGATGCCGCAATTGTCGCAGCTATCGGTGAAGGATATCTCGTATTCATTATCCCCCTTGACCAGCCTACGGATTACGATGGCAGCTTTTGAGGGATTGAAGGCCTTTTCGAATCTGAGGGAGCAGCGCAGTTCACAGATCAAACAGCCAGTGCACCTTGCTGCATCAGCCTTAATTGGGCGTCCCTTCCTACGAATCGCCAAAATAGTCCTCCCGAATAATAAGGCCCAGTTCTATTCGCCACCCAGGATCGCGGGCATGTCTGTTTCGGTGGTGATCACCCCTTCCATCAGCAGATCAGCAATCTCGTCATCAGAGAGGCCCAGGATCTCCTTGTAAACGTATTCGTTGTCTTCACCGAGGCAGGGGCTTGCCCTCTTGATCTCGCAGGGCGTCTTGGAGAGACGATAGGCAGGCGAATTATAGGCGTGAACCCCGATCACCTTGTGCTCCAGGAACCTGAAGTGCTCTCTGTGCTTTAGCTGGAGGTCATTGAACAGGTCCTCAGCGGTCTGTACCACGCCTGCGGGCACCCCAGCCTCCTGCATCATGTGCATGACCTGATCCGTTGCGTAATTGAGGGTCCATTCTGCTATCAGCGCTTCCAGCTCATCCTCGTTTTGCTTCCGGCCAAGCAGGGTGGAGAACCTCGTGTCTCTGGTCCAATCTGGATTGCCCATTACAAAGCAGAAAGCTTGCCATTCCTTTTCGCTGGTTACGGCAATGGCAACCCAGCGGTCATCCCCACGGCAGGGGAAGACACCATGAGGAGACATATGCGGGTCACGGTTCCCTATGCGGCAGGCAATGCGCCCGTTTACTGTGTAGTCCAGCACCGCAGGAGCCAACAGGCTGACTCCTGCTTCAATCTGCGATTGATCCAGGTATGTCCCTTTGCCTGTCTTGCGCCTATATGCAAGGGCGGCGATAACAGGGGTCATCAAATAGTATGGGGCGACGAAATCGCTGTAGTTGTTGAAAAGAATCAGTGGGTCCCGATCTGGCCAGCCCGTAAGATGAGAGTAGCCGGCATAGGCAACCCCCAACATACCGTATCCCTTGAACTTGCTAAAGGGGCCATGCTGACCCATCTGGCAGGTGCTAAAGTAAATGATTTCGGGCTTTATCTTCTTGCAGCTCTCGTAGTCCAACCCCCATTTGGCCATCTGTCCTGGCGACATGTTTTCGGCAATGATGTCAGCCCATTGGACCAGTTTCCTGGCGATCTCCCGTCCCCTCGACCTATTCAGGTCCAGGCTTATGCTGTATTTATTCGTATTATAAGCTGCCCAGAAGGCGCTGCGGTCGATGCCCGGCATACTATCCCTAAATGGAGGGGCTGTTCTTAGCAGGTCAGGCCAGCGGTGGCACTCGACGCGAATCACTGTAGCCCCGTGAAAAGCCAGCTCCCTGGTGACCTGGGGACCCGTCCCAAGCCAGGAGAAATCAGCGACCTTTATCCCTTCAAAAACCTGCTTTGCCATTTTTATCCTCCTTTCCCCTAATCACCTCCCTGAAGCTCAAATGACCCCGCGATTCTTGAGGATAACAAGCTGCTCCCTGGAATACCCCAGCTCATTCTCGTAAATCTCCTCATTGTGCTCCCCGACAAGAGGGGCCCGCCGCTGCACCTGGTAAGGTGTTTGGCTCATCTTTATGGGATAACCGGGGTAGGTGATGGTTTCGCCTAGCTCGGGGTGCTCTACTTCTTCCCAGAACCCCCGCGCCGCAAACTGAGGGCTCTCCACTACGTCCTTCACGGTTGTGATCGGGCCAAGCAAAATCCCTTTCTCCAGCGCCGCATCAAACAGCTCCCCCTTGGTCTTAGTCAGAAAGAAGGCCTGAAACTCATCTGCGGCCATACTGAGAAACTCATTAGTTGTGGTCAATGAATCCATTTTCTCCCAAGCGTGATCCTTCAGTTCGAGAGCCATCCCTTCGCGGTTAGCCATTTCTACTAACGTCCTTGCAGATTCCGCCAGAGCAGCCTGAACCCCTCCCCCGAGGACGAAGAAGATGTGGCCGTCCTTGCAGGGGTAAACCATGCGCACTATGTAGGGGGGCGCCCCTGGTCTGGCCGATCCCAGATAGGGCCCCATTCCTCTGTAGTTGAACCCGACCATCTCCCATATCTCAGCAACGATCATCAGGGAGAGGACCACCGCCTGCTGGCAGGAGACATCAACCTGCTGCCCCTCACCTGTGAGCTCACGGTGGTAATAAGCAACCATCGAGCCTACCGCGCCGTGGAGCCCTCCCAGGAAATAGAATTGAGGGCAGCTGATGCGATTTGGCGGCCGGTCAAACTCGCCGTATATGCGGGTCAGTCCTCCCATAGAAACCCCCACGATGTCGGTGGTCTTGTAATGAGCATAGGGGCCAGCTTGGCCGAAGGGCGTGATGGAGGTCATAATAATTCTGGGATTGATTTTTTCAAGCTCTGAATACCCCAGGCCAACGCTTTCCATGTACCCCGGCTCGAAAGACTCCACCACGAAGTCAGCAGTCTCGACCAGCCGCTTAAAGACCTCCCTACCATCGGGCACTTCAATGTTCAAGGTTATGCCCCTTTTATGCATGTTCGTGAAGAACCAAGAAAGGCTCTTCTCTGGATGTGGGTTGTCGTTATAAAACGGGCCGATGTTTCTTGCGGGGTCACCGCCAGGCGGCTCGATCTTGATGACATCCGCACCCAGATCGCCAAGAAGCTTGCCGCAGAGTAGCCCCTTTTCGTCGGCCAGATCCAAAACCCTGCATCCCCCTAGCAAGGAATCCTCCTCTGCCGCCATAGCTCTACCTCCTATAGAGAATCGGGATAGCCTAGCTTAACAAAAAACGAGACGCGCGACCTCCCGTGGAAGCGGTACATGCTATCATGCCAACCCCCGCTCAGCGGGGAGAGCCCGCACTCGAGGCAAACAGCACCGGTCGAAGGCGCCGTGCAGTGAAATCGCATTCCGCGCATGAATCTCCTACATCTCGCTGGCCAGGAGTTCGGCGACCATCTCTGCAGTCCTGCCCGCTACCAAAGCGCACCTTTCCACGAGTTCGGGATCGGCGAGAGCCTTCGTGACCTCGTCGGGATCAGCCCAGTTGACCTTTGAGATCTCGCTACAGGACGTGGTGCCGAACACTTGCTCAAACCGCCCAACGAGCTGCTGTGAGGCGAGCAGGCCAGGGACTAAGCCTTCTAGGCCTTCTTCGATGCGAGAACGGCCGCATCTCATACCCAGCACCATCACTCCACCGGCCAGCGAGCCGCACGTCTTGCCCATACCAAGTCCAGCACATAGCGGCCCCGCTGCCCTGAATGCCAGGTCGTCTTGCAGATCCAGAAGCTCCTGAAACGCAAGAAATACCGCCTGGCTGCATCCGTGGAACTGCTTCTCGTACTCGTAGGCCTTCTGTCGGGCCCGTTGCTTCAGTTCTGCACTAGATAGATTCTCCACCAAGACAGCTCCTTCCTGCTGAAAATAAGTCGTCAAACATCACTGCGCGGCAGTTCCTCATGGGTGTTACGAAACTCAAGAGCTTTTCACCTTCTGGACGAAGTCGTGGTATGCCTCCGCCGTTGTGTACTTGTATTTATATCCTAGTTCGCGTTTCAGTTTCTCGCTGGAGACCACCCAGGGGTATCGTGCTAAGTTGAGGGCAGGGCTGGGAAACTCAGCGAGAAAGGAAAGCCTTAGAGTCCAGGCCAGCCATGTCAGCACGTACATAATTGTGAAGGGAAGGCGTACGGCTATATTACCGAGAAGCCTTATCATCTCATCGGATGTAATCGTTTCATCTGCGCCAACATTGAATGCCCCCTTGACTTTCCTCTCTAGCAACAGGCAGATGACCTCTGTCAGATCGTCCTCATGCACAAACTGGAAGGGTGGGGTATTTCGTGGCAAAAGTACGACCTTCTTTCGAAGGTGACGGGCTAGGGGGTCATCGAAGCCCGGGCCAACGACGAAAGCTGGCCTTATTATGCTTATCGCAATTTCTGGATGCTGTGATATAAACTCCGAGAAAATAGCTTCGATCTCTTTCTTGGTTTTGCTGTAAGTGAAGTCATCGTTACCGCGCAACGGGCTGTCCTCAGTTAGGGGCACGTCGTTATCCGGATGGAAACCATAGGCCGTAGCTGAGCTTGTATAGAGTATGTGCTTCACGCTTGCTTGTGCGCAGGCTGTGAGAACGTTCTTGGTGCCACTTATATTGATATCCTCCATTAGTCTCTTGCTGTGGATTGGAGCCACGACATAGGCCAGATGCACAACGGTGTCTATCTCGTGATCGCTAAGTATTTGCTCGATAGGATCTCGGATGTCTTTCCTAAAGAATCTCAGCTTCGCGGGGGCCACATGCGGCTCCGCCACATCGATCCCCACGATTGCCTTGACGTCTTCCCTTTCGTTCAGACGAGACACGACCTTACCGCCGATATACCCCGACACGCCTGTTATGAGCACCCTCTCCATGCCATCCTCCTATGGCCTCAGCGAGCCTCTCTCAACACCCAATAGGCCAACACATTGGAGAGCCTTCGGGGCGCTAGTCTGACCAGTACGGAATGGACAAGCCAGTTCCTAACTCCCGGGATATATACAGCCTTCTCCTTCTTGAAGGCCTTTATGGCTTTGTGTGCCATAACCTCGGGATCGCTCAGGCCGCTGATTTTGAACCACCAAAGACTCTTCGGAAAGCCCCCGCTCCTTAGCAGGGGGGTATCTGTGTAGGAGGGATTAAAGGTGAAAACCTTAACTCCAGTTCCCCTGAGCTCCTCGTTCGCTGCTTCGCTTAAGCTCTGGACAAAGGCCTTGGCAGCACCGTATGACGCGTGGTAAACCGTCGGCTGGAAGGCAGCGGCTGATACAACATTCAATATCCTACCCTCTCCGGCCTTGATCATGTCCGGGAGGAACAGCCTCATCAGCTTGAAGTAGGCGATCAGGTTCACCTTGATTAACAACTCGTTGTGCTCGAGCGGTATCTCATGGAACTTGCCGTAGAAAAGGATTCCGGCATTGTTCACTAGCACATCAACCCTGTCTACACTCTTCTTAGCGGCCTGGTAGAGGTCTGAAGGCCCTTCATCCTGGGAAAGGTCGATTGGGAAGGTGAAGGTCATGCCCCCGTACTTAGCGTTTACTTCTTCAGCCCATTCGTCAAGAACGGCGCTTTCCGAGGGATGGCATCCCAATAGTAGATTACAGCCCTCCTCAGCGAAGCATGATGAAAGCTCCTTACCGATTCCAGAGGAAGCCCCCGTGATTAGAACGTTTCTACCATTCAGGTCGAACTTGCCCAATTCAGTGTTTCCTTGCCGCAGGATATTGTTTGCTCGGCACTGTTGAGACAGTCGGGTAGCTCATAGATCTAGTCATCCGCGTCAATCAAAGCCTAATTCTAGCGCATTTCTAGCGCCAAACCAAGCGCTAACTTCTTGCGGTTCCCCTCTGTTATGGTGTATGCCATTTTGGGCATATGCCAGAGCCAAGGAGGAACTCAAGAGGGTTGGGAAATTTTTGCCTCCCACTCCTCTTTTTGTTTTGCAGAGGGAGGACAATATGACGATGGACAACAAAGAAACCGATACCCAAGTTACACAGGCAGACAATCATGGAACATCAGAGGAATCCCATGACTGGGGTGTATTTGAAACGTACTTAAAAATAAGCAAACTTGCAGACGAATTGTGGGGAAAGCCTACAACTGAACCCCCTTCTGTTTCAATTGACTCTCAATCTTGAGGTTGTTCAGATGAATTACTTCCAAAATAGCCTCGGTTTTGGCTACCATTTTGGCAATTTCCTTTCCCAATGCGTTTGCCTGTGTTCTATCAAACCCTTCCATTTCGAAGGCGCTGGGAAGACTTATTCTAAACATTTCGGATTTCTCTCTAAAATAATTCTCCCACTTTTCATTGAAAAGCTTTTGAAGCTGTTTATGCTCCAAGCCAATTGTCATTTCCCCTTCTCCTTCACTAAATATTCTGTGGCGAATGTATCACAAGAAGCTAAGCCATGTCAACGAAAACACAATAACACAATCATACGAAGGCTAAGGGGCTTATCAACCGAAACAGAGGAGAACCCTTCTTGCGGAACGGCGGTAGAAGCTGCGTGCGTGAGACAGCAGTGGTCATCAATGCGACAACAGCGAGTTTCGTTGCATCAGACGCGAACTGGTGGTTTGGCTTCTGCCGGGAGTGAGTGGACTGCAATAAGAGAAGCTGTTGCTGCCTTAGCCTCAACCCTTTGGTGCCTGTTAATAGTAGTCATTCCCCCGAGGTCGACAATTACGTCCAGAAGTTGGAAAGCAACCTTACCCCAACTGAAGGGGAAAACGAGAAACTGGTCAAGGAAGTGGAAGAGTTCCTGATGTGAAGTCCGAGATACGCCGGGCACCTCATGGAGTTTGCACTGCGAAAGTTATCCCTTGAGGAGGACCCGGTGAGCATATGGAGTGTCCTTGTGAGGCCCTGAACCAACCGCCTATGTATCTTTCTAAGGCATGTTAGCAGTGGCGGAACTGAACTTCAGGATGCAAGACGCGGAGCCTTTGCAGATTTGATTCCCTAGCTCAAAAAGGATATCGTCGCCGAATTCGGAAGCCCAGACCGAATTCTCCGTATTGCAAATCAGGGTTCCCACCTTTCCAGAAAGCTCTTCTCTGCCCGATTTCACCATAGAATCGTGCCAGGGACATTTGCTGAGTACTATCTTGAAACCACGCCCGTCACCAGCTCTCTCAGCCATAAACGTAAAGCCTTCCAGAGAGAGCTTTGTTGTGAGGCATTCGAAGAGCGCGTCTATCCCCTTGTCTACTCCCACCATGGATTTCAGCATACGAGCCTGTATCTTCGGCAAAACCTTCCAGACTTCATCATCGATGTCGAGAGCTGCATCAAAGCCGTACTTCTCCTCAGCCTTCATGAACCACAGTCCATCTACTGAAGCGTAGCTGCGATGCCAGAACTCTGCGATTTGCCTGTCGCTCAACTCAGCCATCTTTCTCCTGCCTCTTAGGGAGATCGTCACCCCTCATCGCTGCTGCCACCAATAATAGCCCTTGGCACTTGGTTGTCAATGCCCCCTCGCTGAGCCACTGGGTAGTCCTCGGCATGCGAGCCATGCGGTTGTATTGCCGCCGATTTGTTGCTACAATCGTGCTGAATGTAAGGATTCCAAGTGATTGTGCAAATAGAGAGGAGAGCAACAGACAGATGGTAGAGATTGACGAGATGCGCCGCAGGTTTGACAACTCGCCCTGTGCTCTTCATCTCGGCATGAGGCTTGT
>CAYVES010000098.1:0-9085 GCA_964449845.1 uncultured Dehalococcoidia bacterium
AGTGGGGCAAGGTGGATGTTCCTCGGGGAATACGAACTAAGGATCGATCACAAGGGGAGATTGGCTATCCCGGTCAAATTCAGGGAGGCATTCCGTGCTGGCTTGGTGCTCTCCCGAGGGTTCGACAAATGTCTCAACGTTTACACTATGGCGGAGTGGGGGAAAGTGGCTGACAAGCTGGTTTCTCTACCCCTGACCCGGCGTGATCCGAGGAGGATCGCTCGTTTTACATTCTCCGGGGCTTTCGATCTTGAACTTGACCGCCAGGGAAGGGTAATCTTGCCTCCCGCTCTGCGCCAGTACGCCGATATCAACGATGAGGTGGTCATAGTCGGGGCATATAGCCACCTCCAAATCTGGGACAAAGGGCTTTGGGCTGCGGAGAAACAGTTTATGGCTGAGCACGCTACGGAGATCGCAGAGGCGGTAGATATACAGTGATGACGACTCTGACTATGACTAATGCACCTGGCCATGAGCCGGTTATGCTCAACGAGTGTATTAGCGCTCTCCAGGTTCAGCGTGGTGGGAGGTATGTAGACTGTACTGTCGGCGGCGGAGGGCATGCTGCAGCGATCTTGGAAGAGAGCTCCCCAGGAGGACAACTAATCGGCATCGATGCTGATCCTAGCGCGCTCAGAGTGGCCAGGGAGAACCTCAAGCCCTATGGGAAAGACGTCATCTTGGTCAATGAGAACTTCAGATATCTGGAGAATATCTGTACCAGACATGGCTTTCGCCCCGTAAACGGCATTCTCTTCGACCTTGGCATATCCTCTCTGCAGCTTGAGGAGGCGGGTCGCGGCTTCAGCTTCCGGCAGGATTCTCCGCTTGACATGAGGTTCAGTGGTAGGCAAGCCATTACCGCAGCAGATATCGTCAATACCTACCCGGAGCATGAGTTGGCCCGGCTCTTGCACAGTTATGGCGAGGAACGGCGGAGTCGGCAAATAGCGAGACGTATTGTAGAGAGACGCCCTCTGAGAACCACCCTGGAACTTGCCCAGGCAGTGGAGCAAGCTGTCGCTGGGGCGCGTGGCAGGATTCACCCAGCAACAAGGACTTTCCAGGCGCTGCGAATTGCGGTCAACCGGGAACTGGATAACCTGGAGGTTGCGCTGGAGCAGGCGCTCAATCTCCTTGGCAGCAGCGGCAGGATTGTAGTTATTAGCTACCACTCCCTTGAGGATCGACTGGTCAAGGGTTTTCTTCGCCGGGAGGCGCAAGGATGCCTTTGCCCTCCGGGAACGCCAGCCTGCATTTGCGGGCATACGCCTCAGCTCGAGATACCAAGCAAAAAGGCAGTTAAGCCCTCTCCAATCGAGGTGCTGGCTAATCCGCGGAGTCGCAGTGCCAGAATGAGGTTCGGCGAGCGCATCTAGTCTTTTTGGTTAGGGGGGAACTATGGCGACTGGGACAGGTTTAAATAGTGGGACTAAGCCAGTTGAGACTGCTGTTGAGAATCTCACCCAGATCAAGGTCGTTGGTGTGGGGGGTGGTGGCAATAACGCTGTCAATCGCATGATTGAAGAGGAGATCCCGGGGGTCGACTTCATCACGGTAAACACCGATGCTCAGGCGTTGGTGCGATCGATAGCTCCGAGCCGCGTTCGCATAGGTGACAGACTTACCAGAGGGCTGGGAGTGGGCGGTGACCATACAATGGGCATGCTGGCGGCTGAAGAAAGCAGGGATGAACTCGCCGAGGCTGTTGATGGCGCCGACATGATATTCATAACTGCGGGCATGGGCGGGGGCACGGGCACTGGCGCTGCGCCGGTGGTCGCCGAGATCGCAAAGGACCTTGGCATCCTTACCATCGCCATAGTCACCAAGCCTTTTAACTTTGAAGGCGTCTACCGCGCAAGAGTAGCTGAGGAGGGTGTCATACGGCTCAGAGAAAGGGCTGATAGTATAATCGTCATTCCCAATGAACGTCTCTTAACCATGTGCGATGCCAATGTCTCGATTGAAGCCGCTTTCAAAATGGTAGATGACGTGCTGTTCCAGAGTGTTGAAGGCATTTCCGAGGTGATTACCAACTGGGGCAACATCAACCTCGATTTTAATGATGTGAAAACGATTATGAACGAGGCTGGTCACGCCTGGATATCCATGGGTTATGGTAGCGGTGAAACCCGGGCTGTTGATGCCGCCAGGGCCGCCATTGTCAGCCCCCTCTTCGATTTCTCCATCGAGAGAGCACAGAGGATCCTGTTCAATATCATCTACAACGAACTCGCCCTTTCCGAGGTTAACCAGGCAGCCGATGTTATCAGACAGGTGGCAGATCCCAATGCCCAGATAATCTTTGGCCTGGCGACTGACCCTGAGATAGGTCGTAATGTGAAGCTCACCCTGATCGCAACCGGCTTCCGAGAAGGCGGTGATCACGTGGAGAGTGAAGGCACGACGACTGCCGATGGGGACGATTTACCTGAGTTCCCGGTGGAGGACAAACGTCGATCGCTTTTCCCTTGGCTTAGGTAAAGTCGCGCCTATACTATTTGGAATTTAGGATTCCTGAAAGCCAGGAACGGCGTAAGGCCGCAGGACCCAAAGCTCCTGCGGCCTTCCTGTGCCTAGACTCAATTAGACGAGGTCGCACCGCATCAGGTCATCGTAGCTCTCACGGCGACGAATAATACGTGCCTTACCCTCCTTGACTAGGACAACCGCGGGTTTCAGCGATGCGTTGTAGTTGGAGGCCAAAGGGAGGCAATAGGCTCCTGCTGCAGGCATTACGACGGTATCTCCAGGGACAACCCTGGGCACTTTTACATCCTTAGCCAGGATATCACCCGACTCGCAGAACTTGCCGACGATGCTCACCTGTTCCACTTCATCCTCAGTGACTTTGTTGGCGATCAGCGCTTCATATCTAGAGCCGTACAGGGCGGGCCGGATATTATCTGCCATTCCACCATCTACAGATATATACTTGCGCACACCAGGGATGTCTTTGGTTGCCCCTGCTCGATAGATCGCGACCCCAGAGTGCCCTACAATCGCCCTTCCCGGCTCTACGATGAGCCGGGGTAGCTGCATCCCAAGCTCCTTGCTGCTGGACTGAATAGCCCCGGCAATAGCCCCAGCGTAATAGGCGACACCCGGAGCCGGAGCATCCCGGGTATATTGGATGGCGAATCCACCTCCCGGGCTAAACTCGTGGAAATCGAGTCCATGCCTTTCTCTCATCTCAGCGGCGAACTGGAAAACGATCTTGATTGCCTCCTGGTAGGGCTCAGCAGAGAAGATGAGGGACCCCAGGTGCACGTGCAATCCAATGAGTCTGAGATTGGATGATGACACTGCCCCAATCACTGCTTCTTCTGCCCCTCCCAAAGCGATAGGCAAGCCAAACTTGCTGTCGATGACGCCGGTAGTAACGTGGCGATGGGTATGGGCGTCAATGCCCGGGGTGAGCCGGAGCAATATATCCTGGGTGGTCCCGGCCTCTTTGGCCACCTCATTGACCAATGGAAGCTCGTACAGGTTGTCGACCACGATGCGGCCGACCCGACAAGAGATTGCCAGTTCTATATCTTCCCGGAGCTTGTTGTTGCCATGGAAGTAGACCTTCCCCGCAGGGAAATCGACCGATCTGGCTATACTCAGTTCGCCTCCGGAGACCACGTCCAGCCCCAGGCCCTCCTCCTTGATGACCATCGCCAGTGCCCGGTTAATGAAAGCCTTGGCGGCATAAATCACCAGGACATCACCGTAGCTCTGGCTGAACTCCCTGCGGTACTCAGCGCAGGTTCGCCGCAAGGTGGCTTCATCGAAAACATAAAGCGGTGTGCCGAACTCAGCGGCAAGCTCCACCACATCACAACCCCCAAGGGTGAGGTGGCCTTTTTCATTCACCCCCGCGGTATCGGGAAGCAGCGCCGACATCCTATCCAGAACTGACATGACCTCCCTTCCCTCCGGCAGTTAGCGATTATACTTTGGCAGCCTGTATTGCGCAAGTTGCAACACCCCAGACCGTTCAGCAACCTCTGTAGAATTTTGAATCAACTATCGAATCCAGGGACCAAGGGATCCTCTGGCACGTTGACAAAGCTGAGATATCCTGCTATACAACATCTACCCAAAACCGGTAGCGGCTGTTTGGGCCCGGCTGGTCGAGCTTTTGATTGAAAGTAGAATCATGAAAGGAGAATCATGCAGGAGAGTGAAAAGAATGCAGGGGTAGACCCATGGATTGCACTTTGCAAGTTCATGGTGGACACAAAGTACCAAGACATACCACCCGATGAAGTGAATTATGTAAAGACCTGGATTTTGGACGCAATGGCGATAACTATTGGTGGCTCGGCGCAAGAAGGGGTCCCCAAAATGGTTGAGATGGTGAAGGAACAGGGGGGTAAACAGGAAAGCTTGATTCCTTTTTATGGAGGGAAGGTGCCAGCTTCAATGGCCTCTTTTGTCATCGGACCCATGACTCGTGCTTTGGACATGGGGGACATCTCTCCAGGAGGGCATAATTCTGAATATGTGTTCCCCGCGGTCCTGGCCGCCACTGGATTGAAGGGTAAGGTCACGGGTAAGGAACTTATCACCGCCTTTGCGGTGGGCACTGAGGTGTTGAATCGTATCGGCAGCACGCATCTGCTGCCAATGCCACTGGACAAAGGCATATCGATACAGGGGGGGCATTATATCTTTGGGCCTACCGCTGCCATAGCCAACTTGCTTGGGCTGAATCTGGAACAAACGATGAACGCCATGGGAATTGTCCGCGCCATGACCCAGCCGTGGGATATGCAGATGTACGAGGAGGCATCGTTAATAGTGCGTGTCCACCACGGGTTCGTCGCTCAAGATGCGATCAACGCTTGCCTTCTGGCCAAAGAAGGCATTACCGGCCCCCACAACATTATGCTCGGCCTGAGGGGGTATCTTGAGGCATTTTCCACCTGGGAGATTGACCCCAGCACATTGATAGAGGGACTGGGTGAAAAATGGACAATGCCCAGCTTCAAGTTCTACATGGGCTGCTATTGTACCCATTCCGCGATCGGTGGAGTGTTGGACCTCATCAAGAAGCATAACATAAATATCCGGGATATAGCAGCAATTCACATCGACACAAGCGCGGTAAACTGGATGATGACCGGTCACCCTGAAGGCAAATGGAATCCGCAAACGGTATGGGAGTGCCAGTTCAGCATGCCCTATATAGTAGCAACGGCTGCGATCACGGGACGGGTGTTCATAGACTCCTACACACAAGAGGCAAGGGCTAGGCAAGATGTTCGCGATCTTATGCCGAAAATAGATATCACCACGAAGGAAGAGTTGCTTCGGCTAACGCAACCGAGGATGTTGTTCGCATCCAGGCCCACAATAAGACTCACCGATGGCACCGAGTATACCATAGAGGTTCTGTATCCCAAAGGAACACCGGAGAATCCAATGACCCGGGAGGAGTTCCACACCAAATTCAGGTCGTGTGCAGCATTCTCAGCCCATAAACTGAGTGATAATGTTGTTGACAAACTGATTGATAGATTTACCCACTTGGAGGAAGTTGATGATGTCGTAGCTGGAATAATTGAGCCGGTAACGCCTTGATCGAGACTCAAGGAGCGCTTCTTGAGGAAGGTGCCAGCATGTCAGATTAGTTATGTTGACAAAGCCAGTATTGTATGTTAAACTCCCTCTAATTGAATAAGCGATCGGCTGGGAACAAGACTAGTACGCCTCCAGCGAGGCTCAGAGAGTCGGGTTAGGTGTGAGCCGATGCCGGCGCAGAGGCGGAATGGACTTGGGAGCTGCAAACTGAAAGCGGGGCGTTCAGCGTTTTGGACGTTTAAAATGTTGAACGATTCGCCAGTAGGCTTTGCCGGAATTGGTACCGTTATCAGAGCCTAGGGTATCGCCTCAGCCTGTGGGGGGCTGTACCCGAAAAAGAGTGGGTTGTCATCTTCCTTAGGAGGTGGCGACCAACAAGGGTGGCACCGCGGATTGAACCCCGTCCCTTGGACGGGGTTTTTAATTTGCGTTTTTTGGGATAAGGCTATGGCAGTTGAATACTTTCCTAAACTAGAGGAATTTCGGGGGCTAGCTAAAGAAGGGAACCTGGTTCCGGTTTTCCGAGAATTATCCGCTGACCTGGATACCCCGGTCTCGGTGTTCCTCAAGTTGAGGCAGGAAGCTCCTACATTCCTCCTTGAGAGCGTCGAGGGCGGCGAGAAACTAGGCCGCTACTCCTTCCTGGGCATAGGTCACAACGTGGTGCTCAAATCATCAGGCAATAAAGCGATCATCCACCGAAATGGTGAGAGGCAGAGGGTGAATCTCGAAGGCAGGGACTGCCTGCACCTGGTGCAGGAGCTTCTCGCCCAGCGCCAGGTGGTCAAGATCCCCGGCTTGCCCCGCTTCTTCGGAGGCGCGGTCGGCTACATATCCTATGATACGGTGCGGTACTTCGAAAGGCTACCTGAGTGCTCCCGCGACGAGCTTGGCCTGCCCGAATGCGTTTTCGTCTTCACCGATACCATGGTCATTTTCGATCACGTACAGCACAAGATGAAGATAGTAGCCAATACGTATGTCGATGGCCCCGCTGATTGCGTCTACGAGCAGGCGATGTCCAAGATCGATTCCATCGTTGCCAGACTGGCCAGGCCATTACCGCTGGAATCGGTGGGAACAAATAGCGTAACAACCCTTCCTCAAGACAAAGAGCTTGAGTCTAATTTCACCCAGGAAGAGTACGAAGCAGGAGTAAGGGCTTGCAAGGAGTACATCACTGCAGGCGATGCTTTTCAGATCGTGTTGTCACAACGGCTGAAGCGCAAAACCAGCGCCCAACCGTTCGCCATCTATCGGGCACTGCGCATGCTCAACCCCTCCCCTTACTTGTTCTACCTCGATCTGGGCGATTTTCAACTCATCGGCTCCAGCCCGGAGATGCTGGTGAAAGTGGAGGATGGCATCGCTGAGACATGCCCCATCGCCGGCACCAGGCCAAGGGGAGCGAACGAAGAAGAGGATGAGGCTTTCATAGCCGAGCTTCTCAGCGACCCTAAGGAGATAGCAGAACACGCGATGCTGGTAGACCTCGCCAGAAATGATCTGGGGAGGGTCTGCCAGCACGGCACAGTGAGGGTGCCCACATCAATGTCCGTAGAGAAGTATTCCCACGTAATGCACATCGTTTCAACAGTGGACGGAAAACTGAGAGATGGCGAGAACGCCTTCAGCCTGCTAAGGGCTGCGTTCCCTGCGGGCACGCTGACCGGCGCTCCCAAGATCAGGGCTATGGAGATCATAACCGAGCTTGAGGGCTTAAAGCGCGGGCCGTATGGCGGGGCTGTGGGCTACTTCAGCTTCAGCGGGAATATGGATACTTGCATCACCATCCGCACCATCGTTATGATAGGGAACACTGCTTATCTTCAGGCCGGCGCTGGCATAGTGTATGACTCCGACCCGACACGTGAATATCACGAGACCCTGAACAAGCTCAAGGCGCTGGAGGGCGCGGTGGAAATAGCGGAAGGAGAAGAGCATTACTCTGATTTAGCCCTGAGCGCTAAGTATAGAGGAATTAGACCAGGATGATGAAGGAAGCGCTGACCAAAATCGTCTCCGGCAGCGACCTCACAATGGCCGAGGCCAAGGAGGTAATGGGAGAGATCATGCGAGGTCAGGCCACCCAGGCGCAGATCGGCGCCTTTCTCACCGCCCTGAGGATGAAGGGGGAGACCGCCGATGAGATCGCTGGCTGTGCCCAGGCGATGAGGGAAAGCGCCATCGAGGTGAAGCCCAAACAGAACATACTGGTAGATACCTGCGGCACGGGTGGCGATGGCATCGGTACCTTCAATATCTCGACCACGGTAGCCTTCGTCGCCGCAGGGGCTGGCCTTGCCGTCGCCAAGCACGGGAATCGCTCAGTGTCCAGCCGCTGTGGCAGCGCTGATCTGCTGCAAGCCCTCGGTGTCAACCTGGAAATAGGTGCGGAACAGGTCGCCCGCTGCATTGACGAGGTGGGGATTGGTTTCCTGTTCGCACCGCTGCTGCACCCGGCGATGAAACACGCCCTGGGCCCGCGCCAGGAGATCGGGCTGCGCACTATCTTCAACATCCTGGGTCCCCTGAGTAACCCAGCCGGGGCCAAGAGACAGCTCCTGGGTGTGTATGATAGCGCCCTCACCGAATTGCTGGCAGAGGTACTTCGTGCACTCGGGGCCGAGCACGCTTTTGTAGTGCATGGCACCGATGGACTTGATGAGTTATCGGTCACTGGGCCAAACAAGGTATCCCGGCTCTATGAAGGCCATATTGAGACCTATTACCTCGACCCTCAGGAGTTGGGACTGCCACGAGCCGGGCTCAGTGACCTCGCAGGAGGCACCACCGAGGACAATGTCGCCATAACAAAGGCACTGCTTGAGGGAGAGCAGGGGCCGAAGAGAGACATTGTCCTGCTCAATGCCGCGGCTGTGCTCATGGCTGGGGGCAAGACAAACAGCCTCAACGAAGGGCTTGCGCTGGCAGCAGAAGCTATCGACGGCGGCGATGCCGGGCGCAAGTTGGAGCAGCTTATCGAGTTCAGCCGAAGTTTTAGCTAAGGGAAAGAAGTGATACTGAATCAAATTGTAGAGTCAACCAGAAAATCGCTGGCGCAGCAGAAGTCCGAAACGCCTCTGGCTGGTATCAAGAGAGCCATAGGTTATCAAGACCCACCGCGCGACTTCGCCAATGCTTTGAAGGGAGATAGCATCAGCCTGATCGCCGAGGTGAAACGGGCATCCCCATCAAAGGGCTTGCTCCGCCCAAATTTGGCTGCCTCTTCCTTGGCGCGTATCTATAGTCAGAGTGGCGCTGCTGCCGTCTCGGTGCTGACGGAGCCGGACTACTTCTGGGGAAGCTTCGCCGATCTCGAGGCAGTACGCGCGGGGGTGAAGCTGCCTTTGCTGTGCAAGGACTTCATTGTCGACCACTATCAAATATACAAGGCCCGGGCTCATGGCGCCGACGCGATCCTGCTCATTGCTGCCATCCTCACCCGACATGAGCTCAGGATTCTGTTGGAGACCGCTCACTCTCTCGGTATGACAGCGCTAAT
>CAYVES010000099.1:0-8952 GCA_964449845.1 uncultured Dehalococcoidia bacterium
GCCGGGAATGCACCGAAGACCTCATGAATCAGCAAACCCCTGAGCTGGTGGCTGTGCTGGAAGCCCGATCAGGGTACGGAGGAGGCCCAACCTATACGAGACTGGTCCGCCAGATGGGGCGTGACGGCTGGCTGGGCGTGGGATGGCCCAAGGAGTACGGCGGGCAGGGACGCACACCAATGGAGCAGCACATCTTCTATGAGATATGCTTCTATGAAGAAATCCCCCTCCCTGTATTGGGCTTGAACACAGTGGGACCAGCGATAATGCGAATTGGCACCGATGAGCAGAAAAGGGAATATCTTCCTCCTATTGTCAGAGGCGAATTGGAGGTTTGCGTAGGGTATAGCGAGCCTGATGCTGGCACTGATCTAGCCTCCCTTAAGACCGCGGCTGTGAGGGACGGGGATTACTATGTTATCAACGGGCAGAAGACCTTCATCACCAATGCGGACTTTGCCGATTGTATATGGCTTGCTGCCAGGACCGATCCCCAAGCCCCCAAACACCGGGGAATCTCCGTCTTCATGGTGCCCATGAGTACCCCAGGCATTTCGGTTCAACCAATCATGACCATGGGTGGAGAAAGAACAAACTATACCTTCTTTGACAACGTAAGGGTCCCCAGGGAATGCCTCGTTGGCGAGGAGAACAAAGGCTGGAAATACATGATAACGCAACTGAGCTTCGAGCGCATAGCGCTAGTTCCCTCTGCCCCGATGAGACGAAACGTCGAACAGACCATTCAGTGGGCAAAGGAGACTAGTTATGATGGCAAAGCCGTTATTGAACTGCCATGGGTCAGGCAGAAACTCGCAGAATTGATGATGGAATTGGAAGTTCTCAAGATGCTCAACTACTATGTGGTCTGGCTGATAAGCAAAGACGCTCTCGTGTATGCGGAATCATCCATGGTCAAGGTTTATGGGGTAGAGCTGAATCAGCGGCTCAATAGCTCGTTGGTGCAGATCATGGGTCAGTTCGGGCAGTTGCAGACGGGATCCAAATGGGCTCCTCTTAAAGGCAAGGTGGAACACGCTCTCAGATCGGATATAGTGCTCATATTTGGCGGAGGCGCCCTCGAGATTCAAAGGAATATCATAGCGATGGCTGGCCTGGGCATGCCCAGGTCAATGTAGGGCCAACATCCTGCAAATAAGCAGAGGGGAGGCAAAGGAAGTGTGAGCCTTGGTCAAGCGAGCAAAACCATTGGAAAGGAGGCGAAGTATGGGCTTCAGTCAAGCAAAGAAACTCGTCGGAAAGGAGTCAGGCATCATACAGGCCCCCGATGAAGTGAGCACGTCCGATATCAGGCACTACCGCGAAATCATGGAGGGGGAAAAGGAGTCATGGGATACCAGCACCGCCCCAGCCACCATGATCATGGCGTGGGCTATGGATCCTCTGTGGCCGGAGAGGGTAAAGGGAACCGAGCCTCATGAACAGGTCTTGAAGCTGCTGGACGATGCAGGCTACGTCGGAACGATGGGCATCGCCCTGGACCAGGAGTACATTAAGCCTGTGCGCCTGGGTGATCAACTGAGCTTCAGGGTCAAGGTTCTCAGTGTGTCTTCCGCTGAGGAAGAGACCGAGGCAGGAAAAGGCTGCAAGGTAACATTGCTGTACACGTTCACTAACCAGAAAGGTGAAGTGGTCAGCACACAAACGCATACGGTCCTGAAATTCAAGACATTGGCTCAGGCATCCTGATTTAGAAAGATTGGGGAGGTCAGTACACGATGGCCAAATTACCACAAGAGAACATTCTGCCGTTCAACGACACTTCGGAGAAGGTCTTCGACTATTCAAAGGTGGAGCCCTTCATTGGCAAGTCGTCGCCGTGGCGCGAAGGACATGATATAGTGACCAAGTCGGACATACGACACTGGTGCGAAGTCATGCGCGACGGCAATCCCTTATATGCGGACGAGGAATATGCCAAAAAAAGCAAATATAGGGGTATCATCGCTCCCCCAACGATGGCGCAGGCATGGTCTCTCGAACCGATGCATGCGGCACTAAGGCAGTTTCGCGACGAAATCGAGCCGCACCCAGACGACCCTCACACCCAGTGTTTCGTGGAGTGCAACAAACAGGGTTACTCTGGCGTGGTCGCTACTGAACAGGAGCAGGTCTATATCAACCCAATAAGACCAGGGGACATGATAAGCTGCCAGCTCACACTCCACAGAGTGTCATCCTACGACCATTTCACTCGAATGGGAATAGGACGTTACGTTGACCTCAAGTACACTCTTAAGAATCAGCGTGACGAGATAGTATGCGAAATGATCTTCAGGGTCTTGAAATACAAGCCCACTCAGACAACATGGCGGGCATATAGAGGCTGATGCCGGGCAAAGGCAAGAAAAAGGGAGGTAACATCAAAATGGCGAAAAAGGTCAATAAGCTTTGTTGGGAGGACGTTGAGGTAGGGCAAGGTTTACCCGAGACCGCGCGGGATGTGGACTACACGCTTATCGCCTGCGGCGCAGTATGGGCGACGCACGACTTCATGCCAGTGCACCACGATCCAGAGTTCGCGAAGTCAAAGGGTGCTCCCAATGTCTTCATGAACATCCTGACCACTAACGGGCTTGTAGGCGCGTATTTGATGGATTGGACGGGTCCCGAAGGGGAACTGAAGAAACTGAGAATCGGGCTGGCAGTCCCCAACTTCGCCGGAGATAGGATGACACTGAACGGAACAGTTGAGAAGAAATGGGAGGAGGGCGGCGAGCACCTGGTGCAGATCAGGGTTATTGGTGAGAATCAGATGGGGCCCCATGTTACAGGGACGGCAGTTATGGCCCTGCCTGCGAAAGGATAGAGGGGGTAAACAATGGATCTTAGAAACAAGGCTTGTATCGTTGGCATTGGCTCAACTGAGTTCACCAGAAACTGTGGGCGCAGCGAAATACATATGGCCGTAGATGCGGCAATGGCAGCCTGCGAAGACGCTGGACTCGAGCCGGAGAAAATCGACGGCATATCCAGGTTTGGCACCGCGGGACAGACCGCTACTGAATTTGTGACCGATACCGATGTTGCCAGATGTTTGGGCATTCGCAACCTTAGATTCTTCGTGGAGAGCCCATGGGGAGGCGGAGCTTGCTGCGCCACAGTCATGCAGGCAGCGTTAGGGGTGATAACAGGGACGGCCAACTACGTCCTGTGCTTCAGATCGATCAGGGCAGCCACCGGAATGGTGCGCTATGGCAGGCCTGCCAGGATTCCGATAGACGCCCACTGGAGCTACTCTATGCCCTTTGGCCTGTCAACTCCAACATCATGGGTCGCAATGTTCACCCGAAGGTGGATGTATGAGACCGGAGCGACGAAGGAGCAACTCGGGCACCTTGCCATAGTGACCAGAGAGAACGCTTGCAGGAACCCCAGGGCTATGTACTATGGGAGGCCATTGACGATGGAGGAGTATCTCAACTCGCCGATGTTGTGTGATCCTTTCTCCCTCCATGACACCTGCATAGAGAACGACGGATGTGTTGCTTTGATCGTCACAACTCCAGACAGGGCGAAGGGCCTTAAGCAGAAGCCAGCCTATATCACGGCCGCTGCCGAGGCAACATCATGGGACTCGTATTGCATGACGAGCTTCTACAGAGAAGAGATCGGCATACCAGAGATGGAGGAGGTCGGCAAGGAACTCTGGAGAAAGTCAGGGCTTACCCCTAAAGACATGGATGTTGTCCAGTTCTACGATGCTTTCACTTCACTTGTGCCCATGCAAATGGAGGTTTTGGGCTTCGTCAAGAAAGGAGAAGGCGGCGCCTTTTTAGAAGGAGGAGACCGCATCAGGCCGACTGGCGAACTTCCCATTAATACCTCCGGTAGCATGCTTTCAGAGGCTTATATCCACGGAATGAACCAGATTGCAGAGGGCGTGAGGCAGATAAGAGGCACTTCGACAACACAGATTAACGATGTATCGCGGGTGTTGTGTACAGGTGGCCTCGGAGTACCAACAAGCGCGCTAATTCTGAGCAAAGAGCAAGCATCTTGAAGGAAAGCGAGGTAACCGAGATGGCTGTCAGGTTCAATCAGAGATACGCTCAGTATTTCTTCGAGCCGGTGGCAGAGTCTTTCGAAGAGGAGCACTGGAATGCTATTAAGAGACGAGAGCTGGTTTTTCAGAAATGTGCCAAGTGTGGCACCTGGCTTCATCCACCGCGTCCCATGTGCTACAAGTGCCACAGCTACGACCTGGAGTGGGTGAAATCCAGTGGCAAGGGAAAGATCTACAGCTGGGTTACCTTCACAAGGGAGGTAAGCCCGTTCTACAAAGTCCCCTACGAGGTGGTGCTTGTGGAGATGGATGATGAGAAGGGCGTTCGCTTTATCTCCAACATGGCCGAGGGCGATCCGGAGGACCTCTACATAGGCATGCCCGTTGAATTGGTTTGGGTGGATGTAACAGAGGAGCAGCCCCTTCCCATGTTCAGACCGGTGAAGTAGAAGGCTTTAGCTCCAGCCAGTTTGATTTGGGCCAAGGGATTACCACCCTCATACTACAGAACGCCACGCAGGAGGACACCAGATGGAGGAACTCAAAGACTACAGCGGCGAGTATAATCCGGATTTGAAGTTGGAGGACTTCTCCAAAGAGGCGCTCGGCGGACTACTCAAGAGCTATCAGACCATCTTTGTGGGGCTAATGGGAATGTGGAATACGGTGAATCGGGAGAGAATGAGTGCTGAAGAAGCCTTCAAACTGGATGCCGATGTCTACGAAAGAATGGTGAGCAAGTTCTCACTCCCGCTGGTCACGGATGCAATGAATATCCACGGAGATGACGTGGTTACTATGCTGAAGTACTTCCAGGTGGCCCCCGACGGTGCCCGGGAGGGACTCTATGAATTTGACTATGACATCAAGAACAGCAATCACGCCATACTGACTTTCACTCGTTGCCCCTCCCTGTTTTACTTTGAGAGAAAAGGAAGCCAAAAAGATATAAACGGCCTTTGTGGACCGGGGGGCGTAGAGGAACGGGCCTTCATCGAGCTCTGCAAGTACTTCAACCCCAACATGAAGTGCATTGCTCTGAAGCTCCCTCCTCGAAAAAGCAAAGACGATATCTGCTGTCAGTGGGAGTTCAAGGTGGAACCGTAGACGTAGGGGGAACATGAACGAGGGGAGAAGAATACAGATCATCGCCAGCGATGCTGGTGGCACCATGACCGATATGATTGTGGTAGACACCGATGGTGATTTCAGCATCGGAAAGGCTGCCACAACGACCTGTGTGAGGTACGAGAGTTCTACTGTCCGGGCTGCGGCAGCCTGCTCAAGGTTGAGGCTGTGCCGGTAGGCTATCCAATCATCTTCGACGCCCTGCCCGACATAGACAGTTTCTACAAGGAGTGGCGAAGTAGAAGCTGACCGACTACTGTGACCTGTCATGAGTCATTGGACCATAATTCGTATTAGGTGATGTGGACTTCCTCGCGAGTTCATAACAATGGCTTTTATAAGAATCATGGCACTGGGCGACCCCCATGGCTCAGAGAAAATTCGCCAGATCGCCTTTTCAGAAGCTGATTTGGTGCTAACGCCGGGTGACATCGGAGAGGCTGATAAGTTGCGCAAGTACTATTTCGATTACTATTTCAAGGGAAAGAAGACGCTGTCAGAGGAAAAACTCAAAGACGCCTATAAGGAATCAGCCAATTCTATGGAAAAGGTCTTACTTTATCTTTCGAAGAATGTTCGCCACATGTTTGTAGTCACTGGAAATGTGGATGCATTTGCAGAACTCGGAGAAGAGTACGCATTGTCACTACCGACTCTAGCTGAGATCTGCAATGGCCTGAACAATGTAGAGCTAATTGATTACAAGTGCACAAGTTATCAAGGTATCAGCGTAGCTGGCTTGCCATTCCATTTCAGCCTTCATTTGGCTGACACGTTCCTATCCCAGCAGATTCCTGCACAAGAAACAGTAACTGGAAAACGCGAAGAAGCCAACAGAGGCGAGAACAAAGCTGAAGATTTTCTTCACAGTATAGAGGGCAAGCAAGTTGATATCCTCCTATCTCATAACCCGCCATTTTGCGGGGAGTATAAAGGAAGGAGTCTGGAGCTCCCACTGGACGTGATAAGGTTTCCTTTGGCGCCCGAACATCTCCAGGGTAAGCACGCAGGTAGTTTGGTATTGACGGAATATCTGTTATCTACGGTTAATCCACCTAAAATGGTAGTTTGCGGGCACATACATGAAGGCAAAGGCAGATATCGACTTGACAGGACTGAGATTATTAACTGTGGATCAAATGGTCAGTTTGTAGAATTTGAGTGTGAAGTGATTGCTGACTAACTGACTAACTGAACCGATCAACAAGTATTGTTGCGAAGTAAGAAGCATCTCAAGGCAGACGGCGGGCAGGCGAGCATGCCGACCGGATTAGTTATCGATGCAGCGGTTGGTGTGAGCTTCGGCTGACCCGGAGGCCAAAGAGATAAAGATGCTGCAGAAGAAGGTGGACGAGCAATTCAACGAAATGTTTCCTGAAGCTGTCCGCTACATAGAATCGAGGGAAGGATACGTGGGGCCGCTGGGAAGGGCGCCAAATCTAGGGAGCCGTGTCTCGTATCATTACCATACCAAAGATGGTGGTGGAATACGTCATTCCCTCAGGGTGAAGGAAGAGCGAACCAGCCCAATTGTTGTACCCCAGTCCTGTCCCCGTTAGTTTCTTGTAAACCGTTTCACCGGTTGTGAAATCCAGGGCAATGAGGTACCACCTCTCCTCTGTAATCAGCCCTGACTCGCCCTTCCCGTACATGTACACCAAGCCGTTTCCTAAGGATAGTCTGAACCCACCGATGCTCTTCTCACTGCTCGCCCAGACCTCTTCACAGCTATAGGTGCCGTCATCATGCCTCGTGGCGTCCACGCGAGTGAGGCCCGGTTCGGGATGGGATAGGGGAAATGTATGGTGCGCCCAGTTGTTTTCCACAATCGCCGAATATACACCGATACCATTGCCATTCTCATCAGCATGCTCAAAGGCGATGGCTGTGAGGTCTGTGCCGCTTTTGCCTTCTTCAAACAGCGGTATGCTGCACGCCACAGCACCGTCGGAACGCCTGATAAATAGCAGATTTATCCTTGGCTCAGCATTGTCTGTGATGACAACCAACCCGTCTTCCGGAGTTCCCACCAGCGTTACCGACGTTCCCGAGCCCCGGGTGATATGGCCAGGTTTCTGTTGAGGACCACGGTCGTACTCTGTGCGCCAGTCTATGATGACGTTTCCAGCGCTATCGCGGCTGAAGCGATACATCGCATAGTCAGAGATAATGAAGACTCCATCCTCGCCGACGGCGAAGGAGTTCTCGATCAGCTCCCCCTCCAGCCGCAAAGTGTGGACGACACCAGAGTCCACATTTAAGGTGCCCACAATTCCTTCCGTGGTTGCGTACCAATAATACTCTCCACTCCATTCTGGCAGCACCCACGCAACGCTGTCCTCTTTCCCGGGCACGACGTAATCCGCAAGATCATATTTCCGCACCAGCTCGAACTCCCCACTGCCCTCGGGATCGGGAACCTGGACGACCTGGATGGTATTCTCAGTCGTTGGCACTATGGCGCGATCCTGATTGTCGAGGTAGAAGTAGATCCCTGCGCCGAGATACTCCCAAGGCAGGACGCCTTGGAAGAAGAAGTCCCAGGGCCGTGGAGGTAGATCATAGGATGACAGTTCTTCCAACGTGTATGGATCCATAAGCTCGAGTTGAAATGCTCTCGCGTTGCCGTACACCCCGACAAGCCATCCCATGCTGTCAAAGGTAATCGTACCATACCCCCCAAAGCCCTGAGTTCTCGAGCTGACTTGTGGATTCAAGCCGAGTGGCCCGCTCGCCTCATAGGTGTCGCTAATATAGGCGTCAGAGTGCATGTTGCTGCCGGGATTCGGCGCCATATAAGGATGTTGGGGAATCGGTACATGGGCGATTGGTTCTGAGTAGTCCACCGGGTGATATCGGATGAACTTCTCATGCTCGGGCACCAATGGGTAGAGCAGCCCATTAGGTATCGTCCTTGCCAGGCCGCTGTCGTCGAATACTACCGCCGATAGAGAAACCGCGGCAAATGGGAGCACCCAGACTAGGATTATGGATAATACGATTATTATCTTAATTCTTGTGTTCTTGTCGACAGCGGCAACCGCCCTTGGCCCCCAGCGCAGCAGCGCGAAGATAACTGCGGCCAATGCCGTGATGATGTAGAGAGCGACTATGATAACCCAGCCGATGGCGGGAAGGTTGGCCGCCAGTTCAAGCGGAACGCCCCCACGCACAAAAAACGCCACCACCGAGACAGAAATCGCAATAAATAGCGACATCCAAAGCACGACCAAGACTGACACCACTATGCGCTTGGCTCTTTTGTTCTTGGGCGCAGCGGGAGCCGCCACCGAGGGCATCCAGCGCAACAGCGCAAAAACAGTCGCGCCCAATGTCGCTATGAAGGTGAGCGGGGTGACGATAAACCAACCGATGATGGGAAAGCCGGCCGCCAGTTCAAGCGCAGCGGCGCCACGCACGAATGTAGTGGTGGAGGATACGCTGTTGCTGGCTCGCGACGCCAATTTTTCGCCTCTCCTGGCAGCTAAACCTGCCCTGCTCAGGACAGTGAGGGCAACGACAATAAAAAACAGTGAGCAGCCCACGGGCCATGCCAGCGTAAAGGGCAGGTCAAGCAAGATCACAATGGGGGGCAATAATATGACCGTGGCTACGCTGCCCAGCCAGAAGCCAGCCGCCAGTTCAAGCGCAATGCTGCCATTTATGGATGCGGCGGTCAAGGATACGCTGTTGGTGTGCGGCACCAACCGTCCACCCACCACAGTGGCCAATCCTGCCGCGCCCAGTCCAGCGAATGCGAGGACGATATAAAACAGTAAGCAGCCCATGAGCCTGGT
>CAYVES010000100.1:0-8868 GCA_964449845.1 uncultured Dehalococcoidia bacterium
GCCCCGACCGAAGCCTTGTGGATGAACATATCTTGGTATCGCCAGACATCATATCCGCTGGGATGGACACCTAGAGGGTAGTCAAGGCAGATGCCCGGCCCGGACTTCTGAGCCTTTTCTGAAAGGGATTCAATTTGCCTGTGAAGAAGCCACTGCGTGTAGAGATAGTACCGCTGTATATCCTCATCGTAGTCATGTTCTGTCAAGACCCCTTCCCGAAGCGGCTGTGGCCACGAGTGCCAGGGGCCTGGTCTGCTTTCATAAGCAGCTCGAAAGCGGGCGTAGTCTTCGATCTCTGGATGTCCGCGGGTGAAGCGCCGAAGTAATTCGAGACTTTGGGAGTTGGTGGCAAAGCAGCACCGCGATAACTCTTCTAGAATCTCACGTTTGAGCACCATTTGACGTCGGTAATCTACAAGAGGCAAGCTGCGGAGCCTCTCAACCTCCTCCAGGAATGAAGACGAAGATAGTAGAGCTTGCGCAGCAGCGCATTTGTCCAGCTCCGGCGCGCGGCTCACATCTACATAGAACTCGTTCCAGGCCAAGCGACTTACCGGAGCGTATGGGCTGGGATCATAGGGGTTGTCCAGGAAGGTAGGCAGTACCGGCAGTGTGGCCACGACACCACCACCCATTTCGGCAGTCCACTCCACCAGCCTCTCCAGTTCTGAGAGGTCGCCGACTCCCCAACTCCTTTCGGTATGGAGAGAATATAGGGGCAGAAAGACTCCCCAGAACCGCTTTTCTGCTTGCTCCTGATAGTTATGCGCCCTAACGGGTGCCGAGATCAGAAGGGTTTCGACGGTCTTTCCTGGCAGGTCTAGGGTGAATCTATGATAGCCCTGGGGCAGGTCTGTGGGAATGGATATAGGTTTGGTTACATATCGGGTCCCGTCCACCTCCGTCGCCCCTAGGACGGGCAAGTCAGGCCCCTGCCAGTTCAGGGTTCGAGTTTCACCAGTATCCAATATCAGATACCCTGACAGCGAAGCATCAGCTCTGTCGGCAGGAAGCTTCACCTGTAGCTGGAGTAGATCTCCTTCCCATGCTACTGCCACAGGCTCGAGCGGCTGCTGCCACAGTTCCCGCTCCCTTTCCCGGAGCGCTGCAGGGACATCACGAGGGCTTGCGATGGGCGCGCCCAGCAAGTTCAGCACTGCAAGCAGCGATGCCGCTGAGGCCTGCTGCCGGCAGTGATCCATATTGTAGTACGCTGTTTGCACCCCATATCGTCTTGCCAGCCTCTGAAGCTCAAAGATTGCCGATTGGGTGGTCATTCCCCAGCCTCTATCAGCTGCAATATCCCCTGCAGGGGCACCTGTACCCAATCGGGGCGATTGTTGAGTTCGTATTCGACCTCATAAACAGCCTTTTCGAGGAGATAAGCGTCCAGCAGGATCTTCAACTCCTCCACATCACTGGGCAAGAGATCGCTCCCCCGGATTACTCCCAGGTAGGAACTCAGGAATATGGCCGAGACCCACGTATACCAGAATCTCGCCCACTGCTCCAGTACCGGCGCATCCTCTGGACGCAGAGTAGGTGACGGGCGGTGGAGGAGCGCCGTGTGAGCGGCATAGTGAAACGAGCGTATCATACTGGCGACATCTCTGAGGGGGGAGCGCTTCAGCCGTCGTTCGCTCAACGGCCGTGCCGGCTCACCCTCAAAATCGATGATCACGAAATCCTTGCCGGTGAAGAGCACCTGCCCCAGATGATAGTCGCCGTGGCAGCGAATGCGAGCTCCTCCGATCTTACCACTCCGAATTAGCTGCAACCGTTCAATGATAGCCGTCTCCTGATTTATAAGCTCCTGAGCGTTACCCCTGGCTTCTTCTGGCAGAGCCTCAAGACGTTGGCGCAGGAGCCGTAAGGCCCTTATAGCAGAGCGCCGCATGGAGTGGTAGATCGAGTTCTGGTACATGAGTGTGAACGGCTCCGGGGCGAAGTCTGGGTCATCCCGGTCTGAAGCGAGCGCCAGATGCAGTTCGGCTGTACGCTGCCCCAGAAGATGAGCGGATGGCAAATACGTCCCAATCATCTCCTCAGCCAGTGGCGTGGCCTCCTCGCTCAGGAACAACAATGATTTCTGAGGTACCGGCGGTATCTGCACCGTGGGGTGCGCCAGTGCGCTTTCGAAGTAATGCTGAAGCGAGTCGAGTGTGAATTGCCAGGCATCCCCTTCGTTACGCACAAAGCGCTGGAGGATGGCCAGGCTCATTGGGCTTCCATTCTCACGGCGGTACTCAAGCAGGCCAGCTACGGGAGAAATATGCTCAAACGGAGCCCTCTCAGTGAGGAAGCGCCCGATCTCGAGCTCGGGGTTGATCCCCTCTTCGAGCCGCCGAAAGAGCTTCATGATCAGCCAGTCCTCGTAGAGTACGGATGTGTTCGTCTGCTCAGCCTTAAGGGGCGATGGCTTCAAGGGCACCTCCGGGGGCCAGCAGATTGTCCGAAATGCCTTGGTTGGCACTGCCGAAATGACCCCGTTTCGGCCCTTGAAGCGACGTCTTCGGCCGATGGCCACAAGTAGAGCGCTACAGACTTCCTGCTCCACCAGGGCGTCGAGGAGCACATGTTCTGAGGTTGCGCCATTGCTCTTGTGCCTCAGGTGGGCAACGACCGCGTGAGGGTGGTCACTGGCAATCTGAGCTGACTGCTCAACAGAGGCTAGAGTAAGCGGAAGCACGTAGGTCTCTGGCTCGCCTTCACGGTAGTGTACATCTATCAGGACGAAGTAGGCAACGGATTCTGCCGAACGCATTGGCACGATATCCACAATCTCGGACGATTGGACACGCCGCGCCTTACCACGGAACCATCGCCTTTCCTTGACGTAGTCTAACAGAAGCTTTGCCAGGATATGCCAGTTTTCCGCTCTGCCAAAAAGGTCCTCAGTCTTTCGTGTCAGGGCTACGTAGGCTGGGGGCCTAGGCGCCTCCTGAGCTAGAGCACGGGGACGAATTGGCTCTGCGGGCTCTGGCTCAAGTGAGAGCCAGTAGAAAGCGTATGGTCCGAGGGTCAGGTAGTACGAGGCTGGCCCAATCCGGGTGAACTCCACTCCACCGAACAGTTCGCGAGGTACGTGTCCTTCAAAATCGGAGAGGTCAAGCTCAACGTGCTGTGCGGCATGCGAGAGATTGGCCACAACCAGGATGTTCTCCTCCTCGTAGCGGCGGAGGAAAGCCAGCACGTTGCGGTTTTCAGGGAAAAGGAACTCGAGGCGGCCCCGCCCGAAGGCTTTGAATCGCTTCCTGAGCGCAATGCTGCGCTTCATCCACCAGAGGAGGGAGTGTGGATTATTCTGTTGGGTCTCGACGTTGACAGCATCATAATGGTACTCAGGATCGATGATGACTGGCAGGTAAAGCTTCTGCGGGTTGGCCCGGGAAAAGCCGGCGTTGCGGTCAGGGCTCCATTGCATCGGTGTGCGCACTCCCTTTCGGTCACCGAGATAAAAGTTATCGCCCATGCCTATCTCATCACCGTAGTAAATCACCGGCGTGCCCGGCAGGGAGAAAAGCAATCCATTCATTAGCTCCATCTTCCTGCGGTCGTTGCTGAGTAGAGGCGCTAGGCGACGGCGAATCCCTAGGTTCAGACGAGCAGAGGAGTCGCGCGCGTACGTCCTGTACATATAGTCTCTCTCCTCGTCGGTTACCATCTCCAAGGTTAGCTCATCGTGGTTGCGTAGGAACAGCGCCCATTGGCAATCCTGCGGTATGTCGGGCGTCTCCTGCAGGATGTCAACGATTGGAAAACGGTCCCCCATACGAATGGCCATGAAGATACGGGGCATAAGGGGGAAGTGAAAAGCCATGTGAAACTCGTCGCCATCACCAAAGTACTCGACTGCATCCTCGGGCCACTGGTTGGCCTCGGCGAGGAGCATACGGTTTTGGAATTTGCCGTCGACGTGCTGGCGCAACCCCTTGAAGAATGCATGTGTTTCGGGCAGGTTCTCACAGTCGGTGCCCTCTCTCTCGTAGAGGTAAGGCACGCCATCAACTCGCAGACCGTCAACGCCCGAGCGCAGCCAGAAGTTCACCACCCTCAGGACGGCGCGCTGAACGTGTGGGCTATCGTAGTTTAGGTCGGGCTGATGCGAGTAGAAGCGGTGCCAGTAGTAGGTCTTGGCCACGGGATCCAGCGTCCAGTTGGAGGACTCAAAGTCCTTAAAGATGATCCGCGCCTCTTTGTATCTATCCGGTGTGTCGCTCCAAACGTAGAAGTCGCGCCAGCGACTCCCAAGGCTTGCCCGCCGGGCTCGCTGGAACCAGTGATGCTGGTCGGACGTGTGATTGACAACAAGCTCGGTGATAACGCGCAATCCGCGCTGGTGCGCTGCCTCAACGAAGTCCCTGAAGTCTCGCATGTCGCCGTATACCGGTTGGACGGCGGTATAGTCCGAGATATCGTAACCGTCGTCCTTCAGCGGAGATGGATAGAAGGGTAGCAACCAGATGGCGGTGACTCCCAGGTCCTGAAGATAATCAAGCTTGTCGGTCAGCCCGGGGAAGTCTCCCACGCCGTCGCCGTCGCTGTCAGCGAAGGCACGCACGTGTAACTCGTATACTATCGCATCCTTATACCAAAGGGAGTCATCCTCGAACGTGAACAGGTCTCTATTTCGTTTGGCCATGGCAACGTTCTAGCTTGATGGAGGCTGCTACTTAGTCTCCAAGCAAACCACGGATATGTTCCGCGAGTTCTTTCACACCCAGAGGTTTGGTCAGCACCCCGCCAGCACCGTGTTTCATACTCTCCTGCTGAATTGTTCGACTACGCTTTGGCGAGATGACTAGAAAGGGGATTCTTGCCTTTCGCAACAAATCGCAACTCTCCCATATCTCCTCATCGAAGTCGGACACGTCTATCAGGGCAAGCGAGATTTTGCCCTCGGTGGCTTGTACCACTTCGCCTAGCTCCTTCCCGCTGCCAGCTGCCTGCACTCGATATCCCTCTTTGCTGAGTTGCTGGCTCAGCAACTCCAGATCCCGGTGATTACCGTTCAGTACCAGAACAGCGGGCTTCTTGAAGGGGGACTCGAACACTACTCGAACGCCTGAAATGGTGCCTGAGAGCGTTTTGGCTATAGCACTGGCGACTGCTTCGCCAAGCTCACCCGCGGCGGCAATAGCGCCAGCAGCCCCCGCCGATGCAGCGTCTTCACCTTTCATACCTCGTTGCTTCCCAGCCTCGATTGCCCCTTCGACCGCTTTCCTGGCCGCCGTAGCGACATCTCCGCCTACCTCACTGGTCTCCTTGACTGCAGCTCGGGCTGCGTCGCTCAGGATGCGCGGTGTTACCTTGGTCACCTCACCGACTCCCTGTATCGCGCCTATTACTGCGCCCTTGGTCACGGAGCCAAGTTCAGCGCCAGCCTCGTAGCCTGCCCTAATAGCAGCCACGATGGCCTCAGTGGCAACGCGCGATGTTTCGGCTCTCCCTCCCCTGATGCTACGCAAAGTGCTCACAGTGGAGACACGTGTAACGTCAATAGTGTTCGATAGCACATCGCCGGTCGCTTTGATCAGCGTGGCTAGGGTGTCTGTAATCCTTTTCCCCACGTCTAGTACAGGCATGGCACCTCTCCTTCAGAAGATTCAGGTCCTCCGTCACCAGCTTTCCTTCTCATGGGAAACATTCCGATTGCCGTCCTGCGATCTGTCTAGATGTAGTACTCAAAGTCCCGTTCGTTGCGCACCCTCCGGCGGATGCGGAAGATGTGGGCTGGACAGACGTGTGGATTGAGCTCCACGTAGTTCCTCGGGCCATGCCAGAGGTATCGGGCATCGCTCAGCAGGTCATGTACCTGAAAAGCCTGTTGCTCGGGGATTCCCAGCATTGAAAGCGGCAGATCAACCCACCCTGACTGGGTGTAGTGAGGGTCCAGATTCACAACCACCACTATGACGTTGGAGAGATCTTCCGTCTTCTTGCTGTAACATATGATCTGCTCGTTGTCTACAGTGTGGAAGTCCAGACTCAGGTTGCTGTGTAGAGCCCGGTTATCGCGTCGGATCTGGTTCACGCGCGCGATGAAATCTCTAAGGCTGTCTGCCCTATCAATGTCCCAATGCTTGATCTCATACTTCTCTGAGTCCAGGTATTCCTCGCTGCCCAATTCCCTGGGGCTTGCCTCACAGAGTTCGAAGGCCGGTCCGTAGATACCATAGCTTGCTGCCAGGGTTGCTGCCAGCACCAGCCGTGTCATGAACGCAGGGCGCCCCCCGGACTGAAGGTACTCGGTTAGGATGTCAGGAGTGTTGGGCCACAGGTTAGGCCGGAAGTAGTCACATATGTCTGTTTGGGTAAGCTCGGTAAAGTACTGTGTAAGCTCCCATTTGGTGTTGCGCCAGGCGAAATAGGTATATGACTGAGTGAAGCCAAGCTTGGCCAGGCGGTACATGATCTTGGGGCGGGTGAAGGCCTCCGAGAGCAAGATCACTTCCGGGTGGTCTTTCTTCATCTCCGCAATCGCCCACTCCCAGAACTTGAATGGCTTCGTGTGAGGATTATCCACGCGGAAAATGCGCACGCCCTGCTCAATCCAGAACTGCATAATGCTTTTGAGTTCCAGCCATAGCTCCCACCAATGCTCGGACTCAAAATTAAGTGGATAGATGTCCTCGTATTTCTTCGGTGGGTTCTCGGCATACTGGACAGTGCCATTGGCCCGCCAGCGGAACCACTCGGGATGATCTTTAACATAGGGATGATCTGGCGAGCATTGGTAGGCTAGGTCTAAAGCAATCTCAATGCCATGCTCCTGAGCCTTGGCCATGAGCTTGCGGAAGTCCTCCAGGGTGCCGAGTTCGGGGTGGATAGATTTGTGGCCGCCCTCTTCAGCCCCTATCGCCCAGGGGGTACCGCGATCGGTCGCGCTCGACTCAGGGGCATTGTTCTGACCTTTTCGGTTAGTAAGGCCAATGGGGTGAATCGGCGGGAAGTAGAGGACGTCAAACCCCATGGCGGCTACGTAGAGCAGGCGGGCTTCACAGTCCTTGAAGGTACCGTGACGCCCTGGGTGAGAGGCGGTGGAGCGAGGGAACATCTCGTACCAAGTGCTGAAACGAGCCTTCTCACGGTCGACCTGCACCTGAAGCTCCTTAGGATAGGTAACGGCCGAGTGCCGATCTGAGTATTTCTCCACGCGTGTCAACACTTCTTCGCTTAAGGCAAGTCTGACTCTAGCCTGCTCCCGATCTTGAGTTGAAGACAGGGTCTTCTCCCACTTCCGGAAAAGCTGCGCATCGGAAGAAGAGGCGCGCTGGCCTGCCTCGCCGATGAGCCGCGCTCCCGCAAGAAGATCAACCTCAACCTGCTGTCCCGCTTCTACCTTCTTCGACAGGTCGCGCCGCCACGACTTGAATTGGTCAACCCAAGCCACAATCGTGTAGCGGTAGGTGCCAAGTTCGGACACCTCGAAAGAGCCTCGCCACCGGTCATTGCCCAGAGGTTCCATGGGACTCTCAATCCATTCCGAATCCCCATCTTTTCGGTGCAGGAGTACAGCCGAGAGCACGTCATACCCGTCGGCAAAGATGTCGGCCTCCACGACCACCTCTTCACCAATGGTGCGCTTTGCGGGAAACCGACCGGAATCGATCTCGGGCTTTACCCCGTCGATTACTACGCGTGTGTTGCGTCCCTCAACTGGCACTTCGGACATTGTCTCTTTCTGCGGCTAACGAATCAATGGAGCACTGAGCGGTGGAATCAATAGTAAACTATTCGGGCAAACTGTCAAGCATTTTTAGAGCGGCACGAGAAGTTGCGTAGTACTTGGCCTGCAATGTGACAGTTTTTGAAGTTTCTTGGGCAGAGTTCTATGACTTTTTCATCAGATTTGCCTATTGTATTCGGTATGGGTATCATTGACACGGCGCAATGATGGAGAACGAGCCGTCTGCCCTTGGACGACGGTTCTGCCCTGAGCGCGACTACTTGAATATGGTCGTCTCCCAACTGCAAGGCTGGCAAGCTCAAGCGTGATCATACTGGAGAGGGATCGCATATGTCGCCGCTTACTAGGATGGTAACTCAACCATCTCCGGTGGCCTATTTCTCCATGGAAGTAGGGCTTGATCCGGCTATGCCCACCTACGCCGGCGGCCTGGGCGTGCTTGCCGGCGACACCCTTCGTGCGGCTGCCGATCTGGGCATATCTATGGTGGGCATGACACTGTTGTACCGTAAAGGCTATTTCCATCAGCACCTAGATGACCAAGGCAACCAGTCTGAGAGCCCGGTTAAATGGTCTCCACGAGACTATCTAGAGCCACAACCACAGCGGGCGACGGTGGAGATCGAGGGACGACAAGTTCAGCTGCGTCCCTGGCTTTACAAAGTTCGAGGCGTTACAGGTCACGAGGTGCCTGTATACTTCTTGGATGCTGATTTGCCTGACAACGATCCCCGGGACCAGACTCTGACCGACTATCTCTACGGTGGAGACACTCGTTATCGTCTGTGTCAGGAAGCTTGCCTTGGCTTGGGTGGGGTGGCCGCCTTGAGAGTCCTGGGGCATAGCGATGTGCAAACCTATCACATGAACGAAGGACATTCTGCGCTTCTCGCGCTGGCTCTGTTGGAGGAGCGTACCCACAGGAGCGGCTTGCCCGCGGCAACCGAGGCGGATATGGAAGCAATCCGCCGGCAGTGCATCTTCACCACTCATACGCCTGTTCCCGCAGCCCACGACAAATTCCCCATTGAATTGGTTCGACAAATCCTGGGCGCAGAACGAACCGATGGTTTGGTTGCCGCCGGATGCTTTCTGGACGGTGCCCTGAACATGGCTCACTTGGGGCTCATTTCCTCCCACTACATAAACGGTGTTTCCATGCGGCATGAGGAGATATC
>CAYVES010000101.1:0-8734 GCA_964449845.1 uncultured Dehalococcoidia bacterium
GGACTATCGGGGCCTTCGTCTCACCCAGTTTGTAGCTTACCCCATCGAACTGGTTCGAGTCTCTTCCCGATTTGAATCCGAAGTTCCCGATTAGGCTCAGCGGGGCGTCCTGGCACAGCACCGAAACGGCAAAGACTTTGCTGTCCTTGATGAATTCGTGCGTGAGGTTCCCCTTGTTGATGGTCACGGCGATAGTCGGCGGCTCGGAGCAGACTTGAATCACTGTGTTCGCAATTTGAGCATTGATTTTGTCTCCCTTTCTGGAACCTACTATATACAGGCCATAGCTTAGCGAGTGTAAAGCTTTCGGATTCATTTTGTGCTCTCCCGGTTGAGTTTTGACACCTTGTGTTCTCGTTCTCTACTCGGATTTCCTGACGTAGACCTTGTATTGTCCTGCTTCCTCTTCGATTCCCAACAGGTCGTTGCCCGTGACTTTGCACCAGGCAGGCATATCTTCTTTGATCCCCTCGTCGTCGGCCAATACCTCCAGGACCTGCCCCTTCTCCAACTCTTTTAGCTTGCTGGCGGTATGAGCAATTGGCATGGGGCAGTAGAGCCCTATGCAGTCCAAGGTCTCATCCGCTTTCATCGCCCCTCCTAGACAAACAGATTGACCTTTCCCTCTCGCGCCTCGGCCAGATATGTAGCTACCCCAGCAAAGCTGTCTACTTCCGGGATGAAGGCTTCCTTACCGATCCCCATTATCCCCATAGAGGTGGTGCAGGCAATAAACTTCACGCCCATCCCTTTGGCCATGGATATCAGTTCCTCCAGTTGGGGGGAATTGACATCCTTCATCAGCCTCTTCATCATCCGAGTGCCCATTCCCAGCATATGGAATTTGGAAAGATGAAGCCTCTTTGAGCCTCCCCGGTTCATGAAGTTGAGCATCCGCCTCATTATCCCTTTGCTCTTAACACTGCCCTGATTTCGCTTGATGACGTTTAGCCCCCAGAAGGTGAAGAACATGCTCACCTCCATCCCCATGGAGGCGGCCCCTATGGCGATGTTGAAGGCGGCCAGGGCCTTGTCCAGGTCCCCGCTGAATACCACCAGGGTAACCTTTTCTGGCATGGGAGTCCCCTTATTTCCATTCTAGCTCGCCCCCGCACTGGGGACAGACTGTCGCCTCCCTCACCACCGCCAGCTCGCACCTGACGCAGTAGCGCAGGGTCACGCCGCAGGGCTGGCAGTAGGGAAACCCTGCGGCCAGAATCTCCTCCTCACAATAGGGGCAAAAGCGCTTCCTCTCTTTTTCCTTTGGCTCTTCACTCTTTTTCATCCTTCCTCCTCCTTTTGCTTTTGACCTCTTTGCCCTGCTTCTTGAGGTAGTCGTCGATGGCCTTGTTGAGTGCCTGAGCACCAAGGTTTGAGCAATGATACTTATTCTTGGGCAGCCCCTCAAGCTCCTCGGCCACCAGCGCCGGGGTGATCCACCTCGCTTCCTCCAGGGTCTTACCCATGGCCATCTCGCTCACTATGCTGGAGACGGCGATGGCAGCGCCACAGCCGAAGGTCTTGAATTTGACATCGCTGAGGTGGTTGTTATCTACCCTAATGTAAAAGGTCATCATATCCCCGCAGACCGGGTTTCCCACCTCGCCGACACCATCAGGGTTCTCGATCTCCCCGACATTGCGGGGGTTCATGAAGTGTTCCATCACCTTTTCACTGTATATCGGCATTCTATCTCCCTCCCCCCTGCTCTTTAATGAATTTGGCATAAAGGGGTGACATCTGTCGCAACCTGTCCACTATTGGAGGCAGCACATCCAGCACATAGTCCACGTCCTCATCGCTATTGTTCAGACCGAGGGTGAAAAGGAGCGATCCCTGGGCGAGCTCAGGAGGTATGCCCATGGCGGTGAGAACGTGGGAAGCCTTGAGCGCCCTGGAGGTGCAGGCCGAGCCACTGGAGGCGGCGACACCTTTGCTTGAGAGCAGCATGAGCATCGCCTCCCCCTCAATGAACTCGATGCAGAAGCTGGCATTTCCCGGGAGGCGCTGGGTTGGGTGGCCGGTTAAGATAGTGTGCTCTATCTTGGAACTCAAGCCCTCTATCAATCGGTCTCGTAGAGCGGAGAACTGCTCTATTCGAGAAGTCATATCCTGCTGCGCCAGCTCTGCTGCTTTCCCCATTCCCACGATGCCAGGCACATCCTCAGTTCCTGCTCTTCTTCCTCCCTCCTGCACCCCACCGTCGAGAAAGGGAATGATACGCGTGCCCTTCTTGAGCCACAGGGCACCGACGCCCTTAGGACCATAGAACTGGTTTGCGGCCAGGCTCAGCGCATCGACACCGAGTTCTGCAACGTCGACAGGTATTGTGCCCGCGCTGGCCACGGCATCGGTGTGGAACAGGGCTCCCGTTCCCTTTGCCACCTTCGCTATACTGGCGATAGGCTCGATGGTTCCTACCTCGCCGTTGGCATGCATTACCGAGACCAGAATAGTATCCTCCCTTAAGCTTCCAGCTACCGCTTCGGGGTCCGCCAGCCCGTACCCATCCACAGGGACCGTGGTCACTTCAAAGCCCCACTTCTCCAGCGTCTTCGCAGAATGGAGCACAGAGAAGTGCTCGATGGCGGAGATGACAACATGCTTCCCTTTGGACTGCTGGGCCTGAGCCAGGCTCTTGATAGCGAAGTTATTGGCCTCACTGCCTGAGCCGGTGAAGATGATCTCCTCGGGCCGGGCCCCGATGAGGGCGGCCACCTGGCTTCTGGCCTCCTCGATGCCCTCCCTGGCCTCATCTCCCCATTCGTGCAGGGATTGCGGATTGCCATAGGCCTCCCTGAGGTAGGGGAGCATGGCCTCCAGCACCTCGGGCAATAGAGGTGTAGTCGCCGCATTATCCAGATAGGCTTTCTTCATATCCTTAGTCCTCGAAACGATTCCTCTTCAGTCTGGTAACGGATGCCTTTATCTGAGGCGATCCTCAACTGCGCCCCAGTTTATGTTTTTGAAGAAAGCCGCGATGTAGTCGGGGCGCTTCAGCCCGTAGTCGATCATGAAGGCATGCTCGAAAACATCGAGCACCAGGATAGGGCTACAGCCTGCGGGATGGCCGGTCTCGTGCTCGTTGATCCACTGGTTTATCAGCCTACCGGTCAGGTTGTCCTGGTACAGAATGGTCCAGCCAATACCCCTCATCGCGGCGGTGGCTCTGAAGTCCTTTTCCCAATTCTCGTAGCTAGCGAACTCCTCGGCTAGCTTCTTGCCCAGCTTGCCCGATTTGTCGAGGTCTCCCTTGCCCCCGAGATTTTCGAAGTAGTACTCATGGAGGCGCATGCCGTTGAACTCAAAACCCATCCGCCGCTTCAACTCAGCGTATTCTGGAGTCCCTGCCTTGTCCTCCTTGAGCATGGCGGCGAGTGTATCCAGCAGCTTATTGGTGTTGGTTACATAGCCCTGATAGAGGGTGAAATGGTTATTAAGCAAGGTGTCGCTAAAACCCTCCATCCCGATTAAGTTGCTGTAGTCCTTTGCATCATATGCCATTCTTCAAACTCCTTTCTTGAAGTAGTGGATGTAAATCAGCCGTTCCTTTAGCTGAATCCAGAACTCTGCGACGTCTCGCCGACCACTCTTGAAATCATCCAGAATCCGGTTGCCGTTACGTCGTTGCCACAAACGTTGCACCGGTACCTTTCGCCCTCCTTCTCAACTGCTATCTTGATCACCTCCTTCCGCCACCAAAACCAAACGCGCCTAAAGCCTTTGCTGCTTCAGGTTACTCAAGATAACAATGGAGTCCTCCCACCTCTTGACATGGGTTTTCTCGTCCCCGATGTTCTTCTGTATCAAAGCTCTGGACCTCTCATCGAAATCTACCTTTTGCAGGAAATCGCCGTAGTCTGTGACCGCCTTTCGCTCGAGCCAGATATCCGCTCTGAGAATGAACATCTTGCCCAGAAATCTCGTGGCAAATCCCCACGACTTGCCTGCTATCTGAAAGAAGAAACCCAGCCATGAGGTGGTTCCTCCCAGTTCTTCAATGCGCGCCTTGAGACCATCGACGTGTTCCTGCTCATTGAGCATCGCAGCCTTGAGCCTCTCGGTGATATCCTTCTCAGGGAAGGCCGGGATCTGCGCCCGATAAACCTCTGTGGCAAATCTCTCTATGTTATGCATCTTCCTTAGTGAGTGCATGACTTTGTCCATCTCGTGCCTCCTGATCGTGCTTCGGCTATCACCGCTTGCCCAGGTCTTTCTTGAGATCCGAAAGCTGTCTCACGTGAGACTTCTCTTCTTCGATTATCCTATTCACCACGTCACGGTCTGGCGCACGAACAAGTTCTCGCATCTCAGAGTAGAACAGGATCGAGTCCTTCTCCGCGCCGAGGGCGATTTGAATAGCCTCGACATCGCTTTCTACTTTCCGCGCCATCTCACGGGCAACCTGGTCATCGGTGAAAACAAAGGAGTCGGTCAGCGCTCTCAGGTAAGAGTCATACTCTTCGGTAAGTGTCTCCGGTGGCTGATAATCGCCCACTGAGCCGAGCATATTCTGGAAGATTCCAATGTGCTCCCTTTCCTTGTCCGCCAGGTACTTATAGGTCCCCTTGACCGTGACATCCGTGGTCGAGTCAGCCAGGGAATCGTAGAACACGGCCCCATTTCGCTCAATACCGAGGGCAATATTGATAAGCTCCCTGCCCAAGAAAAAGACACCCATTTTAGCAACCTCCTTAAAGTCTCTGCAGATAGCGATGAGCGCTTAGAGCCGCCTTGGCCCCTTCACCAGCAGCCACCACTATCTGTTTATCTGGGACGCTGGTTACGTCTCCAGCGGCAAATAGTCCTGGTATCACCGTCTCACAGGAGCAATCTACCTCAATCTCATCGAGTTCATTGAGCTTGGCCATGCCTTTGGCAAACTCTGAGTTGGGGATGAGTCCGATCTCGACAAAGACGGCTCCGACATCGATCTTCCTCTCCTCGCCGCTTTTCAAGTCCCTGATCCTAATTCCTTCCACCCTGCTCGAGCCCTCTATCATCACCACCTCGTGTTCCAGCAAGACAGTCAGGTTGGAGGCATCTTTGAGCTTGTCAATAAGTATCTGGTCGCCGGTAAGCGGAGTCGTAGAGACCAGGTACACGTGCTCGGCTATCTTGACCATGTCGTCCGCAGCTTCCAGCGCGGAGTTGCCACCGCCTATCACCGCTACCTTCTCTCCGGCGAAGAGAGGGCCATCGCAGATGGCGCAATAGGTTACGCCCCTTGCTTTCAACCTGTCTTCTCCAGGTACATTGAGTTGACGGGAACGCTTTCCGCTAGCGATTATCACCGCTTTCCCTTGATAGCTCTCATCCTTATCCGTTTTGATCTCAAATGCCCCATCTACGCGGGACAAGGCCGCCACTCCCTGACCGATTTTCTGTTCTACAGGGAATTGCTTCACCTGCTCCTCAAATTTCTGCATCAGCTCAACGCCTTCGATGAACTGGTAGCCCATGTAGTTCTCAATGCCCGCCGTCCACAGAGGTTGACCCCCCACGTCTTTGCTCAGGAGAAGGGTACCTATCCGCTTCCTGGCGGCGTAGACTGCTGCCGTCATACCCGCCGGACCAGCTCCGATAATGATTAGCTCATACATAATCCATTACCTCAGGTCGGTATACTTCAGAGTTCCAGTTTCTCCTTCAACCACGCCTCATCAAAGCCGACTAAGGTCTCGCCGTCGATTTCGACCACTGGTACCGCCATGGCACCGGACTTGCTGATCATCTCCTCTCGAGCTACTTTGTCCTCGGCCACGTTGAGGTCTTGATAGGGAATGTTGTTGGCATCCAAGAAGCTCTTGGCCATCTTACAATACGGGCATGTTGGTGTTGAGTAGACTTTGACCTGTTTGGTGGTCATTTTGCCCCCTCTACTTGGTGGTTGCGCAGTATCCTACCACATAGCGACATATTGTGCAATCAATAGATAACCGCTACAATCTGAAATTCAACACTCGATTGTTGCAAGAGAATTGCACATATGATACAAGGAAACTACACCTAAAGGGTGGGAAGCGGGACGCCGGGTCTCTCCTGTATATCTTCCAGCCTCATCCTTTCCTGGATGACACCTTCACCTTCTTCTCTTTTGCCTCGACGGCTTTGGGAAGGCTAACCTCCAGCACCCCGTCTTCATAGGTCGCTTCAATCCTCTCGTTGTCTACCTGGGAGGGAAGGGTCATGGAGCGGAAGAAACTACCGTAAGAACGCTAGCAACAGTAGTAGTTATCTTCCTTGACGTCGCTCTCAGCCTTTCGTTCCCCTTTTATCGTCAGCGTATCACCGACAACCGGGACGCCTATGTCGTCATCTTTCATCCCCGGGAGTTCGGCCTCCACCACGACTCTGTCGCCCTTGTCGAATATCTCTATAGCGGGTGACCACTCCAGTCCTTCAACCGGCCAACGCCTAATCAGCGACGGCACAAATGGCCGGCTGAGAACATCCTCAAACGGCCGCGCAAACTCTTCCAGTTCCCTGAACAGACTCCAGGGAGTCAGTCCCAACCTCGGCCTCCATCTCTCTATTGCCATAGGTACCCTTCTTCAGTTTGTTCTCACGTCCCGCTTCCCACAATCGTTGCCGAACCTGTAAGACAGTTTAGCGTATGGTATCGTAGCTGTATGTGACTTTTATCGCATTGTGGCAAGCTAGTGATCAAGAAGCCATAAGATGAAGGGAAAAAGGTTAGGAAGTCGTCACATTTTGGTGAACATGTCCCATAGTTTCGCTGCCTTTTTCAATGTTGGTGTGGTAGGTTATGGTTCTGGTCGCAATAATCCTACCCGCCCGGAAAGAAGCCCTTCTCGAGCCCCTGGATTCCAGGTGATAATTCCACTTCAGTAGAGATATCTCCTTTTTGGGGCAGCGGGTTACCCAATGGAGTGGCTAGAGTAACAATCCGCCCTTCTGTGCAACTAGAGCTACTTGCATCCGCTCAGAGTGCGCCGAGTCTTGACAAAACCGAGCTTTTGTTGCATTGCGACCTTGCTACCGTAGAACCGTCTAGTAGTGATACAGTGTGGTAGGTTCTCACAAACGTTCTTCTAAATCAGGAACATGGAGAGTAGCTCGGTAGCGATTAGGCAGACGGACAGACATCTGTTGATAATCGGATGCTCGAAGCGTAAGAAAAAGACACCAGATGCTTCTACGCCAGCACTCGAGTGTTATGATGGGCCCGCATTTCGAACAATTCGCTAATGGCTCCGAACGAGGAGCAATCGTGCCTTGGTGGACATCAAGGTTCTTTCCGCCAGATATGGACTTATAGATGCCGGCGACCGCATTCCATATTATGATCAAGAAATGACTCGGATGAGAGCAGCGCAGCTGCAGCAGTCTATCTCCCGAGAACTGGCGAAGCTCTTGGAGACATGCAATTACCGCAGTGTCTACTGCGATGGCAGCTCTACGTACCTTCAGGCGTTTCCACGCAGATTTCTGGACTCAGGCGGGCCGGTCGAAGTTGCAAAGGGAAGAATAGGCGAACGGCTAGGAAGCCTGAAACGGTGGCTTGTTTCGTTGCAGGCGGGGTGAACCACACAGCAATAGCCCCTTGAAGCGGCTTCCATCCTCTCAAGTTGCCTCTCAACATCTTCGAACTGCCAGAGAAGGTGGGAACAGGCAACGATGTCAAACCTCTTCCTGATATCAGGGTCATTGACTCCCTGCCAGCTTTTGTTTATTACCTCGATATTTTCAACCCCTTCCTCGCGTGCATCTCTCATCAACCGCTCGATCATCCCTGTTGAAGGTTCAATGGCAGCCATTCTCCGTACCATTTTGGCAAAGGGTATGGCCAGCGTTCCGGGGCCCGCTCCAATGTCCAGGGCTTCAAAATCAGGGCTCATTATCTCCTGTATTGCTTCTATCGCTTTTCTTCCATATTCATACTCATTCGATTTATTCCATTGAGAGAAATCTTCCGCTAGCTTGCCCCAATATTCTGGAGCAGGTCCCCCTTTGAGACTCGCCCCCGCCCTTTCTCCCTGCTTGCTCTCCCATAACTCTCGCCAGTTCATTTCCTTTCCCCCTTGCCATCCCAGCCATTCTAGGACACAAAATGAAAAGACCAAAGGCGGTAGACGCTACCAGCAACCCCTTCATTTTACCCCCTTAGCGTATCTGAGAATTCTTGCCCGCTTCCTATGCCTCCTCAATATGTTCTATAGCTTTCTTGGTCAAGGCATACATCCTTACCTTTCGCTCCCCTGGTGCAGATACGCTGCATTTACGGTTTAACTGACAGCCAGCGCAACCGCCCCCGCCTTCTAACTCCTCAACATAACCTTTCCCTGCCATAAAATCTATCATCGCCCGCAGTGTGGCTTCTCTTACATCCAATTCCCTGCTGATGGCTTCAACGGTCTCCCCTTGCCTCACTCTTGATAGGACTTCCTTTATCGAGGCCATCTCGTCCTCCTCTTTGCCCAAGGGGGAGCTTTTTACCCTCTTGAGCATGAACCAGCCGTAGGGGCGAGGCATGCCTCGCCCCTACCTCAATTTACCGCCTTATGCTGATGCCCTTCTTCTGACGATGAAATAGATTATCATCAGCGATGGAAGCAACAGAAACATGGCTGGCATATACGGGGGGCCATGGGCGCCCAAGAAATCGGCTCCCGAAGCAAACTGACCTGCCCACTTCTGACTGACTTTCCGGTTTAGCTCTTCGAGCGCTCTAAAATCGACCGCCTGATCAATGTTGTGATGCAGGTGAGCA
>CAYVES010000102.1:0-8675 GCA_964449845.1 uncultured Dehalococcoidia bacterium
AGAACGGACTCAGGCCGGCGGGGAGCTCCGATTGTCCGGTGGCGCCCTGCGCCCCACTGATTGGAGTCTATGCCGCGGTCACGCGCAAGGCTGAGAGCGGGCAGATTCTCTCTGCGGAAGAGGCTATTTCTCCTGAGGAGGCGCTCAGGATGTATACCCTGGGCGGAGCCTATGCCTCCTTCGAGGAGCGCTCGAAAGGAAGCATCGAAATCGGCAAGCTGGCCGATCTGGTGGTTTTGAGCGCTGACCCCACGACGGTAGCGCCGGAGGAGATAAAGGAAATTCAGGTGGAGAAGACCATCATTGGTGGCCAAGTTGTGTGGGAATCATGAGCCTTAGGACAGGGCTCGGATGAGCACCTCGCCGATGATCTGCAGCGCGATGATAGCCACTATCGGCGATATGTCGAACATGCCTATCGTAGGGATGATTCTACGCAGCGGCCCCAGAATGGGTTCAGTTATCTGAAAAAGTACCTGATAGATGCTAACAAGAACGCCGCTTCTGGGACTGATCATAAACCAGGATAAGACAACCCTGGCGAATATGGCGATGGTGATCACCTGTATGATGTAGTAGACAAGCTCAGCTGCGATAGTCATTTGCCGCTCTCACCTCCCAGAAGCTTTGCTTTCTCGTAAGCAGCGATGACCGCCTGGGCCATGATGGCCCGCACCCCTCCCTCCTCCAGGCAAAACAGACCCTCAGCGGTAGTCCCTCCCGGTGAGGTAACCAAATTCTTCAGCTCTGCGGGGTGCTTGCCCGACTCCTTGGTCATATGCGCAGAGCCCAGCACAGTTTGCGCTACCAGCTCCCCTGCCAACTCCCGGGGAAGACCGATGTGCACCGCGGCATCGATGAGCGCTTCCATAATCAGGAAGATATAGGCGGGGCCACTACCGCTTATTGCCGTCGCCATGTCGATATACTTCTCATCGGAGAAGTATATCTCCTTGCCCATCGCCCTCAGGATAGTCTGCACCATATCTTTCTGCTTCCGGCTCACGGCAGCGGTGGCGGTCCATACGCTCATCCCTTCTCCGACCTGTGCCGGCGTATTGGGCATCACCCGGACAACCTTGTCGTGTCCCAGTCCCTTTCTGATGGTGTCAATCCTGGCCCCGGCGACGATAGAGAGCACCAGTTGTTTTTCCTTTAGCTCGCCTTTCAGGTCTTTCATCACCTCGGCCAGTGTCTGAGGCTTGATCGAGAGAACGACGACATCGGGATCAACGACCGCGCTGTGAATATCCCGAGCACAATTGACCTTGTATTTTTCCCCTATGTGGGTAAGGCGAGCCTGATCGACGTCACAGGCAAAAACCGTATCGTGGCTGATTGCTCCTTGTCTGAGAAGGGCTGAGATCATAGCCTCGCCCATAACCCCGGCCCCAATAAAGGCGATCCTCATCGTTTTCTCCTCAAGCCATTCTTCGCTCACCGAAAATCGCTCGACCTATCCTCACCAGCGTCGCTCCCTCCTCGATGGCCACCTCGAAGTCATCGGTCATCCCCATAGACAGGTGCCTGAGCCCCAGGGCATCTCTCAGTTGCCGCAACTGGCGAAAGACGGGCCGCACCTCCTCGGCATCGCTCACCCAGGGGGCCATGGTCATCAGCCCCTCTATCTCGATATTGGGCAGCCTCCCGATCTGCCTCACTGCCTCGTCTACCTCAGGTAGCGGGAAGCCGCTCTTGGTTGCCTCGGCGGAAACATTGACCTCGATGAGAACAGGCAGCTTCTTCTGACTGCGCCTGCTCAGGGCCTCCGCCAACCTGAGCGAATCAACGCTATGGATTATATCAAAAATGTCCAGTGCTGTCTTGGCTTTGTTGGTTTGAAGGTGTCCCACCATGTGCCAGGTCAGGTGAGGTCTCAAGGCCTCAAGCTGCTCGATCTTGGGTTTAGCCTCCTGGACCCTGTTTTCACCGAAGTTCCTGATGCCAGCGTTGAAGGCAGCCTCGATGGCAACGACCTCTACGGTCTTGGTCACGGCGACCAGGGTAACCTCATCCGGCGACCGCCCCGCGCGCTCGCAGGCCCCAGCGATGCGCCGCTGCAAGTCTCGGATGTTCTGGTCAATGGTCATGCTTTAGCACACTCCGCACTCGTGGCAGTCCTTCGGCGGGCAGGGTTGGGTCTGAGCCCGCCGGCGTGCCCTAGCCAACTCCTCACTGAGATACTCAGGGTTAATGCCGGAATCCACTGCCGACCAGGGCAGCGGCTCATCAAGGGGCAACTCTCGATGAGCGTAGAGGGCGCTGCGATTCCAGGCTGATGGGTTCTTCGGCCCTACGCGTTTTTGGTTCCCAGAAGACCCGCTCGCAAACTATGTTTTCGTAGCTATGATGAGGGCAATGGGCGTTCTCCCCCCCAATCCTTGCGGATGGTGCCCTTCTCCTTTTCGAGCCTTAGCCTGGCCTCCTTGATCGCTTTCCATGTCATGAATCGTTCACATTGCTAGCACTTGGTATAGCCGCAGGACTGGCAGATGAAGCAGCCTTCTTGGAAGACGAGCAGGCTGCCGCAATCTGGACATTGCCCCGCCGTATTCTTGATCTCACCACCAGCCTTGGTCTTGGCTTTGGTTTTGGCTTCAGGATTGGCTTGGGGTTTGTCCCCGCGTACGCGGGGATCAACGCCGCCGCTTGTCTGGTGTCGCTCCAGAACGCCGGCAATGGCGTCAGGGCAGGAAAGGATGGCATGGCCCCTGTCCCAGGCAATTGAGGGGCACCTGATTCCTCTCAGGTGCTTGATGATCGATTCCACCTCCACCCCTGACCTCAGTGCCAGGGAGATCAGCCTGGTGATAGCCTCAAGTTGCGCTGAGGCACAGCCTCCCGCCTTACCCAGGGCGCAGAACACCTCGCACAACCTGCCTTCCTCATCGTAGTTCACCGTTATGTAGAGGTTTCCGCAGCCAGTAGCGACCTTCTCGGTGACCCCTGCTGTGGTGGTCGGACGCTCTCTTGGGACTCTTTTGGTCTCCTTCTCGACCAGCTCGTCATGGGTCATGCTCAGCACCTGGCTGTCGCGGCTCCTATCCCGGTAGATCGTTATGCCTTTGCAGCCCTCCTTGCAGGCTAGCATGTAGACCTCACGGACATCGTCCGTCGTAGCGTTGTGAGGGAAATTGACAGTCTTGGATACGGCGTTATCGGTGTGCTTCTGAAATGCCGCCTGCATTTTGACATGCCACTCAGGCGTAATGTCGTGGGAGGTGACGAATAGCCTTTGCGCCTTTTCCGGGACGCCCTCTAGATCGCGCAGATTACCTCGTTTGGCTACCTCTTGCATCAGCTCTTCAGAGTAGAATCCCTGCCTCTTCGCTACCTCCTCAAACAGGGGATTAACCTCTACCAGCTGTGTGCCCTCCAGTATGGTGCGCGTATAGCTCAGGGCGAACAGGGGCTCGATGCCGCTGGAGCAGCCGGCGATGATGCTCAGGGTGCCGGTGGGGGCGATGGTAGTTCTGGTAGCATTTCTCACCCGGGGACCGTCGGGCTTGTCATAAATGCTCCCCTTAAAGGCGGGAAACACGCCCCTCTCCTCGGCAAGCTCTTTGGAGGCCTCCATAGACTCCTTGCTTATGAACTTCATCAGCTCCTCAGCAATGTTAAGCGCTTCCTGTGAATCATAGGGTATTCCCAACTGGATAAGGAGGTCGGCGAAACCCATCACGCCGAGGCCGATCTTCCTGGTGGCCTTGGTCATCTCGTCTATCCTGGGTAGGGGGAATTTGTTGACATCTATTACGTTATCCAGGAATCTGACAGCCATTCTCACCGTTTGCGCAAGCTTGGCATAATCTATATCTGTGGTGCCGTTCTCCTCGCGGACCATCTTGGATAGGTTCATCGATCCCAGGTTGCACGACTCGTAGGGTAAGAGGGGTTGTTCGCCGCAGGGATTGGTGCTCTCCACAGTTCCCAGCTTTGGAGTGGGGTTATCCCTGTTCACCCGGTCGAGGAACACGATGCCCGGGTCTCCATTTCTCCATGCCATATCAACTATACGGTCGAATACCTCTTTAGCGTTGAGCTTGCCCACCACCTTTTTGGTGTGGGGATTCACAAGCTCGTACTCACCGCCGCTCTCCACCGCCTTCATGAACGCCTCGGTCACTGCCACCGATATGTTGAAGTTGGTGAGGGAGGTGTAGTCCTCCTTAGAGGTGATGAACTTCAATATGTCGGGATGGTCAACGTTCAGGATTGCCATGTTGGCCCCCCGCCGCTTGCCCCCCTGCTTGATGACGTCGGTAGCGGCATCGAAGGCTCGCATAAACGAGACTGGGCCGCTGGCTACTCCTCCTGTGGAGCCCACTGTGTCACCTTCGGGGCGCAGCCGGGAGAAGGAGAACCCGGTGCCACCACCGCTCTTGTGTATTAGAGCCGTGTGCTTCACGGAATCGAAGATGGAATCCATGGAGTCCTCAATAGGCAGCACGAAACAGGCGGAAAGCTGTCCCAGCTCGCGGCCGGCGTTCATCAGCGTTGGTGAGTTGGGCAGGAACTCGAGATTCGCCATTGCCTGGTAGAACTCCTCTTCCCTGGCCTCGATGTCGGCTTTAGGGTTGTAGAGCGAATCCGCTGCGGCGATGTGATGGGCCACGCGGCGGAACATGTCCTCAGCGCCCTCGATCACCTGACCCTTGTCGTTCTTTACCAGGTACCTTCTCTCCAGGACTGCCCTGGCGTTTGGGGATATTTCGGCCCTGGTCTTCTCGGTTCTCTTACTTCTGACCCTGGCTTTAGGAGTGGGGGGGCGCTCCTCTTTCTCCACAAGCGGGAGAAACGCTTCGGGCCCCCTCTCGGCAAGGATACTCTTCGCAATAGACCTGATCTCCGTCTCCTGAACAGGCCTTTTTATCTCGGGGGCGAGATGCTCCATCCCGGGCAGGGTGGGTATGCGATCCAGACGCCCCATAACCTGATCGGCGAGTCCCTCGACCATCTCCCTGTCCGAGATGCCCATGGATTCGGCAGAAGCGAAGATGGCACGAGCAACTCTGTTGCGCAATGAGCGCTCGACTTTGCTACTCTTTCCATGATTACCGCTACTCATAGCTCTCACCTTGTCATTGATATCACTTTGGCTGATAACTATCGGTGCCTAGAGGAGCCAGCTCTCTCTTTCCTGCCTAAGGAATTGAGTTCCTCCTTGGGAATGAGCGGCAACTGGCTTGAAGGATAGCTGCTGGCGATGAGAGTATCCACCTCCTGCTTGAGGCTGGTGATGTCGGCGAAATCGCGGTAGACGCTGGCGAAGCGAATATAGGCGATATGGTCCAGCTCCTTCAGCCTGTCCATCACTATCTCACCCACCACTGAGCTTGGAACCTCTGCCTTGCCTGATTGGAGAAGCTCGGTTTCAATGTCATCCACCAGCTTCTCCACCGTTCCCGTGGGAAGGGGGCGCTTCTCACAGGCCTTGCGGATGCCGATGGCCAGTTTGTCGTGGTTGAACTCCTCGCGGCGCATGTCCTTCTTGATGATTACCAGGTTGCCGGTCTGGATCCTCTCGTGGGTAGTGAACCTGAATCCACAGTCGAGGCACTCACGACGACGGCGGACGCTGTCATCGATAGTACGAGAGTCGGTTACCTTGGAATCTTCATGACCGCAGTGAGGACACTTCATGACCGAAACCTTATCAATCAATATATTGTGGTGAGGCCCTAGCTTACCACAATATATTGATGTTGTCAATAGCATACCCGATTCGCGCCACAGCTTCATCAATTGCCTGTCTGGTGGGGTCGTGAGCCATGTGGGCGAAAGGTGGGAGCACCTCTTGGCAAAGTCCATAGAAAGCATCCGAGTGTGGCCTTAGCTTATCCGTGGCCAGGGCATTGACAGTTCTGCCAGAGTATGTTAGTTATTGTCAGCGAAAGGCAGCAGCGCAGACCAGCAGGCGATGGAGGCAGCCTGCGAGGCTGGTATGGTGGGAGGAGACCTGCCCAATGAGGACGAGAACATACTGAGCGCGTTGACACCCTTTGGAGGCTGCGATGAGCGAGCGACCGGAAACAGAGACCATGCTGGGGCCATTTCGGGCCCTGGATTTGACCGATGACAAAGGCTTCTATTGTGGAAAGGTTCTGGGTGACCTTGGGGCTGACGTAATCAAGATCGAACCACCCGGCGGGGACCCTTCTAGAGACGTTGGCCCTTTCTACAAGGATATCCCGCACCGGGAGAAGAGCCTCTACTGGTGGGCCTACAATACAAGCAAAAGAGGCATAACCTTAAACATTGAAACCGCCGACGGAAAAGACATATTCCGAACACTGGCCAAGACCGCCGATGTTGTCGTAGAGTCCTTCCCACCGGGATATATGGATGACCTAGGTCTGGGGTATCCAGCGCTTAGCGCAACAAATCCGGGGATTGTTATGACCTCTATTACTCCTTTCGGGCAGACAGGCCCCTACAGGGATTACAAGGCTCCTGACATTGTCGGTTGCTGTCTGGGCGGCCAGACATATACCGTTGGCGATGGAGACCGGCCTCCATGTCGGATTAGCTTTCCCCAAGCCTACTTGCTCGCCAGCGTTCATGCTGCCGGGGGCACACTGGCGGCTCTTCGCTACCGATGGCTCTCAGGGGAGGGACAGTATGTGGATGTCTCGATGCAAGAAGCTGTGGTGTGGACCCTGCAGGGGGTAGTCCAGTACTGGGATTTGCTCAGCCACAATATGATTAGGAGCGGAATTAGTCGCAGCTATTACATAGGTCCACGGTACCCCACTAGGGCGATGAGATATGGCTATCCCTGCAAGGACGGACACGTTGCCTTTATGGTAGCAGGTGGCCTTCTGGCGGCGATCTCTATGCCTGCAATGGTAGAATGGATGGCCGAGGAGGGAACGCCACTGGGGGTTTTTGAGCCGATGAAGGATTGGGGGTATGATGAGTGGCTTGTGCGCGACGTTATCTCTATGTCGCAGGAAGAGGTGGATGCTGAAGATAATGCTTTGGCGAAGTTCTTCTCGAACAAGACCAGAGCGGAACTCTATGAACAGGCGCTAAAGAGGCGCATCATTCTCTACCCGGTTAACACTACCCAGGACCTGGCTGAGGATGCCCAGCTTAAGGCAAGGAAGTTCTACACAGCGGTGGAGCACCCTGAAATGGGCGAGACAGTAAGCTATTTAGGCGCTCCCTACAAGATGATGGAAACCCCCTGGAGGATATCCAGGCGTGCTCCGTTAATCGGAGAGCATAACGAAGAGATCTACCACGGCGAGCTGGGCTTCTCCAGAGCGGAGATGCGCCTGCTCAAGGAAGCGAGGGTTATTTAGCTTCAGCGAATCCAAGATTGGTAGGTGGCAGATGGAAAAAAGACGCGCCCTTGAAGGAGTAAAGATCGTCGATTTCGGCTGGACGGTGACAGCCCCTGCCTCCGCTAAATTCGCCGCTAACCTGGGGGCAGAGGTGATCCGCATCGAATCCAACACCAGGCCTGATATCCTCAGATTTGCTCCACCTGCTAAAGACGGCGAGCTCGGCATGAACCGCAGCGCTATGTTTACCCTTTACAACGATAGCAAGTTCGGCATCACCCTCAACCTGAGAATGCCCCAGGCAAGGCAGGTCGCCAGGAGGATTATCTATAGCTGGGCCGATGTGGCTATCGATGCCATGGTGCCGGGGGTTATGGAGAGGTGGGGTCTGGACTATGAGTCCCTGAGGACGGAGACACCAGACCTTATCCACATCTCTACCACTATGCAGGGGCAGACCGGCCCGTACAGCAGAATGCCAGGGCACGGCCAGGTGCTGGCACAACTGGCAGGCTTCAGCTATGTTACCGGCTGGCCAGATAGAGAGCCTGCGGTACCGGGCAATGCCTACACTGATTTCATTGCTTTCCCCCACGTCTTGGCCGCACTCATCGCAGCGGTCATCTACCGAGATAGAACTGGCAGAGGGCAGTATATAGATGTCTCCCAGCTGGAATGCAGCGTTCAATTCCTGGCGCCACCGATCATGGATTACATGATAAACAAACAAATAATGGTGCGCATGGGCAACCGCTCCACCCACGCTGCACCACATGCCGTGTACCGCTGCCGAGGTGAGGACAGATGGTGTGCCATCGCTGTATCCACGGACGAGGAGTGGAGAGGCTTTTGCAGCGTGATCGGCGATCCAAAATGGACCCAGAACCCCAAGTTTGCCACGTTCAGGGGCAGGAAGCAAAACGAGGATGAGCTAAACGCACTGGTAGAGGAATGGACGGTGGGCCACCCGCCGCAGGAGGTAATGAGCCGCATGCAGGCTGCAAAGGTGCCCGCAGGCATGGCAGCCAGCGGCGAAGACTTGGCAGCAGACCCTCAGCTGAATCACCGAGGCACCCACGTCGTCCTCGAACATCCCGAGATCGGGCCCCACATCTACCAGCCTCCCCCCTATCGGCTGTCGAAGACGCCTCCGGACCTCACCATGCCGGCTCCGTGTATCGGTCAGCACAATGAGCATATCTTAAGGGATGTGTTGCGGATGTCTGATGAGGAGGTCGCTGACCTGATCGCAGCAGGCGGCCTTGAGTAGGTTAAGTTCACAGCTATATTGCCAGTGTTTATCCCTTTATTCCTCGATCTTGATCTCGAACCGGCAGCAAATGTCATCGGGGCTTTCCCGAGGAGGCAGCTTCAGAGGCGTTACCT
>CAYVES010000103.1:0-8608 GCA_964449845.1 uncultured Dehalococcoidia bacterium
CAGGAAGCCGAAAGGCAGAGTGGGCTTAAAAACCAGACTTTCGGGGATTATCTGGATATTGAGAGGTGAACTGGAGACAGTGAGCAATTTACTGGAGCTTTCCTTGTAGCCAGTGGCGTTCTCCTCAACGGTGACGTCGAGCATGACATTGCCCAGTCCTCCTGCTGCCGGGACACCGGCAACATATCCAACAGCAGGGAGCTCGAACGCTGCTTCTCCGTCAATCGCTGCGGTGAAAGTGGCATATTCCTCCCATTCGCCAACATATCTTGAGGCCTTGATTACAAGGTCCCCCTTGACCGCTTTGCCAAAGCTGTATTCCGCCACTACCTTGCCGTTGATGGGTTCACTGACCAGGAACCACTCCCTGGGAAGCTCCACTTTGACCTCATACTTTGGCAGCACGTATTCCTCCACCCGCACGTCTAGCTCGGTATCAGCCTTTTCAGACGCGGCGGTTATCTTCCACACTCCGAGGTTTGGCTCCTGCGAAATGGGCAAATCCAGGGTCACCATACCGTACTCATCTGTCTCCACCTCGCTGCGGAAGATCTTTATCCCCTTGGCATCGAGAACATCGACCGTAACGCTTTCGCTGATGGGTCTAAGCTCTGGATTCAGTGTAAGCGCCCTCATATGGATTGTCTGACCGGGCTTGTAGATCGGCTTGTCGGTCTCCAGGAAGATAAGGAAGCTTTTCTCTACTCTTACCTTCGCTCTATCCGCGAAACCTTCTCCTTTAACCCTGATCTCATATTCGCCTTCTTCAACATCGGGAACCTCGAACTGTATTGTGCCTTTTCCGTTTATATTGCCTGCGACCTGGGTGACTTTTTCGCCGTCCTTGAACAAAGCCACCTCAACTCTCCCCGATGTCAGCGTTCCCCCATCGAAAAGAGCCAGAGAAACAGCCTCCTGGCCTCCTGCGTGCAGGACTTTGGGCACCACAGCTACGTAGCTTTCAACCGCCTCGGCGACATGGCTGCACCCGGGCACCATTGAGCCCAAAAGGGCCAGGCTCAGTAAGAATGCGAGCCCTATAGATAATTTGGAACGCATGATTCCCCCTTTTAGTCTGATTCAATCACCTTCTAAAATATATAGACGCATGCGGGGGCAGGAAGGTTCCCGCAAATTCATTCAGATTTATAGTTGACCGCAAAGTTCTTTGTAATTCCCCTCCCCTGGCGGGAGGGGATTAAGGGGAGGGGAATACACCCTCACCTACCCTCTCCCTTCAAGGGAGAGGAATTATATGCGCAAGCTCAGTGGTAGGGTGGGTGTAGCGCAGCGAAACCCACAACTCTGGTATACCAGATGCCGTTCGACAGGCTCAGGGTGAACGGATCAGATCTCCTGCTTGGTCATTTGGTGGCAATCTTCCCGGCTGTAGCAAGCTTTCTTTTTCTCACAGACGGCTGCCCCTTGACCTCGACTATAGTCTCGACGTCCTGGTTATAGCCACACTGCAGGCATCGCTCGTACCAGCCATCAATGTCTCTGTCGACGAAGATGTCGCCCTTACATTTGGGACAGCCCTTTAATCTCCACATCTCTCCATCGCCCCCTTCCCGTACCCTTCAATGCCTTATCTCGCACTCCCTTTTGGCCTCTCACTCACGGAAACAGTTTAGTTTGCAAAGTGCTGCCTGTAAGTGACTTTTGTCTCACAGGGGAGCGAGCTTCTGCGCCCCGGCTGGCGAAGTTGGGGAGTGCTGCGGGGACTGCAGAAAAAAGTGTCTTGTAGTGAAATAGCCTACTCGGCACTCGCCGCCTATAATCTGCCCCTCTTTGATGGAATCAGGGCATAGAGACGCCGAACCCATCGAGTACGACTATTGACAAAAGTGTGAAAAGGTGTTATATTAAGCTGTCGCCTCGGGTGGGTGAACCGGCAAGAAGAGGCCAGCCCGCAAGCTAGGGAACGAGTAGGAAACCAAAGGGACCGGGGGTGCGGGCGAGGCCGGCGGAAGCCGGGGAGGTCACCTGAGGCGTTTTCTTGCGTCTTTGCCCTGGCTTTCGCTTTTCTCCTCTTCCATCAAAGCGACAAAGGGCAAGTTGCGGTATTCTTCTTGATAGTCCAGACCATAGCCCACCAAGAATTCATCAGGGACCTCAAAGCCCACATAATCCAGGTGAACATCTGCTAGCCGCCGTACTCGCTTATCCAGGAGTGTGCAAACTTGCAGGCTGGCTGGGTTTTGTGCCTTCAGGTGGCTAAGCACGAAACTCAAGGTCATTCCTGTATCTACAATATCTTCTACAAGAAGGATATGGCGTCCTTCTAGACTTATACCGACATCCGTAGTGACGCGAACTGCCTTTCCTCTCTCTCCCCCGTAATATGAGAGGGCCATGAAGTCCACATCTGCTGGAACCGTGAGGTAACGCATCAGGTCTGCCATAAAACAGAATACTCCTCTCAGCACTCCTACCAACATGGGATGGCGCCCCTCGTAGTCGTGCGAGATCTCCTTGGCAAGCTGGCCTACCCTTCTCTGGATCTGGGGAGCGCTGAGGAGTACTCTCCCCACGCCATGGGTTTTTGGCCCTGCAAGGGGCCCGTGTCCGTACTTAGCCAATAGGCGGTCATAATCCCGACGGGCCAGGAGCTTGATATTGACCTCGGGATAGAGCTCTCGCAGTCGACGCACCTTGCGCCTTTTTTCCCTCGTGAGCCCGGGCTTCAGGGTGGTCATCTCTACATAGAGGTCCAGAGCAGGCAAGTGGAAATCAGGAGTGAACATCTCAGTCGCCTTCCCTTCCCACTGCAGCGCGAAGGAGCGCGGCTCGTAAATCCACTCGATCTGGTAGAAGTCGAGAAGCCTTGCGAAATCCTCCTCGCTGGGATGGGCGAAAGCGGATGGCTTGAGCTGCGACGTCAGAGGGGTGGGGCGAGATGAAGGTTCGTCTTTGCCTTCCGGGGGCTGCCTTTCCGCCTCGCTGAAGCGGCCTGACTCCAGGACAACGGCGGCCAGGTTGGCTACAGTGATGAGGAACTGCCCTTCCGCTGCGGTAAACTCACGCCGAGTGCGGCTGTAGACGCGTAGAATGCCCACTACCTCTCCCTTGATCTTGACAGGGATACTCAAGATAGAGGCAATGCGTTCCTGCTGGGCCAACTCCTGGAACTGTATGCGGGGGTCGGTGGCCACATCTAGCATTGTCACTGCCCTTTCATCTAAGACCTCGGTGAGGCTCTTCTCCGCTTCGATGAACCCCTTTCTGAGGTAGCGTTCGCTGAGACCATGCGAGGCAGTATGAAACAGCCTCCTCCTTTGTGCGTCGAGGAGCATCAAGGAGCAACCACGCACCCCCAGGGCTCGCGCCGCGGCTCTAACCAGGAGGTGGAGCTTCTCGCCGGCGGTGATATCCGAGCTAAGTGCTTCCGCCATATCACCAAGAGCTCTGTTGAAGCCGAGGGCCTGCTTGCTCATAACTGGTCTCTCGTGATATCCTCTGTGAGAATCGCTCCTCTCGCCCTTCAGGAAAAAAGGTCAGTTCAATTATAGGGGAACAATAGGCTTGAGGCAAACTCTCAAAGATGCTAACGATTGGGCTGTAGACCCCAGAACGCCGGTGGGTTGCGACAGGAAAGGGTCTGCAACGGAGATGGATGAAACTTTCTAGGAGGAGGCCCACAGTGCTGGAAGTAGTCAGGAAGAGAAGGAGCATTAGGTCGTATCTAGCCGACGATGTAGAAGATGAGAAGCTGAGAAGGATACTAAAGGCAGCCATGTTCTCCCCATCATCCCGGGGGATGAGGGCGTGGGAGTTTGTAGTTGTAGGGAATGACGAAACAAGAATGGCGCTCTCTGAAGCTACTCCCTATGCCTTCTTCGTTAAGGACGCGCCCGTTGCAATTGTGGTCTGTTATGACACTGATTTAGCGAGGAGATTCAAAGAGGATGCGTCTATATGTGCTGAGCACATACACCTTGAGGCAGTCAATCAAGGACTCGGGAGCTGCTTTGTTCAGGTGGCAGATGCAGAGGGTTCTCATGGTAACGCGGAGGACTATGTGAAAGAGCTATTAGGGGTCCCCGATAGATATAGGGTGCAATGCATAATGCCAATCGGCTATCCCGCAGAAGAGCTTCCAGAACATTCAGACAGCGAATTCGATGAGTCAAAGATACATTGCGAGAGGTTTTGAGCACCCTTATCTATCGTCGTTATAAAGAGCAGATCGGGATGCGCTTCTTTGGATAAGCTCTATATCATCGACCCGGAAGCACGCTGGTTTTCGAGCTATTGACAGCTTTGGGCAGGGCTGGTAGCATTCTGGAGCATGGTTGTTGCCCCAGGGCATAGCCCCTGCATGGGGGCAATCCTAGCGGGAGCGTGAAAGGTGTGGAGACTTTGGGTCATCTCGGCGCTTGCTCTAGCCCTGTTGACTCTCGGGCTAGCAAACCTCGGCTGCGAGCAATTGGTTACCGATTCTGGGGGGGGCGAGGTCGCTGAGGCCTGGGTCGCCAGGTATGATGGCCAGACAGACGATGACAGTGCTCTAGCCCTGGCTTTGGATGAACCGGGCAATATCTACGTCACCGGCTATAGCTGGGGTCACGACAGCTTAAGCGACTTTGCAACCATCAAATACGACATCAAGGGGAACCAGCTCTGGGTCGCACGTTATGATGGGCCAGCAAGTGACGATGACAAGGCTTTGGATCTGGTTCTGGATAACTCAGGGAACATCTACGTCACCGGCTGGGGCGTGGGCAACGGCACTGGGGCAGACTATGCCACCATAAAGTACGATGGTGCGGGCAGCCGGCTCTGGGTAGCGCGCTACGACGGACCAGTAAGCGGCTATGACAAGGCTCATGCCTTGGGTGTGGACTACCTAGGGAACATCTACGTCACCGGCTGGAGCCAGGGCAACAGCACTGAGGCAGACTACGCCACCATGAAATATGACACTGATGGGAACCAACTCTGGGTGGCACGTTACGACGGGCCAACAAGTGGCAAGGACGAGAGTTGTGCCATAGCCGTGGACGGGTGGGCTAACGTCTATGGCACGGGCGCAAGTCAGGGCAATGGTACTGAAACAGACTATGCCACCATCATGTACGACAGTGAGGGCAATCAGCTCTGGGTAGCGCGCTACGACGGACCAGTAAGCGGCGAGGACAATGCTCAGGCCATAGCTGTAGACGACCTGGGCAATGTCTACGTCACAGGTCGGAGCCAGGGCAACGGCACCGAAGCGGACTACGCCACGGTTAAGTACGATAATAACGGAGACCAACTCTGGGTCACACGTTACGATGGACCAGCGGGCGGCGAGGACAGTCCTCGGGCCATAGCTGTAGATAGCTGGGGCAACGTCTATGTCACAGGCTGGAGCCGGGGCAATGGCACTGATGCAGACTACGCCACGGTTAAGTACGACGATAACGGAAATCAACTCTGGGCAGCGCGCTACGACGGTCCGGCTAGCGGAGAGGACGATGCGCGAACCGTAGGCTTGGACGGCCGGGGCAACGTTTATGTCAGTGGCTGGAGCGAGGGAAGTGGAAGCCGCTACGACTCTGCTACCCTCAAGTACGACGCCGCCGGAAACCAGCTGTGGGTTGCGCGATACGACGGGCCAGCAAACGGCCATGATAAGGCTTATGCCATGGCTTTGGATAGCTTGGGCAACCTCTATATCACCGGCAGGAGCTCTGGCGAAGGCACAGCCTACGATTACACTACTATAATGTATACTCAGTAAGGGTCCCTGGTCCCCACCTCCTGCTGACCCTGGCAGGTGGGTGGTCGTGGGGCTCTGATAGTCTCCAGCTTGAGCGAGGGTGAGTCTGCTCAGCTGTCCCGGATCGCTGTCGAGCGCAAAGGCGTGTCTTACAGGCCTCCCCCCAGTTCCTCCCCGGTACACCGCCGCATGTCCTTCACCTTCGGCAGCCTGAACTCCGCCACTGCGCTCTGTCCTGTTGCGTCTTCGCCATAGACAACCAGGGTTAGCTTGACATCTCTGGGCAACTGGTATGGTTCCAAGACAGGGAATTGGAACCAGCAACTACATGTCTGCCTCGGCTTGAGCGAACGTGAGTACGTTCCGCAGGGGAGGCCAGAGTCTGTGTTCACGGGAGGGCACGAATCGCACCCGCCGGAGAAAGCAGGATAGGACCCAGTGTCTCCCGCAATATATACGAAATCATCGTAGTCAAAGTACAACGCTGATTCGCCCACATTCTCCAACCTCAACGATACAGTTAACACTTCAGAATACTCGGAGGACACCAATTCCTCGGCGAAGCAGTAGTCTTCAAGGGTCACTTTAAGGGGACTCTTCTCGCCTGTTTCCTCTTCACCCCAATAGCAACCTGTTGCGCCAATAGCAAGCGCCAGTATGAGCACAGCTGCCATAAGAACTACGAACCGTTTCACGATTCGACCATTCTGACCCATGAGTGTAAGTTCCTTCGCTTGAACATATATGTCTCCGAGTATTCTGATTTGCTTTGTGGGGCTTGTCAAGCCTGGCCAGAGCCTCGCCGCAACCCCACGTTCTGATGGGGCTCAACCCTGGCCAGGCTCCCTTCCCCCTCCCTCTAGCTCCCTCCCTCCAGGGGAGGGAGGATCAGCAGTTCCTCTCCCTCGAAGGGAGAGGTTAGGTGAGGGTGAATGGTCGGGCTCAGCGGGCTCTTTCTCGCACTACCCTTAAGAAGTCGGCATGGATGGCCTTGTTGGAGGCAATGACGGAGCTCTCACCTATCGTCAGCGGTCTCCCCTCCCAGTCGGTCATCACTCCACCGGCCTCAGTAACCAGCAGCTGGCCGCTGGCGAGCTCCCAGGGGTATATGAGCAGGTGGAAGTAGAGGTCGAGCCGCCCGCAGGCGGTATAGGCCATCCCCAGGGCTGATGAGCCCATTATTCTAAAGGCGTACATATCTGGCCACAGGCCGGTGATAAACTCCAGGAGCTTTTTCCCTTTCTCATCGACATAACCAAGATCGAGGCCGATGAGCGACTCTTGGACCGTCGTTTTCCTGCTGACAGAGATACGTCGGTTGTTGAGGAAAGCCCCCTTGCCTTTCTGGGCCGAGAACAGCTCATCCCGCAGCGGGTCGTATACAATGCCCAGCAAGACATCCTCGCCCTTTGTTAAGGCGATGACGGTTGAGAAGAAGGGGATGCCGAAGGAGTAGTTGTTTGTCCCGTCCAGGGGATCGAAGATCCAGGTATAGCTTGAATCACCTCTGATGGGCTCCGATTCCTCAGAGAGGATGCTGTGGTCAGGATACTCGGATTGGAGGAGTGATTTGAGGCTATTCTCCGCCAGAAGGTCCGCGTCGGTGACGATGTTGGCTCTTCCCTTGTACTGTACCTGCCTCTCTTCGCGGAAATGAGCTTTGAGGATTTTCCCCGCCTCCCTCGCCGCCGCAGCGGCTGCATCAAGAGCTTCGATCCCGCTCCTGGACAGAGGCGAAGCGGTCATGGTAGCTCCATCTTCTCTTTGACCTCTTTGATGGTCTCCCTGGCTATGGCATGGGCGCGTCGAGCTCCATCGGCGAGGACTTCATCTACATACCCTGCCCTCTGGGCAATTTCAGCCCGTCTTTGGCGAAAAGGCTCAAGGTCCTTATTTATTCCATCGGCGAGGAGTTGCTTGCAATCAACACAGCCGATTGCTGCTCCCCGGCACTGGTCGGCAATCTCGACCAGCCGCTCAAGGTTGTAGAAATGGTGCAGGCTATAGATATTGCACACCTCGGGGTGCCCGAGGTCGCTGCGGTACTTGCGCGCGGGATCGGTGAAGGCGGTCATTATCCTTTGCGTGGTTTCCTCCGGTGAGGCTGCGAGCTCGATATCGTTATCGTAGCTCTTGCTCATCTTTCTTTCCCCGTCCAGTCCGAGCACCAGGGGAAAGGTGGTGAGCTTGGCCTTAGGTTCGGGAAAGGTGGGGCCGAACAAATAGTGAAAGCGGCGCACTATCTCCCGCGCCAGCTCCAGGTGAGGCAACTGATCCTCGCCCACGGGAACGGTGTCTGCCTTGTAGAGCACGATGTCCGCCGTCATTAGCACCGGATAGCCCACCAGCCCGTAGTTAACGTTGTGAGGCTGTGCCTTGACCTTCTCCTTAAAGGTGGTGACGCGCAGCAGCCAGCCGAGGGGGGTTACCATACTGAGCAGGGTATGGAGCTCCATCACCTCGGGGACATGTGACTGGATGAAAAGGATGCTCTTTTCGGGATCAAGTCCCGCTGCCAGCCAGTCGAGCATCATCTCACGGGTATTCTCCTTGAGCAGGTGGGTGTCCTCAAGAGTGGTCAGGGCATGGACATCGACGATGCAGTAGATGCACTCGTAGTCTTCCTGAAGCCTGACATAGCTTTGAATGGCCCCCAGGTAATTGCCGATGTGCTGCCTGCCTGTCGGCCTAGCGCCGGAAAAGACGCGACCTTTTTTCAAGCCAAACCTCCCTTTGTATCCTCGTGGAGTGTACCACAAAATGAGAGTGGGGACAAGGTGAGAAGGAGCGGTGGGTTGCACTTCGTTGCACTCACCCTACTACTAGCAATGACGCTAGGCGTTCACCCTCACCGAACCTCTCCCTTCAAGGGTGAGGAAATGTCAATACTCCCTCCCCAGGCGG
>CAYVES010000104.1:0-8604 GCA_964449845.1 uncultured Dehalococcoidia bacterium
CCAGGAGTGCTAACCTGACTAGACAAAACACGGCGACCTCGCCCAAGAGGCGCTTTTTCATGAGAGGTGCAAGTTGCCTATTTACGAATATGAGTGCACGCTTTGTAACACCAGATTCGAGCGAAGGCAGAGGTTCGACGAAGAACCAGCGGCTACCTGCCCTCAATGCAGGGGTAAGGCACGCCGCGTGATCCATTCGGTGCCCGTTCTCTTTAAGGGAAGCGGCTTCTACTCCACTGATCACGGCAGGGGGTCGCCGAATAACCCAGGCCGGAAAGACGAGGATACGAAGCCGAGAGCAGAAACAAAGGCGGAGTCAGAGACAAAGGCGGAGACCAAGCCTAGGGAAAGCGGTTGAGAGCTCTCATCCAGCGAGTCTCTCAAGCTTCGGTTAGTGTTGAAGGCCACGTCGTCGCTGCCATCGAACACGGGTTGGTAGTGCTTGTTGGGGTGGCCAGAAGCGACACGGAAGCTGATGCCCGTTACCTGGCAGAGAAGACTGCCAACCTACGTATTCTCCCCGACGAGTCAGGAAAGTTCAACCTCTCTACACTGGATATGTCTGGGGAGGTATTGGTAGTCAGCCAGTTTACCCTCATGGCCAGTACTCGCAAGGGACGCCGTCCCAGCTTCACTGAGGCTGCTCCACCCGAGAAAGCTGAGCCTCTGGTGAATACGTTCGCTCAGTTCCTGCGTAGCGCCGGACTGAAGGTAGAGACAGGTCGCTTCCAGCAACACATGCTGGTCGAGATCCATAACGACGGCCCCATCACCATTCTCCTTGATAGCGAGGAACGGCTCAAGCCCAGGCACTAGAGGCAAACCTGCGTGTTTGCCCTCGACCCAAATCGGACCAGACACATCAGTCTGCCCTTATTCAAACCGCAAACCTGCCTATCCGCGACGTTTCTCTTCCCTGAATTTGGCGGCTCGATTGGCAATTAGGGCCGCTACAGCACCTGCAGGAATCCCCCCGTCAATATTGACAACCGCTAGCCCCAAAGAACAAGACTGCAACATGGCCATCAGGGCACCGAGTCCCCTCCCCCCCAGACCGTATCCAAAGGAAGTCGGAACCGCTATCAATGGAACATCCACCATGCCTGCCAGCAATGTAGGCAACGCCCCCTCCCTACCAGCGACGACAACAATAACGTCGACGTCTTTTGTGATCATCTCTTTCAGAGGAAGAAACAGCCTGTGAACTCCAGCCGCTCCCACGTCATAAGCCGTCGTCACCTCACACCCCATCTCCAACGCCATAACTTCAGCTTCTTCCGCGATAGGAATATCAGAAGTGCCAGCAGTGATTATTCCCACCCTTCCCCCTGTAGTTCTTACCGCCAAATCCTTCCCTTTAACCACCACTGTCCCCGCCGTCCTGCTCTCATCTAGGAACTCGTCCTTCCCTATAACCGACTTAAGAGCCGCGACATGTTGCTTGGTGGCTCGACTTATGATCACCCGTCCCTTTTGGGCGAGTGTCTTTGAGGCTATCTCAGCCACATCCTCTGGCGTCTTACCCTCAGCGACGACCACTTCAGGTACACCGTGTCTGATTTCTCGTCCAACATCCAGCCTGGCCAGACCGCCTACCTCCTCTACAGCCAGCATCTTAAGAGCCTTCTCGGCCTCGTCCAAGGATATCTCACCCCGTGTCAGTTTCTCAAGCACTTCTCTCAGCAAAGAAAGCCTCCCATCGCACGCGATGTGCATAATATAGGTACAAGTAGTATACTAGGCTTAATCCAGGAATAAAAGAGGAACCCAAATGCCAAACGATACCAAACGCATCTTGGTTATCGACGCCCAAACGGCCGGGGTATCAGGGGATATGATGGTCAGCGCCTTGCTTGACCTTGGAGCTAACGCTGCGAATGTAATAGAGGCAATGAGTATTCCCAAGCACTGCCTGCCAGGGTGTGAAGACCTCCAAGTAAGGGTAGCAGATACTGTCAGAAGAGGAATTCGAGCCAAGAGAATCGATGTTAAGGTCGAAGAGGAAGTTACCCAAAGAACAGCCGCCGGACTTCTGGAGGCGGCTTCTACATGCCTAAAAGAGTTACGAATTTCAGAGAAAGCCAAGCAGTTTGCTTTGAACTCAATCAATACCCTCGTTTCCGCCGAGGCAACAGCTCATGGGCAAAGCATACAAGAAGTTGACCTACACGAAACGGCATCCGCCGATACCCTCGCCGATGTGCTCGGCGCCGCCGCTGCTCTAGACGATCTAGGGCTCTTCACCGATACGACCGTCTATTCGACCCCTGTCGCTGTCGGAGGTGGTCTGTTCCACTTCTCCCACGGAACAGTTTCGTCCCCGGCACCAGCCACGCTAGAAATACTGCGTTCCAGGGGATTCCTCACAGTCGGCGGGCCAATCGAAGCCGAGCTAGCTACTCCCACAGGGGTCTCCCTCCTCACCACCCTGGCGCTTGAATCCGTCAGGTTCTATCCACCCATGAAGCCAACCAAGGTGGGCTATGGTGCCGGAACAAAGGAATTTGTGGAGATGCCGAATGTTCTGAGAGTCACCCTGGGAGAGCCCTGTGACTTCGGGCTCTCAAGCGAAGAGGTATACGTGATTGAGACAAACCTCGATGACGCTAGCGGAGAATTGATCGGGTACGCCATGGATAGGCTGCTGCAAGAGGGTGCCAGAGACGTAAGCGCCATACCAATGTTAGCCAAAAAAGGAAGGCCCGGGCACCTCATCAAAATAATCGTAGACAGGTCAAGCCTGGAGCGTGTGTGCAGAATCTTGATGGAGGAGACAGGCACGCTGGGGGCGAGAATCTACGCATGCCAGAGACGCATCCTGGCTCGTGAATCGGTTCCCGTCGAGGTGATGGTAGAAGACGTGAAAGAAGTCGTCAATGTGAAAGTCGCCAAAAGCACACAAGGCCAGGTCATTCAAGTGAAGCCTGAATACGACGACGTTAAGAGGCTGGCTGATCGAACGGGTAAGCCTCTGAGAGAAATCGAGGAATTGGTGAAGAGGAAAGCCGCGGAAATGCTGGAGGAGCGCTGAGCTCTTGAAGGACGCCGATAAAAGACTGTGTAAGGACAGAATAGACCGTCTCGTGGAAAACCTTAGAGGAAGGCACAGCGTAGCCGTGGCTTTCTCAGGCGGCGTTGATAGTTCCCTGGTGGCAGCGCTGGCCCACCGGGCTCTGGGGCAGAAAGCACTTGCTATCACCATCGACTCCCCCCTGATGCCATCGGGAGAATTAAATGACGCAAAAAGGACAGCTAAAGAGATCGGGATAGGTCATATGATACTGGGACTCAATGAACTTGATATCCCGGGCTTTAGCGCTAACCCGCCCGACCGGTGTTACCTGTGCAAGAGATTCAGGTTTGAGAAGTTAAAGGAGAAGGCGATTGAAATTGGTTTTGCAGCGGTAGCCGACGGCACGAACATTTCTGACTCAAGGGAGTACAGACCAGGTCTCAAAGCAGCAGAAGAACTGGGTATATACAGCCCGCTACTGGAGGCCAGGCTATCCAAGGAGGACACCCGCCTGATGGGCGATGTGCTGGGACTTCCGATAGCCGCCAAACCAGCAAGCCCCTGCCTGGCAACGAGAATTCCATATTGCGAACCCCTTGAACCGGCAAGGCTCCAGAGGATAGACAGGGCCGAAGCCTACATTCGCACTCTGACAGGTGTGAACGTATTACGAGTTAGAGATCATGGCAACCTGGCGCGCATTGAAATCGGCCAAGACGAAATCGATCTGCTGTCTGACGTTGAAATGCTGCGCCAGATCTCAGAAGGCCTCAAAGAGCTTGGATATGAATACGTGACGCTGGACCTGGAGGGATACAGAAGCGGAAGTTTCGATCAGACATTTGGTGCCAAGAAGGAGTGAAGGGCCTCACACTCAGTCGGATGCAGCCTCTGATGATTTCCTGCGGAAGATCATCGAATCCAAGCTTAAGAATTCGCCTTTGTGAACCAATATCTGGAAAGCCATAATCAGAAGACCAAAATCTATCAGAAGCGCATCGCGGGTTTGAAGTATAGCCATCTCACCGAAACACCCGCACTCCATATTCAAACCACGATAGAGTACGATGCTGTTGGCAATAATACAGCTCAAAGCCGCGAGCATGCCAACGCCCGAGGCAAGTCTTGAGAACAGCCCCAGAAGCAACAAAGACCCAACAGTAATCTCCACCCAGGGAAGCGCGGTCCCGTACACTTGAGCCAGAGCATCCGGGAGAAGAGCGTACTCCGCCACCTCGTCAACGAAGGCAGCCTTCTCAGGCAATTTCGCAACAGCAGATACGATGAAGGTAACCCCTACAACAAGACGAAGGGCAAAGCTAAGATAGCGATTTCTGAGAATACCCCATGCTGCAACGGCGAAGCTTCTCAGTTTCCTCATTTCCTCTCAAGCTCAAGGCTTATATCCAGCGCCTTAGCCGAATGGGTGAGCGCGCCAACAGATATCAGGTCGACTCCTGTATCGGCAACAGCGCGCACTTTGTCCAGGGTGATTCTGCCCGAGGCCTCGATCACTGCTCGTCCGCCGACCAGTTCCACCACCTGTCGCATGTCTTCCAGGCTCATGTTGTCCAGCATGATTATGTCCGCCCCAGCGGACAGCGCTTCCTGAGCCTGCTGCACAGACTCGACCTCGACCTCGATCTTCAGGGTATGAGGTGCATGCTGCCGAGCTTTTTCGATAGCCTCCCCCAACCCCACCCCACTGGATCCCAGAGCCACCAGATGGTTATCCTTGATCAGAATGCCATCACCCAGATTCCGGCGGTGGTTGTGTCCGCCGCCAACCCGCACCGCGTACTTCTCCAGTATCCTCAAGCCGGGGGCGGTCTTGCGTGTATCTGTAATGAGTGCCTTTGTTCCGGAGCTAGCTTCCACGTACTTTGCCGTCTCAGTAGCGATGCCGCTAAGCCTCTGCAGGAAATTCAAGGCTGTCCGCTCGGACCTGAGGATGCTTGCCACCTTTCCCTCGATTGCAGCGAGCCTATCACCAGGATACACCCTGCTACCGTCGGCAACCAGCTCTTTGACCCGCAACGCCGAATCCACCCTGTGGAATACCATCGTGGCCACGCCTATCCCGGCCAAAACCCCTTCGTTTTTTGCATACAGATACGCCTCGCCCTCCTGGTTTGGGGGTATAAGCGCCTCGGTAGTGACATCACCCGAGCCCAGGTCCTCGGCCAGGGCGCTGTCAACCACCTGCTCAACCTGGTTCCACCCGATTTCCAAAGATTTAGCCATAAGCTAAGCCGTTTTCCGGAAGATGATGTGCCTGAGCCAGGCGTCGGAGGACTCTGGGAAATCGGAGCGGAAGTGAGCCCCCCGGCTCTCCTCCCTCATCAAAGCCGCTTCAGCCATAAGCCGCCCCACCAGCACCATGTTAGCCAGCTCATATGATGGGCGGTCTGTGGGCGTCTTAAGCTCCTTCTCCCAGGCGGCGAGCGTAGTAGCTGCCTCCTCCAGCCTCTCCCCCGAGCGCACGATTCCCACATTGTTCCATAGCAGCGACTGCAGGGCAGTCAAGCTCAGACCAGGAAAGCTGCGTGTACCGGTGTCTCGTTCTTTGAGAGGAAAGTCTTCGCTTTCAGCGATGGTAGCTGTATTGGCCTCCCCTTTGGACCTTTCCACAATCCTCTTGCCGAAGACCAGTACCTCCAGCAATGAGTTCGAGGCCAAACGGTTCGCCCCATGCACCCCGGTACATGCCACCTCGCCGCTGGCGAACAAGCCAGCGATGTTGGTTTCCCCCCAGTAATTTGTCCTCACCCCACCCATCATGTAGTGAGCAGCAGGTACCACCGGAATCATGGAGGAGGTGATATCCAGGCCTTGGTCCCGGCAAAACCGGTATATCTGGGGGAAGCGAGCAGAGAGGATGCGTGCCGGCAGATGGGTGACATCCAGAAAAACGCGGTCGGTTCCAGTCTTTTTCATCTCGGCAAGAATGCTGCGGGCGACAACATCTCTGGGCGCTAGATCGCCTTCAGGCGTGTAGTCAAGCATGAAGCGTTCCCCACCGGCATTGCGCAAGACCCCCCCCTCACCCCTCACAGCCTCAGAGATAAGAAACAACGGCACCCCGGGCAAACGCAGAGCTGTAGGATGGAACTGAAAAAACTCCATATCAACAATCTCGGCGCCAGCCTCATAAGCCAAAGCTATACCATCCCCGGTAGCGATGTCAGGATTGGTGCTAATCCTAAAGAACCGTCCCATTCCGCCAGTGGCCAGGATAAGGGAACGGCACCCGAATTCCTCCTCTGAACCAGAATGCAAATCCAGGGCAGCGACTCCATAGACACCGCCATCGCGGACGAGTATATCAGTGGCAAGGCAGTGCTCCAGAATGGTAATACTCCTCGATGAACGCGCGGCGTTGCTCAAGGTGACCTCAATACGTTCTCCAGTGGCATCGCCACCGGCATGCAGAATGCGAGGAACGCTATGAGCAGCCTCCTTGGTAAGAGCGATTTCGCCCTCGACTGTGTCGAAGGGAACTCCCAACTTGACGAGGTCAGCAATACGGTCGGCAGCCTCCTCGGTGAGAAGGTGCACCGCCTCTGGGTCACACAGGCCAGCGCCCGCAGCCATGGTATCCCTGAAGTGCAGCTCAGGTGAGTCTAGACTGCTGATGGCCGCGGCGATACCACCTTGAGCATGCTTGGTGTTGCATTCGTCAATGCTGCCTTTGGTGAGGATAAGAACGCTGCCCAACTCCTGCGCCAGCAGAGCATCGTAAAGGCCAGCTATCCCACTGCCAATGATTATGTAGTCATATTTTCTCATCAATCCACCTGAGGAAGTTGGGGTATATCCAGCATTCGGTCCAGGGCACGCTTTGCCCCCAGCCTTATCTCCTCCGGTACAGCGACCACGTTTCTCCTGAGTTCCATAGTCTGAGCAAGCTCATCCAGGGTGGTCTTCTTCATATCAGGACATATCAGGCCCTTCGAGATAAGATAGAAGCTCTTCTCCGGATTATCCTGCTGCAAGCGGTAGACCAACCCCTCCTCCGTGCCGATAAGAAAGGTCTTCGCCGAGCTCTCTTGAGCATATCGCAACATCTGCGAGGTGCTGAGCGCGGCATCAGCAAGTGCAATAACCTCAGCCCTGCACTCAGGGTGTACCAAGACCACGGCATCCGCATGCTCCTGCTTGGCCCTTATGACGTGCTTTGGCGTGAGACGGTGATGGGTGTTGCAATAGCCGGGATAGAGGATTATCCGTTTGTTGGTCTTGGTGGATACATAATGGCCCAAGTTCTTATCGGGTATGAACAGTATCTCATCGTTTGGCACCGCTTCTACCACCCTAAGCGCATTGGCAGAGGTACAGCAGTAGTCGCTCTCTGCCTTGACCGCTGCCGAGGAGTTCACGTAGCAAACAACTGTGGCCTTGGGATACCTCTGCTTCCACTCCCTCAGGTCATCGACACCTATCATATCCGCCATAGGACAGCCTGCGGTGCCTTCAGCTAGTAGCACAATACGAGTGGGATTCAAGATGGCGGCAGTTTCCGCCATGAAGCGCACCGCACACAGGACTATGACCTCAGCATCGAGCAGGGTTGCCTGGCGTGCCAATTCCAAGGAGTCCCCTGTGATATCAGCAATGTCCTGAACCTCAGGCCGCTGATAGTTATGCGCCATGATGACAGCACCGAGCTCCTTCTTGAGCTCGAGTATCCTCTCCCGGAGCTTATCTTCAGTGAGTACTGTTGACACCGCCTTATCCAGAACCCTTTAGTAGGGATAGCTTAATCCAACACCCTATCGAGTGTCAACGAGCGGAGTGATTCGGGAGCCCCAACATGCGTTGAGTGGTGAGAGATTTGAAATCACATCAGATGGAGTCCTCCGCGATCACAAAGGTCAGGCTGCACCCCGTGCCTGCGAACAGAACAAACCAGTGCGCCCAGCAAGGCGGCACTGCCGACCACGTCAATGGCACGCCACTCCGAAACGACTTGAATTGCGCAACAGTATTGCATAGTTGACTCCTAACTGTCTAGTACCGAAGTAGCATTACGATATACTCCGAGAATTGGCTCTATTAGGTGATGTTCCAGTGAGGTAGTATACGATATAGTGGTGTCACGATAACTCAATCGTAGATGGAGAATGGATGGACAATAGTAACAGACAAGTCGGTGGCATACTAACGGTGCAGGAAGTGAGCAAGCTTCTCCATGTCCACAGCAACACGCTGCGCCGCTGGACCGATCGGGGAGTAGTAAAGGTATACCGCATCGGCCCCCGCGGCGATCGCAGATTCAGAGCCGCGGATGTTGCTCTCTTCCTTCTGGAGAACAACAAAGGCATCCGTTTTGACATGCAAAGGGAACTAGGGAGGTGATGTTGATGTGCCAGGTCTAACTAAGCAACTCAAGTAGTCTACGTTGCCACGAGCAGGCTGTGAGAATAGCTTTAAGTGGCACGAAACTGAAAAGGAGGAATTGAGGATGTTGAAGAAACTGACTAGGAAGATGCACCGGGACGAGAGAGGCATCACCGGCCTGGAGACGGCGATCATCCTGATTGCCTTCGTGGTTGTGGCCTCGGTCTTCGCCTACACGGTGTTGTCGGCTG
>CAYVES010000105.1:0-8585 GCA_964449845.1 uncultured Dehalococcoidia bacterium
TAGGCGAAGGCAACCCGAAGCACCATCTCCTCGGAGAACGGCTTGCCCAGAATCTGCATGCCCACAGGGAGACCATCGACAAACCCCGCGGGCACGGATATACCGGGGATGCCAGCGATGTTTATGGGCAGGGTGCAGACATCGCTGAGATACATCTGGAGCGGGTCATCCACCTTCTCCCCGATACGGAATGGCACCGTTGGAGAAGTAGGGGTGACCAAAGCATCACACTTGCTGAAGGCGTCAGCGAATTCCCTGGTGATCAAAGTACGCACCTTCTGCGCCTTGAGATAGTAAGCCTCATAGTAACCAGCGGAGAGGGCATAGGTCCCCAGCATTATCCGCCGCTTCACCTCGGGCCCAAAGCCGTACTGGCGGGTCTTCTCCAGGGCATCCCACATATTCTCCGCCTGGTGCTCGGAGAAGCCATATTTCACCCCATCGTAACGCGCGAGGTTGGCCATGGCGTCCGAAGGAGCGATGACGTAGTACGCGGCCAGAGCATAGGGGGTGTGAGGCAGTGAGACTTCCCAATCCACCTCGGCCCCAAGCTCCTCCAGCTTGCCAATAGCCTGCCGCACGACCTGCTCCACACCGCTCTCCATCCCTGCGACGAAGTACTCCTGGGGGACGCCAATTCGCAGCCCGCGAATGTCAGGAATAAGCGACTGTGTGTAATCAGGCACCGGCTGATCAACCGAGGTCGAATCCCGCGGGTCGTGACCGGCGATGGCATTCAGCACCAGGGCGCAATCGGTCACGTCCCTGGTCACTGGCCCTATCTGTCGAGGGAGCTGGCGAAGGCAACCAGTCCATATCTCGAAACGCGCCCATAGGTGGGCTTGAGCCCAACAACGCTGCAGAAGCCAGCAGGCTGGCGGATGCTGCCCCCGGTGTCTGAGCCCAGGGCATAGATCACCTCCCCGGCGGCTACTGCGGCTGCCGGCCCTCCACTGCTGCCGCCGGGTACGCGGTCCAGGGCCCAGGGGTTATGGGTAGGAAAGAATGCGGAGTGCTCATTAGAGGAGCCCATGGCAAACTCATCCATATTTCCTTTGCCTACCATCACCATACCCTGGGCATTCAGCTTCTCCACCACGGCGGCGTCATAAGGAGGAACGAAGTGCTCCAGCATCTTCGAGGAGCAGGTAGTGGTCGTCCCTTTGGTACACATATTGTCCTTAATCATCACAGGGATACCGGTCAGCGGGGAGGAATTACCCGCCTTGATGCGCTCATCAGCCTGCCGAGCCTGGGCAAGAGCCAGCTCTCCAGTAACGGTGACAAAAGACCGCAGCTTATCCTCGACCTCATCAACCCGCTCAAGTGATGCCTTCGTAAGCTCCAGTGACGATACCTCGCCCTTTTTCAATAGCTGGTGTGCTTCGTGAATCGTAAGGTCGTATTCCGGCATTAACCTCTTCCTTTTGCTACGCCCAGGTATTCACTATACTCCACCAGGTGAGCCAGCGCTCTGGCTGCTCTCTCCGGAGTAAGGTAGGGGATGACGTGGTTCCGTTCCATCTTCTCGTAGAGTTTCCCCCTTCTCATGTCGGGGATGCCCATGTGGGCCATGACCACCGGCTTCTGATACCTGCTCATCAGTTCCATCAACTTGTCCATGTCACTCTGCTCACTATCGTCTGATGATTCTATCCATCGATCCACCTCGCCTCTCATAGAAGGAGGCAAATTGACCCACCGGGCATAGCTAGCAGCCGCTCCAGCGGCACCGATTACCAAAGCGGCATCTATGTTCTCATCCTCTATCAGCGCCCAGAGGCAGGGATAACTGAACATGTCCCCCCCAGTTTCAACCGGGTTTACATGGGACCACCTTGGTGTAAGAATGGAATTCATTTTCTCTATCGTGGCAGGCGATAGCGGGGGCAGTTCCAGGCCCTGCCTCATTAGGACATCCGCGGCCATTACCGCCATGCCACCACCCGTTGAGAGCACCCCTACCCTCCTTCCCCGGGGCAGGGGCTGGCCCAGCAAAACCAGAGCGACATCGATCAGTTCGCTAACCTCCTCTACACTGATCACGCCGCATTGCTTGAATGCTGCCTCGCAGACCACATCCGACCCTGCTAAGGCTGCAGTGTGCGACCGCGCTGCCCTGGCCCCAGCCTCCGTTCGCCCTACCTTCAAAATGACAATAGGCTTCTTCCTGGTAATCTCTTTTGCCAGTTCGAAAAAGCGCCTGCCTTCCCTGAGACCCTCGATATAGCCCAGGATAATCTCCGTTTCGTCATCCTGAGCCAGATACTCCAAATAGTCCTCAAAGTGTAGATCGGCCTCGTTCCCACTGCTGATATACTTACTGAATCCCAGGCCCATCTCACATGCCAAGTAGACAATTGTCTGGCTCGTGTTTCCACTCTGAGTAATGAGTGCCAAAGAGCCCTTTTTCACCGGCGGCAAATAGGGTACAGTGAAAAAGTCAGAGGAGCTGTCGAAGTGCCCCATACAGTTTGGCCCCACGAAGCGTATGCCGCCTCGCCTGGCGATTTCGACCACCTCATGCTCGATTCTCGCCCCCTCTTCTCCGGTCTCGGCAAGCCCGCCAGAGATAACAACTGCAGCCTTAACTCCTTTCTGCACGCAGTCCTCCATAGCCGCAGGAACGTGCTGAAACGGGACAGTTACGACGGCAAACTCTACAGGCCCGGGCACCTCCCTCATACTCTGATAAGCCTTCAGCCCTTGCACTTGGGGTTCATTCCTGTTTATGGCATAAATCTCTCTACCACCCTTGGCTAACAGGAGGCTAAGGATGTGATAACCCCATTTGCCCAGGGCGTTGGATGCCCCGATCACCGCGACTGATTTGGGATCGAATAGATAGTCCAGCTGTTGTTCAAGACTCATGACCTCGCTCAGGCTTACGGGGTAATTACTCCAGGACCGCCCTCACCCGAAAGCAGCCATCCTCTTCCTGAGGGGCGTTGGCCAGGATCTCGGCGGGAGCAAAGGATGGCGCTACCTCGTCTTCTCGAATCACGTTATTCAAGGCAACAGGGTGAGAGGTAGGAGGAACCCCTGTGGTATCCACCCGCTGCAGTATCTCGAAGTTCTCCAGTATGTTGGAAAGCTGCTCGCTGAATTTCTCCAGGTCAACCTCATCGACACCCAATCGGGCAAGAAGGGCGATGTGCTTTACTTCCTCTCTGCTTAATTTCAACCGGACACCTCAGAAGCGAGTCGTTTACGCATACATAGAGGCATTATATCATCCGCTTCGGACACGGGCAACGGTTTGCCTCGGTGATATCTGCGACCTATAATAACCAGAGGAATACGTAGCCGCTCGAAGGGGAACAGGTGCGTCAGCTAGCCATTTCAGGAATTGCGTATCTAGTAGTCATCGTAGTCAGCCTTGTGCTCCTATCCTCCTGTGTCACTCCTTCAGCCATACTTACCAGCGCGGAAGTGGAGGATGAAATATACAGGCTGGTCAACGAGGAGAGGCAAAAGGTCGGGCTTACGGATCTCGACAGAGACCCCGCTTTGGATGAACTGGCAAGGCAGTATTCAGCAAGCAAGTTCTCGAAGACCGTGGAACAGTCCAGCGGTCTCGTCTATTTGCGGTGCAACTCCTGGTGGGCTACCTACAGCGGCAGGTCGCCCAAGCTCCATGAGAACACCGCCAGAGAGCAAGTGGACTACTGCCTTGAGAACGACGATCTCAGACAAGCGATGCTGAGGAGCGACGCGAGGGCAACGGGCCTGGGAGTAGCCATCGTGGGGGACACGGTTTACTATGCCCAGGTCTTCGATGTCCTCAACGCTGTAGATGCGCACGGCGATCCCGTAAGGCTCTTTGAGAACGCTCAATCAAAGGACCCTTCGTGGAGGCAACTCAGGGAGTTCGTTCTCAACGATGACACAGATGAACAGCCCTACATACCGGACTCATTCGTGTGTAGCGACTTCGCTGCTATGCTGCATGATAGCGCGGAAGCGGCCGGAATCAGAGCCGCGTACGTGAGCGTTGATTTCGGGGGCGGCCCCGGACATGCACTGAACGCCTTTAATACAACAGACCAGGGGCTGGTTTATATAGATTGTACCGGACAGGGGCTCAACACCGTGACATCCGGGATGACCCTCAAGGGTCACGACACCGCTATGGACTATGACAAAGTAGCTTACGTAGCTGTGGGACATGAGTACGGTCTCATATCCCTGGATAGGGCCTCTGCCTTTGACCACGACTTCTATGAACAGTGGATGCAACAATGGGAAGATTACGAGGCAAAAGCGCGGCTATACGAGCAGAAGTGCGATGCATACCACGAGGCTGTAGGAGGCAGAACCATTATCAGCGACCCCGAAGAGTATGCCACACTTCAGAGCATGTATGAAGAGCTGGAGACTCTGAGAGAGGAACTAGAAGCACAAGAGAGTATTCTGGGGAACTACCGTTGGCAGCCAATGGGTACTGTTACGGACTTCTATGCACATTGGTGATCCCGGCAGCGGACAGACTGCCGCTCCGCTTGATCCCCTCTCCCTTAAAGGGAGAGGGTTAGGATGAGGCTATGAGGTCAATTCTTGCTCTCACCTTTTGCCCTCACTGCCAACGCAAGCGCTTCAGCAAATTCGTCTGGTTTCCGGGAGCCAATTAGTATCCGCTCTCCGTTTGAAAGCTCCAGTTGCAGTCCGCGATTGCCCCTTACATTGTAAGCTTTGCCACTCGACCCCCAGCGGATACCCCAGCCGCCATACTCCCGAAGGGCCCTGTAGGTTCGCACTTCATATGTCTTCAAATCTTCAAGCGGAATCTTCCGAAAGGAAAGGTGGCGGGGGAAGAAGCGAATATATAAGCCATCGCTACGAACTTCCGTCGTCAGGTTAATCACGTAAAAGAAGATGGGAAAGCCGAAACCGAAGACGACTACGATAATAGTCAAAACGGTGTACGATGCAGGATTGTCTCCAAACGGTTTGCCCAGAATCAATTGCTCCACCATAGCGTATATAGCCACGCCAGCTAGCCAGAGAAGGAGAAGCCAGAGCGGGACCCGCCGGAAGTGCTGGACTTCACGGTAGAGTAGGTCTATATCATTCTCTTCTACCGCTGACATTCTAATCCATATTGCCCAATACCTGAACAGGCGAATTTAGCGTAGAGCGGGTGAAGTGACAACGTAACCCACCAATCCGAAACGCGATTAACTCAGAGAGAACTGCTTTGCCACTTCGTTCCTACCTTGCGCAGCATTTTCTTCTTATGAGTTTCGCGTGTGTGCCGGTGATTCACTGTATCTGGCGCCTGCGTGCTGCAAAATAAACCATCACGATACCTATTATTAGCACTACCGGCCCCGCGATGAGGAGTCCTGTCCCAATCCCAGCCACCATGGGAACCTTCACGCCGAGTGCTACACTCACATCGACGCCAGCAGACCCGTCATCGTTCATCAACACGAGCGAATAGCTGCCGGTCTCCGCCTCCCACTCCAGGGTCTGGGTTCCAGCGCCATGAGCTGACTCTACCCAGAATGTCTCGGACGTGGGTGCTGCGGGTTCCGAATCCCCCCAGTGATGTCTATAGTCTGCTCTTCCCACAGTTAGCCAGCTGATGACCTCGTCATACTCGACATCGCTGAGGTAGGCTTCCAAATCCGACTCTTCGGCTACTCCTATGAAAACGCGTTTCCCGATGTCGTCGTTCGAGGCTTCTACCTTCAGTGTAGCCAGATCGCTCCAATCCCATATCAAACCCACCCTTAAATCTATATGGGTGGGCTCGGTGACGATGGCATAGGAATCCTCATCGAGACGGACAGTGTTTGTTGTATAGAACCCTTCGCTATCTGTGAGGACGCTGTTCGCCAGAAGCAAAGCCCCGCCGGAGACTATGAGACCGGCTGCTATCAGTAGTACCACGGCCCCGAAGACCAGAAGTAGAACCTTTCTTGCGCTCACAACAACACCTCCTGACTATTTACCAGCGGCAGATTCGTGCTAGCTCTCCGCCGGCAGTCCCCCAGCAGGGCGCCCGATGGTCATCTATAGGAGGAGCGTGCAGTACAGGGTGTGTATATCTCTGTACTTCCACATGAACTGTACGGAGGGCTAGGTTCTTACCCGCTTCAGCTACTTTGCCAGTTCTTAATGAGCTTGCCTTCGTGGTCTCTCATTTCTCCCGAGACCACAAAGATGAAGTCGATTAGGGCCCAGGCCCACACGGGTATAAGAAAGATCAAACCTAGTCCAAATATCCACACGGTGCTCCATCCCAGAATCGCCAAAAGAAGCATCCCAACCGCGCTTCCAGTCCTGCCCATGTAGAATCGGTGGACACCGAATTGGCCCAAAAAAAGGCAAAGCAAAGTGGCGACTAGCCTTGAGCTGCGCGAGAGGTCTCTCGCCTCTGCTTTGCCGAGTGTGACACCACATTTGACGCATATTTCAGCCAAGGGATCTGTTGGGGCGCCACAGCTATTGCAGAAGCTACTACCAGCAAGGGGTTTGGCCCCACAGCCAAGGCAAATCCGTGGACTATCAACCAGCTCTTTGCCGCAGTTCCTACAGAACATTGACACCTCCCCCAAGTTCAAACTCGCCCACATTCTAATGTTACACCAGAAAATGTCAAGCCATCATGTCACTCTCCTTTGCCATGCCAGCATTCAAATACATTCCGCCCGAAAGCTGAACAGACGGATTTAGCGTAGGGTGGGTGAAGTGACAACATAACCCACCAACTCGAATGCCAACGGTAGAGTAAGCGGTGGGTTTCGCTGCGCTACACCCACCCTACCTATTATCGCCTTGCCGTCTGCACACTTTTGACTTAGAATTGAGTCATGAGGCAGGCAACGAGAACGGGGGTGGCCTACCTTCCTCTCCACGGCGGCAAAGCGCCCCGATGGCTGTTCGAGCGAATGACGAAGCTGTCGCGGGAGATAGTGATGGCCATAGTGGCGGAGTTCGGCCCCGAGGAGATGCTGCGGAGGCTGTCGGACCCCTTTTGGTTCCAGGGCCTGGGCTGCGTCCTGGGATTCGACTGGCATTCCAGCGGCGTCACCACCACGGTCTGCGGCGCTCTGAAGCAGGGGACGAAGGGGATGGAAAACGAGCTTGGCCTCTACATAGCTGGGGGCAAGGGAAAGACCTCGAGGCAGACCCCGGCACAAATCACCCGATATTCTGAGATCATCTCCAGGGACCCTGCGCCCCTGGTCTACGCCAGCAGGATGTCGGCCAAGGTGGATTCATGCGCAGTTCAAGATGGCTATCAGCTCTATCACCATACTTTCCTATTTACCACCAAAGGCGACTGGGCGGTGATCCAGCAGGGAATGAACGAGAGGAACCGCTACGCTCGCAGATATCACTGGCTCGGCGAAGGCGTAGTGGACTTTGTCTGCGAGCCTCACGCCGCTATCTGCTCACAGGGGTTTGGCAGCACGCTCAACATGGTGGCCGCTGAAAGCGAGGGGGCGCGGGCTGTAGTGGCCCAGGTTGCCAGCGAAGAGAGCCCCGAGAACCTGGTCAAAGAACTAAACAAATGGAAATCGCTGGACCTACCGTCCCACCACTACCTCAGCCTGCAGGACCTCCACCCCGACCGCCTGGAGAAGATATTCTTACACACCTATGAGCGCAAGCCGGAGTGCTTCGAGAGCCTGATGGGGATGCCGGGAGTGGGTCCCAAGACTGTCCGTGCCCTCAGCCTCATCTCCGAGCTGGTCTGGGGGGTTGCCCCTAGCTTCCGAGACCCCGCCCGCTATAGCTTCGCCCACGGAGGCAAGGACGGGATTCCCTACCCCGTGGATCGAAAGACTTATGACCAGAGCGTGGATATCCTGGCCCGCGCGGTGCGAAAGGCCAAGCTGGGCAACAGGGAGGAGATGGAGGCTCTAAGGCGTCTCCATCGGGTCTTTCCCTAACATGAGTAAGATGCTTTTCATAGATTACGATGGCACTCTCCACGACACCGATGCCAAGTATGCAGCCAGGCTCGACGGAATACTTGGGCTGAGCGGCGAGCAAATCATGAAGACCTATCTGGTGGTGCACAGGGAGATAGTGCACCAACGATATCCCGAAAAGCACGACGATTTCTTCTTCCACCAAAAACTGATCTGCAAGCATCTTAAGAAGCCTTACCACGAAAGCGAGGCTCTCAGGACAGCTAGAAGGCTCGAGGAAGCGCAGGAGGACTGCTGGAAAAACCCCTCCTTTTTCCCCGACAGCCTGCCCTTCCTGGATAAGGTAAAACAGAAGCATATCCTCTGCCTAGCAACCGGGGACCATGCTTCGGAAAAAGCCGACGCTCTGGAGAAGGCTGCCGGCAGAAGCTATTTCAACTACGCCTTTGACCACAACCACCTGGGACTAAAAGGCAGCAGCACCTATTTCAAGAATGCACTTATGTCAACTAATTCCCGCCCCGAGGATGCCGTGGCCATTGGCGATAGCCTGGAACACGACATAGCTGCGGCCAAAGAGGCCGGGATGGGGACGGTGTGGGTCAACCGAAAAGGCCTCTCTCCGCCAATAGCAGGCTCTCCCCTGCCCGACTATCAGGCCAAGGATCTGTTTGAGGTTCTGGACTATTTGGAAGGTTA
>CAYVES010000106.1:0-5869 GCA_964449845.1 uncultured Dehalococcoidia bacterium
CTTGCGGCACATCTATTGTCACTGTAGTCATTGGACAACTCTGCCCACGGCGTTTAGCCGAGGCTCATCTCACCAGGCTTGGGCTGGATGAATAGTATGGAGCTGGCGGTCTACTGCAGACATGGGGGAGGTAGCTATGAGAACTGAAGACGTAACGACGGTGCAGGGAAGGTGGCAGGAGTTTGCTGATGGTATCGGGTTCTTGCCACGAAACATCGCAGCGCTGACAAGAATTATGATGGGAACGATGGTGCTCGCGGTCAGCGAACTATTGGGCCGCCGCTGGGGGTTTTTCGCTGATATGTGGTTCATAACAAGAAACATGCCAACGATGATCAGGGTAATGGCGGCCGGCCTCGTGTCCCACCCTTTTAGGGAGAGGCTGATGCTCGCTGTTACCGCAGTATACGGCTGCCGCTATTGCTCCTGGCTTCACACCGGAGAAGCCCTGAAGAGCGGGATTGATCAAGAGGAGATCGCCGGGCTTCTCGCGGGCAGCGTGGACAACTGTCCCGAAGATGAGGCCATAGCCCTGCTCTATGCACAGCACTGGGCTGATTCCGACGCCAAACCAGACCCCGAAGCTACAAGGAGGCTGGAGGAAGCCTACGGCCCTGAGAAGGCCAGAGCGATAACTCTAATACTCTATATGAACCGGTTTGGCAACCTTTCGGGCAACTCCTTGGACCGCTTTCTCCATCGCATCTCCTTCGGCAAGTGGGGGGAAACGGAGCAAGTGCACACCTTGCCAAAGCCTCCGGCTTAGCGGCAGTGTGTTGCCGCAACACCGCGCTTGGACGGAAGATTGAAGAGCTGAGGTAGTTGTATGGATACATTCGCGCGTCTGACAGACATCGTTGGAGCGGACTTCGCGTCAAATCGTCAAGAGGAGCTCTATATTTATTCGCGGGACTCCGGCGCGCAGCAGCCGCGCAAGGTGGATTACGTGGTTATGCCGAAAACAGTGGAGGAGGTGCAAAGAATAGTCAAGCTGGCCAGCGAGGAGAGTATCCCAATCACTCCGATGGGGGGTGGCTTCACCACATCTGCTTTGGCGGTACCTGTAAAGGGCGGAATCCTTCTGGATATGAAAAGAATGGATAAGATCATCGAAGTGAACGAGAAGGGAAGATACGCAGTAGTGGAAGCAGGTGTTTCCCAGGGTGCTTTGAAAGGCTATCTTGAGAAACACCATCCACGGCTCCAACACTGCACGCCGGAAGCGCCTCCCACGGTCACAATCGTTGGAAATGCCCTTATTTTAGGGCACGGCCACATAACCTCGAGACAGGGCATTAACTCGGAAATGATCAGCGGGATAGAAGTGGTTCTGCCCAGCGGCGAGGTATCGAAGGTAGGTTCATGCTCAGTTAGCCCTTACTGGTTTACCAGGGGACCCCTTCCCGACCTGGTGGGGCTGTTTATTGGATGGCTTGGCACCACCGGCATTGTAACAAAGATGTCGATTCGGCTCTTTCCCAAGCCGCGGCATAGAGATGCGCTGGCTTTTTTCACGGATAACGTGGATTTGATTCCAGAAGTCGTATTTGAGGTAACCCAGCTTGACCTCTTGGAAAACTTCTTCCTCTGGGGACAAGGAAAGCCGGACTGGATGGACCATGTATTCTTCGTGGTGATTGTATCCGCGCAATCCGAAGACGAGCTAGAACTCAAGAAGCATGCTTACAGGAAGGTTTTCGAGCAATACGAAGAGGTTGAATTCGTAGAGGAAATACCGCCAGCGCTGAGGAGGAGAATCCTGGATGTGCCTCCTTTTGCAGCAACCGCAGCCGATTTCAAGAAAGGCGGAGGTTTTGAATACACCGGGGCGATATTGCATGTAGAAAAGGTTCCCGAGGCCTGGACGAGAGGCATAGAAATAGCCCACAAATACGGAATGATTTACTCACATGCTATCCAGGTCCTCCGTGACCAAAGCGTTATGTTCGCCTTTGATTACTCCTTCAATCGGGCGGATAAGGAGGACGTTGAAAGGACGAGAAAAGCGATAGACGAGTCGGATAGGCTGACTCTAGAGTTGGGCGGTATGGTGTGGCGACCGGAGGTATCAGCACAGAAACTGATGATGGAGAAAATGGATCACCATACTCTTGAACTGATAGGAATGATCAAGAAAGCTTTGGATCCAATCGGCATCATGAATCCAGGCAACTGGGGTGAATAAATGGCTCTCGAAGTGTATCAGGACATTGTCCATAGGTGCTTCAGATGCGGGTACTGTAGACTCACAGATGACTATTCGCAGTACAACTGTCCTTCCTACAGCAGGTTTCGTTTGGAGACGTATGCCCCCGGTGGGATGCTGTGGCTCACGAGAGCGTGGATGGTGAAGGATATCGCTTGGACCGATTCGCTGGCGAAGATACTATATTCCTGCACAACGTGCAATAACTGTGTTGAGCACTGCAAGTTTCGGTTCAGTGATGATGTCGTCAACATAATACGCTCAGCTAGAGAAGAGATGGTCGAAAATGGCCTCGTGCTGCCAGGCGTGGCGCGTTTTTTCAGGAATGTCGAGGCCACAGGTAACCCGTTTAGGGAGCCGCCGGGTCATAGAGGGAAATGGGCTGAGGGTACAGGAGTAGCGCAGTATCAAGGGCACGACTACCTTTACTATGTGGGGTGCATGGCATCATATGATGCCAGAGGGCAAGAGGTGGCCAGGGCGCTGGGAGACACGCTGCTTAAGGCCGGCGTCTCATTTGGAATACTGGGACCTGACGAGAAGTGCGACGGCAACGAGGTCAACATGCTCGGAGAAAAGCGCATTTTTAATATGTTGGCCAATGAAAATAGGGAGACCTTCACCGATTTGGGAGTAGGAAAGATCATAACCCTTTCGCCGCACTCATACAACGCTTTTAAGAAGTATTACACGAATTCGTTCGAGGTATTCCATTATACGCAGATTCTTCGCGATCTCATCAGAGAGGGGAAGTTGAATCTCTCTAAGGGGTTCAACGCCAAGCTTACTTATCATGATCCGTGCTTCCTGGGCAGGCATAACAGTGAATACGAGGCGCCCAGGGACATCCTGAACGCAATACCCGGAATTGAACTGGTGGAAATGGGGAGAAATCGACACAATGCTTTCTGCTGTGGTGGCGGAAGTGGAAATTTCTACACAGATTCCTTCGGTGGTGGAGAAGACAGCCCAGCAAGGACTAGAGTCAGGGAAGCTTGTGAAACCGGCGCTGACGTTTTGGCGGTAGCATGCCCGATTTGCATGACGATGCTTGGTGATGCCATAAAATCGGAAGAACTAGAAGGAAAACTGGTCGTCAAAGACATTTGTGAGATTGTACGAGAGTCCCTGTAGAGAGAAAGCAAGTAGAGAAGGTAGGAACCACTTGCCAGCATATAGCAGGAGGAGATAGGTGAATAATAGACCACAGTGCGCCAAGTGCCCAAGGATGCTGTGTTATCCAAACATTGCGGCAGACGAGAAGCCAAGCTTTGACGAAGCACCACGCTTTTGCCCGAGCAAGTCAAAACAAGACCTCATAGAGAAGTCTATGCGTGAGTACGACCGGCAGGACATAAGGGAGTTCGCTCGCCTGGCCTCGGTGCAAGAATTCGAGTGCTATGAGCAGACCCCCGATGGCTTCAGGACCAAAATACCTCGCATGGAGGAGACTATACAATTTGCTCACAAGAATGGCTTCAAGAGGCTGGGACTCGCCTTCTGCGTGGGCGTAGCCAATGAAGCACGGATGATCACCGGTATTCTTGAAGGAAAGGGCTTCGAGGTGGTATCGGTCTGTTGCAAGGCAGGAGCTATTGCCAAGGAGACAATCGGAATCAGGCCGGAGGAGAAGATCCCTGGTCCAAGCCGCTACGAATCGATGTGCAGCCCTATAACCCAAGCGGAGATCTTGAACTCGGAAGAGGTTGATTTCGTCATACTCATGGGCTTGTGCGTGGGGCATGATACGCTGTTCATAAGATATTGCAAAGGACCAATGACTGTGCTGGCAGTGAAGGACAGAGTGACAGGACATAATCCGCTAGCGGCGGTGTACCTATCTCAAAGCTATTACGCGAGGCTTTTGATGCCAACTAGTGCGTAAGTACGAATTCACGAGCGGAAGGAGGCTAGCAATGGCTGGAATGATAGAAAACGTAGAAGAAGTGGTGCTGGCAGTTGAGAATCAGGACGAGGTTGTCGCCTTGTTTGAGGATCTGTTTGGTCTCGAGTTCAAGGATAGTTGGACGGTGCCAGCAGATAGTATGTCGGTAAGGTGCGCCCATATAGGCAATACGATGTTTCACGTAGTGTCTTCAATGACTCCAGATGCTGTGATCGCGAAGTTTATCCGAGACAGAGGCGAAGGTATACACCACATCGCTTTCAGAGTCAGGGACATGGATGAGATGGTTAGCAGGCTGAGACATAAGGGGATAAGGCTTGTCCCCGAAGAGCCTATATCGCTGGGCCCTTCAGGGCCTTCGTATATTTTTATCCACCCCAAATCTGTGCATGGCGTAATGATAGAACTGATATGGCCCGGAAAGCGCGAAGGCGAGGGAGACCCGAAATAAGTATCAGTTGTAACGCTGTGCCCAGCCGGACAACGCCTAGACCTTCCGCCCTGTAGAAGACATCCGTTCAGAAGAGGCCCCCTATATCCCCGCCGCAACTCTAATAGACCCCCTCCTCCCTCAGCTTGGCCAGGTCGTCCCACGTATAGCCACAATGCTCCATCAGCACTTCTTCAGTATGCTGACCCAACTCTGGGGCGAGGCGCTCTACCTTCCCTGGCGTCTCGCTCAACTGCACCGGGACCCCCGGCACTTTGACCTTTCCGTGAATGGGATCTTCTATTTCCACAACGTACTCATTGGCTATCACCTGGGGGTCAACTTCCAAGTCGGCAAAATCGTTCACTGGCGCCGCAGGGACCCCAGCCTCTTCGAGCAGCTTTAACCATTCGTCTCTGCGTTTAGTGCGAATGATCTCCAGTAACCTGGGCTTGAGTTCATCGAAGTGCTCCCCTCTCACTACTTGGTTCTCAAACCTGGGGTCTTTCTCCAGCTCCTCGATTCCAAACACCTTGCAGAATTGGGGCCAGAACCTGTCTGCCTGCAGCGCAGCGATGGCGAACCATTTGCCATCGCAGTCTTGATAGACATAGTAAAGTGGGTTTCTAGCAGCCTTCATAACCGATCCTGGCGGAACTATACCCATCATGAAGTACATTTGAAACTGAAGACGTCCCATTTCGATCTGGCCGCCCAGCAGTGAAGCATCGACTCTCTGGCCGATCCCGAACCGCTCACGGACGAAGAGAGCTAGTAGCACCCCGTAGGCTGTCAGGAGGCCACCGACCTCGTCGGCGAAGCCAGCGCCGATAGGCGTTGGCACCAGGTCTTCCGATTGAGTGATGCTCCATATGCCTCCCCTCGCCTGCCCAGCGAAGTCGGCGGACATCTTATCCGCATCCGGGCCCTTGGGCCCAAAGCTAGAGCTGAGGGCATAGATAAGCTTGGGGTTGTATTTCTTCAGAGTAGCGTAATCCAACTTCAGTCTCTTGGCAGCGCTCTCGCGATAGTTGGTCACGAAAACATCCGATTTCTCCACCAGCTTGTACAGGACCTCTTTCGCCTTCTCCGTCGCCAGATTGAGCACGATGCCCCTCTTGCCCCGGTTCTGGTTCTGATAGTAGAAATCAAGCGGCAACTCTGCTCCGTACATCCTGAGCAGTCCTCGGCCAGGCTCGCCTTCAGGTGGCTCTATCTTGATAACCTCAGCACCCATGTCTGCCAGCAGCGCCGTGGCGACCGGCCCCTGCTGCCACGCTGTCCAGTCAAGCACCCGTATCCCATCCAGTGGCTTAGACATCTGTTC
>CAYVES010000106.1:5969-8313 GCA_964449845.1 uncultured Dehalococcoidia bacterium
AGTTCAGGATTGTCGAGGCGGACAGCACCTACTACTCTATGCCAGCACAAAATACTGCCAGGCTCTGGGTAGAGCGGACCGGCGACAACTTTGTCTTCGATGTCAAAGCATTCAGGCTGTTCACCCAGCATCCGACACCGGTGAAGGCCCTGCCCAAGGACGTTAGAGAGGCACTGCCCGCTGAGGCCAGGCAGAAAGCGAACCTGTATCAGCGAGACATATCCTCGGAACTGGTAAACGAGATGTGGCACCGATTCGAAAGCGCATTGCTTCCTCTGGACAGCGCAATGAAGCTTGGCGTCGTGCTCTTCCAATTCCCGCCGTGGTTCTATCCTGGCAACGGGCAGCGCGACTATATCCTCTCCTGCAAGGAGAAACTTCCACAGTACAGGATTGCGGTCGAGTTTCGCCACAACTCGTGGTTGAACGAGAAGAACCAGCAGCGGACTATAGACTTTCTGCGCGAGAATGATCTGCCCTTCGTATGCGTTGATGAACCTCAGGGATTCAAGTCCTCCGTTCCCCCTGTGGCAGAGGCTACCTCGGATGTTGGCGTCATCCGCTTCCACGGCAGGAATGCTGCCATGTGGGAGATGAAAGGCGTCAGCGTGGCAGAACGATTTAACTACCTTTACGACGAGAAGGAGCTACAGGAGTGGGTTCCCAGGATCAAAGAGCTTGCTGGCAGGACCAAGCAGCTTCATGTCCTGTTCAACAATTGCCATCAGGACAAAGCGGTTACTAACGCTCGCCAGATCGGGTTCATGGTAGACTGAAGGAGCAACTGTGGCAGGCAAGCGTGCTGAAAAGCAGGGAACGCCAACATTCATAGAGGTCCCGGTGCCGCTGCGGCACAAGCCCAAGCTGCTTCGTCTCAGGCTTTCGCCCAACAGCAAAGCCATATTTCAGAAGTGTCGGCAGCTCTACAGGTTCGTTTATATCGATAAGCTTGGCGACCAATATAGGAAGCCGAGACCATACTTCACTATGGCTAATCACGTCCATGATACGCTGAGGGACTTCCTGTCGCTTGTACCCGTAGAGCTGAGAACGGTTGAGACGATTGAGGGAATGCTGCGAAGGAACTGGCGGCGCTACTGCGTCGGGTTCAGGGGTAAAGAGGACGAAAGGAGATGGGCTGAGAAGGCGCTGGCGCAGGTCAGGGCGTTCGCATCGAATCAGGATGTGAGCGTGACGCCGTACATGGTGGAGACATCGCTGGAGACGCAGATTACACCGGGCCTGGTCTTCCGCGGCAGGCTGGACCGGGTTGACAGGCAACCTGACAGCAGCCTGCACATAATCGACTACAAGACCGGGAACGTGCCCCATGAAACCGACTGGACGCAGCTTCGGGAGTATGCTCTACTCCTTTCTCGCCAGTCTCGTTATCCTGTTCGCAGGCTCTCCTATCATTATCTCAGCACAGGCGTAACAGAAAGCGCAGACATTGGCGAGGACGACCTGAGACGGGTCCAGTGGGAACTGCTGGCGACTGCCGGAGAAGTGATACGGGAGAAGCGGTTCCGTCCCAGGCCGGGGCCGTGGTGCGGGGGCTGTGATTTCATTCCTATATGCCCCAAAGGTGCAGCCCTGGAGCCGAGAGCGGATGCCGAAGGACAGCTAGAGTTGTGGCGTGACTTCTGGGCTGAGGTTACGGACTAGCCCACGAGCTCTGGGCGGATTGCACCCTCTTGGGGTTGTATGAGACGGAACCTCACGTGGTCAATGGTTCGACCGCCGGTCACTCACTGCAAGGCTGATACTACTTGTCTGGGCGACATTGGTCAATTGCCGTACTTGCCTCGTCGTAGTAAACAAAGTCGGATTATCGGTTTTGGCGCGAGAGAGCCTGCACCAATTTGTTGCGTTGCTTCGGTCTTTTTGATATGATTCGCACTACCTGGGGCTTCGCATTTTGCAACCAGTCTTCGCCAAGTGGCTCTGGGCAAGGAGTTAAGCGGTATCATGGTTAGGGAATTAGTAAAGAAATCCGGTGAGAAAGCGGAGAAACGGCTCAAAGAGGAGCCGCAAGCGCTCATGAAGCGTGGACATGTGACATGCGCAGCCATTGAAGAAATGCCTGATAGCCTCATGCTGGTTGATTTGGATGGTGAAGTCGTCTATGTCAACAAAGCCTTCGAAAAACTGCTGGGCTACAAGGCAAATGAGATGGTTGGAACTTCGGCTCTTGATCTGCCAACATACCTTGGACCAGGAGATAGAGAGAGAGCCAGGGAAGTCTTGAAAGAGGTTATGGAGAAAGGCAGTGCCGACCATGTAGATATCGGTGCCATCAACAAAGCTGGCGAGGAAATCACCATCAGCTTTGCGGCGTCAGTTA
>CAYVES010000107.1:0-8293 GCA_964449845.1 uncultured Dehalococcoidia bacterium
AATTGGAGCGGGTAATGGTGAATCTGAGGGATACTCTCTGGCCCAGCGCAACACAACTTCGAATCCCTTGAAGAGCAGCGTCATAAGCACCCTTGAGTCCTCGAAACCTGTCGTTATTGGCGCCGATGCCATCCAGGCTGATCCCCACTTCACCGAAGCCCACTTCGCTGATCTTCTGCGCTGTCTTCTCTGTGATCAGCGTTCCGTTGGTTGAGAGCACCGATCTGATACCCAGCTCCCTGGCGAAGATAGCTAGCTCGAAGATATCATCTCTCAGAAGCGGTTCGCCACCGGAGAAAAGGAGAACCGGGGTCCCGAAATCGGATAAGTCCTGTATGAAGGATTTCGCTTCCTGGGTGCTTAGCTCACCGATGGCGGGGCTACCGTCTGAGTTGGCGTAGCAGTGGACGCAGTGGAGATTACAGCGCCTAGTGCAGTTCCACACTACTATAGGGCGCTGTTCGACAGGATTTTCAGGATAGCCTCTCTCGCCTCCATAGCGAAGCAGGTCACCGGGAGCAACAGCACCGCAGAGTAGCCTGGAAACTGATATCATGGTATGCCACTATCTCCATACGTTGGCCTACATTCTATCAGATTCTTATGTAGTGGACAACGCTAAGGGACGGCCCCAAAACAGCGATTACCTTCTAAAATAGGGGGGATGGGTGTCATTGCGAGCGAAGCGAAGCAATCTCACCATAGATGCATTCAAGATTGCTTCGTCCCCCGATGAATCGGGGTCCTCGCAATGACATAGGAATGTGGCAACACGAACTTGGTTTCCAATCGCTGTTTTTGGGGACGGCTACTTACCCTGTACCAAAGAGAGGAACTCGGAGCGAGTGAGAGGACTTCGCCTGAAGAGGCCCCTGGTAGCAGAGGTTACGATATTGCTGCCTGGTTTTTTCACACCTCGCATAGTCATACATAGATGCTCAGCTTGAATCACTACGGCAACACCTTGAGGTTGCAGAACCTCGACTATGGTATCAGCGATCTGAGTGGTTAGCCGTTCCTGGAGTTGTGGTCGTTTGGCTAATACCTCAACCACTCTCCCCATCTTGCTGGCGCCCACAACCCGACCGCTCGGGATATAGCCTATATGCACTAAACCGTAGAATGGAAGAAAATGATGCTCACACATTGAATAGAAGGGGATGTCCTTGAAGATCACCATCTCATGGTGCTCCTCTTCGAATCCTACTTGTAGCTCCTCTTTTGGATCGTGGTAAATGCCGGCAAAGACCTCATCGTACATCTCGGCAATCCGTCTTGGCGTGCCGACCAGGCCCTCACGCTTGGGGTCTTCACCGATGGCCTCGATGATGGAAGCTACCGCTTGCTCGATCTTAGGCTTGTCTATCACAGCGCTTCTCCTTCTCGAGATTAATGGTTGGTCAGAGAATTCCTGACAATTGTCCCTCGCCCTTCCGGCTGAGCGCGAGGGCGAAGCCTGGCGGGACGGAGGTTGAGGGAGAGGGATTCATGCGAAGGTTTTTGCAGGACACCATATCTCTACTACCTGTGGAGTATTGCTTTCTCCAAAGTCTCGAGATCGGCTGGCAGTTCAGCGAGGGGCTTGGCGCTCTGGATGGCGGTATCCGGGTCTTTCAGTCCCGTCCCCGTGATGACGCAGACCACCTTCTTAGCGGAGAAATCGTAGCCACTTTTTGCCAGCTTGATAAGCCCAGCGAGTGAGGCAGCCGATGCTGGCTCACCAAAGACGCCTTCTTTTGCGGCGAGCAGTTTGTAGGCATCCAGGATCTCCTCATCGTTGACACAGCCGATCTCACCGCCAGACTCGTCTCTGGCGGCGGTTGCTCCCCGCCAGCTCGCGGGATTGCCTATACGTATTGCCGAGGCCACGGTTTTGGGATCAGTTATCACCTTATCCCGTACAATAGCTGCCGATCCCTCCGCCTCAAAGCCCATCATCTTCGGGGTGCTGGCCGCTCTCCCCGCTTGCTTATAGTGGACAAACCCCTTCCAGTAGGCGGTGATGTTGCCGGCATTTCCCACCGGGATGAAAAGGTAATCCGGGGCATCGCCCAAAGCGTCGACGATCTCAAAGGCCGCGGTCTTTTGCCCCTCGATGCGGTGGGGATTCAGGGAATTGACCAGAGCTATGGGGTGCTTTTGAGCCAGGATGCGCACCAACTCAAGTGCCTTATCGAAATTGGCATCTATGGCGAGAATGTTGGCGTCATATATCAGCGCCTGTGCCAGCTTACCCAGGGCGATGTTCCCTTTTGGGACGATGACGAATGTGGTGAGCCCACAGACGGCACCATAAGCTGCTGCCGAGGCGCTGGTATTTCCGGTAGATGCGCAGATGATGGCGCTATTGTGAGCCTCTACGGCCTTGGCTACGGCGACCACCATTCCACGATCTTTGAAGGAGCCGGTCGGGTTGCATCCCTCCAACTTAAAATAGAGCTCACCGCAGCCGATCTCTCTTTCCAGCCTCTGCGACCTGACCAGTGGGGTATCGCCCTCGCCGATGGTGAGAATCGGGGTCTGTGGGGTTGTGGGGAGGAAGTCGTGGTATCTTTCTAAAACTCCCTGTTTCATTTTTGACTCTTATCGCGTCGCAACCGATCTAAGCCTAACACTTCCAGCATATGCCACGTTGCAACCGAAGGGAGCAATGTCCCGAAGGGAGAGCTGAAGCCAAAGCGCATATGCTGTATTATATGAAGCGGCGCCTCTATTTCCCCTTTACCTGAATGGAGGTATATCAACAGGTAAACCAACTCTCATAAAGAATCTCGCAAAAGCTTGGGATAAATGTTCTCTATATGGAGGCAATAAGCGCAATCCTCTCTCCCTTTTTCTAGCTAACGCAAGGATAAAATCAAAAGGGACACTATACACAGAACGAAAATCGACTACTAGATAGTCTCTCTCAAATCCATTGATTTCACATTTGTTTAATAGATGATACCCAGGGACATTACCCAGTCTCAATGCTTCTTTACCGCTTTTCCCTTTGAAAAAAGTGCTTCTATTTTCAAATTCACTCAAAGACCAAACAGGACAGACAAGCACCAAATCTATTTTCCTTTGCTCGAGGTCACAAGATTGGCTCAAAATAGCAACGTCATACTCGATAACCTCTGCAGGTACTTTCGCAGATTCTATTGTCGCAGGTGGAATTACTACTGGGCATGAATTAATAAAATCCCCCTGTAGAAGTGGCTCTTTGCCATTTACAATTGCATACCATGGATATTTTTCCATGCGTCTGCACCTTTTTGAATATTGAATTTAGATCCATTCTGGTTCAACAATTCTCGGCTCTGCTTTTTTGATATTCTTCACTTCTAACTCTATGGTGTACCTCTTTCTTGGTGGCATCCGAACAATTATGTCATATTCCAACGTTTCTTCAGGTAGAATCTCTTCATAAAATTCTTCGATTAAAGAAGTCCCAGTTATCGGCTCAAAATGTGGATGTACTGAAGATAAATCAATTTCAAATGATGGTAGCAGGCTTCGATAGAAAAAAGGTTGCCTAAACAATTCCTGTCTTATTAAAGCAAAGAGAAGCCTCTCCAATATTTCACTTATATCAGTCTCTTCTCCCATTGAACTCCCTGTGAATGCATATGGAATCAGATAATCTTTGGTTGTTACATCCCGGGATGTTATTTCATACAACATTATTCAAACCTCCTTAACAGTTCTCCTTCTATTAGTTTAAAAAACCAATCATCCGTTAAATTGTGCGCCTCTTGTATCCAATCAGCAATTTCATTTTGAACCTTAGGGACATCTTCCGAAACAGCTTCAACCATTGTTTCCCATATTAAGACGTCGGATTCTTTCTTTTTACCTCGGACAAATCTTAGACGGATTGCTCCCTTAGGTTCTGTAGAGGCGAAAGCGAACCTCAAGTCGAGATCTAAAGGGGGTTTTTTAACTCTTGTATCTTCAAATAGTTTCTGATATAAGTTTATCTTCGTCTTCACTTGTTCTTTCAAAAAAGTGAATATGTCATCCTTTTCAAAATCGAAAGAGATAGCGTCCATATAACGTAACAACAATCTATCAATTTTCAAATTGTTTTTCGATTCAGGATACACTTCAAAAAGGATATTGACAGCTTGAATGATTCTTTTTTCAAAGTCTTCCCATACATATCCTTCAGTATCGTTAACGGTAATAATTCCAGGTCCTATTTGAACAAGAGGCCATTTGTCTTTATCTTTTCTAAACCGGTGCTGCACTACATAGCCTGCAATTTCATCTGGCATAGCGGCTACAGGTAATTGCTCATGAAAAGGATACTCATCGTTGAGTTTGTCATATAATCTACCGATGAGTAATTTGTAGTGGGGGTCTATTTTCATACCAGGCGTGGGTTCCTGAAGGTCCCACCGTAATTCAAATATAGCCTCTACAAGGGGCTTATTTCTTAGGACTTTTCTCGTCATCTCCTAACCTCCATACCCTTTTTAAAAGCGCTTGCTCATATAACTTGGCTGTATCGGCACTGCCGACATATCTAACTCCAGGTAAATCCCTAATCTTCAACCCTGATTAGATTGCCGATCTCTTGGACTATGTCTAGCTTTTCTATCTCGTGCAGGGCCTCTTGGACTGCAGACTCCTGGGCTGGATAGGTCATGAGCACGATCTCTGCCTTCTGGGACGCGACATCGGTCTCCTTCTGAATCACCGATGAGATGCTGATGAGGTTATCGCCCAGGATTTTGGAGATCTGAGCTAGCACTCCAGGGCGATCAGCAGTGGTCATGCGCATGTAGTAGCGGGTCACAATCTGGGAGATGGGTGTGATCTCTTTGGTTTGGGAGAATTGTGGTTGCGGCTTGGGCTGCAGCCCAAGCCTTATGTTCTGTGCCAGTTGTATGACGTCAGCAATGACAGCGCTTGCGGCGGGCAAGGAGCCGGCACCACGTCCGTAGAAGATCACCCTTCCCGTCAAATCACCTTCCACCTGTATTGCATTGAAGACGCCGTCGACCTTTGCCAGGAGAAGATCCTGGGGAATGAACACAGGGTGAACCCTTACCTGTATGGAATGGTTCTCCTCCTTGGCGATGGCAAGCAGTTTTATGGCATATCCCAATTCGCTGGCGTAACGAAAGTCACGAGGGGCGAGACGGGAAATACCCTCACGGTAGATGTCCTCAGGCCGAATCTCGGTGCGGAAGGCCAGGGTAGCAAGGATAGCGAGCTTGTAGGCGGCATCAAGCCCTTCGATGTCTTTGGTGGGATCGGCCTCGGCATAACCCAGCTCTTGAGCTTGTCTCAGGGCAGTTGCGAAGTCCAGCCCATCATTTGCCATTCTGGTGATGATGTAGTTGGTAGTGCCGTTGATTATGGCATGGATAGCCGATATCTTGTTTGCCAGTAGGTCCTGCTTGAATGGGCCTATTATCGGTATGCCCCCACCGACACTGGCCTCGTGGCGGATATCCACCTTATGCCTGGCAGCTAAAGCTAGTAGCTCAGGCCCATGCTTGGCTATCACGTCCTTATTGGCGGTGACGACGTGTTTGCCCCTTGTGAGCGCTTCCTTTATGTACTCAAAGGCGTCGGTCTCGCCGCCTATTAGCTCGATGACGATATCTATCCCGGGATCGGTCAGGACCTGATTGGGGTCGGTAGTGAATATCCGAGCGGGAATCTTGGACGACCTCTTCTTGGAGATATCACAGTCCGAAGCCCTTTTTAGTATCAGCGGACAACCAGCTTGCTGGGCTATTGCATCTGCTTTGGCGATCAGGATATCGGCCACTCCACTGCCGACAACGCCTAGTCCCATGAGGCCGATGTTAATGCTCTCTTTCTTGCTCACTGCTCACCCGCGCTCTTGCTATCTAGATATGGTCAACAGCCCAGTTTATTTTATCTTGATCGAGATATTCTTCAATTATACTGGCTTCTCTTCGTTCTTGGAGCCACTTTTCAAATTCGAGGTCGGCGAAGATGTCCCGGTACTCGTCCTCCACGGGTCTGCTTTCGGCTGGTTCCGAGACTTTGACTATGTAATAGCCTTGATAGGCTTGAATGGGCTCGCTAACGTTGCCCGCCCCGAGTCCGAAGGCAACCTCATCAAGCTCAGGGTACACGCCCCTGGGTACCCACCCGATGTCTCCCTTAGCTTCCTTTATTTCATCAACTGTCGAAAATTCCTCAGCCAGGGCAGCGAAATCCTCGCCATTCTTTAATCGGTCTGACACCTCGAATGCTTTTTCCTCACTGTCGAGAGGGATGAAGTGCAGATGAACGTGTTCGGCTTCTTCAGGCACTTCTTGCTGCTTCAGATATTCCCTGAGCTTCTGACCAAGCAGGCTGGTCTCGACGATCCGCCGGTATTCCTGATCAGACAGTCGCGCTCGGTCCAGGCGCTGATCATATAGCTTATCCAAGTCTGATTGTGACAGGGTCGCGTTCCCCTGACCTGTGAGGAGATCATTCTCGATTGTTTCGGTGATCTCCTCAGAAGTGACCTTGATATCCATCATTGATGCTTCTTGCCGTATCACCTCGTTGTCCTCAATTACGCGCAATACCTGATACGGGAATGAAATCTCATCGACAGTCGCCCCTGAAGTCCAAGAGTAAAACCGAAGCATTTTGACGTAGTACCTCATATCTATGGTGGTGTCATTTACCTTGGCTACAGTCTGTTGCCATGGAGTCACATAGGTGTCGTAGCCCCAGTAGCCAACCAGCCCCAGTGCTGAAACAATGATCAGGGGGATGATTATCCGTATCAGAAGCGATATGTTTCTCTCACGTTGCCATCTCGGAGGCTGTTTCTTAGCAACAGTAACTTTGGGTTGGGGCTTCAGTTTCCTGCTCAATACGTGATCCCCGCTGGAGGAACAAAGTACATTTTGCTGTGCTGCGGTCAGTCGGATTGCTCTTTGGGGCCAGGCTCCTTGGGCCTGGGTCCTCCGCTCTGGCGAACGTGCTCTGGGGTGTAGGGCAAAAGGGCGATATGACGCGCCCGTTTGAGGGCAATACTCAAGGGGCGCTGGTGTCTTGCGCAGACGCCCGTCTTGCGTCGAGGCTCGATTCTCCCCCGATCTGAAATATAGCGGCGCAGCAAAGCGATGTCCTTGTAGTCAATAGTCTGAACCTTGTTCACACAAAAGGAGCAAACCTTTTTCCTGGGGATATATCTACCCTTCCCCGGTTCTCTCCGCTTGGGACCTGGTTTACCGCGTCTTTGCATTTCGTCAAAACTCCCTGTCAAGCTTAGGTGTTAAAATGGGATGTCCCCTGGTTCGAGATCTTCTTCAGTTCCCGTATCAATCCCGGTTTCAGGTGTTTCAGGTAAGGTGCCCACTGGACGTCTATCGAGGAAGAGCACTCTATTGGCGATTATTTCAGTACGCCAGTGCCTTTGCCCGTCCTGTCCCTCCCAGGAGCGGGTTCTCAGTCTGCCCTCGACATAGGCCCTCTGCCCTTTAGTTAAGAACTGATTGCAGTTCTCAGCCAGCCTGTTCCAGGTGACAACATCAAACCACTCAGTATCTTGCTTGCGCTCGCCCTCGGGGGTAGTGTAGGTTCGGCTGGTGGCTAAGCGAAACGAAGTCACTGGATTACCGTTGGGGGTGAAACGCATCTCAGGATCGGTTCCCACATTTCCTATGATTATTACTTTGTTCAACCCCACCATTTTGCCAACTCCTTTCCCCTGGCTCCTAATCCCCTAATCTAACTAACAAGTGACGCAGGATGTTCTCTGAGATCTTCAAGTTGGCTTCGAGTTCCGCGGCCATTCCGGGTTCGAACTTGAACCGACTTAGTACATAGTGCCCCTCACTGAAACGATCAATGGGATAGGCAAGCTTTCGTCTGCCCCAATGATCAACCTCGGTAACGGTCCCGCCTCTGGATGTGATGAAGTCGCTCACCTTATCTATAGTGCCGGGGATATCTTCCTCGCCGACGTCGGGGCTAATGATCACAATCAGCTCATAATCGCGCAAATACTCACCCCTTTTTGTTAAGGCCTACCCTAGTCTCAGCCAAGATTGCCTAATTATATCACGTGGGAATCGCTAACAGCAAGTAGTTGCTACTCAGTGAGCCCAGGCACTGGAAACTTCCTGCACATTTCATTAGCTTGGTGTCGAACCTCATCATATACGCTCTGATTGCCAGGGTTAGAGAGCACTCTGACGACGAGGCGGGCGACCTGCTCCATTTCCTTGACCCCGAACCCTCTAGCTGTAACAGCCGGGGTGCCCAATCTGATGCCGCTGGCTATCTGAGGGGGACGGTCGTCGAAGGGAATAGCGTTCTTATT
>CAYVES010000108.1:0-8292 GCA_964449845.1 uncultured Dehalococcoidia bacterium
CATCGATCAGATCATTAGACTTATGAAAGAAAATCGCCCCATGATAATCTATGTTGTTCCCACTCACCTTATGAGGATAGCCGGGAGAAAGGTGGGGAGGTTGCCAGTTCTGTTCATGTCAGCTGCGGCTCCACTTCCAGAGGCGATTGTTCAGACTATTAAGCAGGAGATTATGATGCCGGTAACGGAAGGCTACGGGCTAACCGAGTGTGGCCCCATGACTCATGCAAATCTGTCAACTTTTTCCAAAATCACCGGTTTTGCTCGCAAGGAGACGCCAGGTATCGGGGTGCCAATTCCTGACACAGAGGTGAAGATAGTCGACTTAGACACAGGTGAGGAGCTTGGCGCAGGTGAAAGCGGCGAAATAGTGGTTCGTGGCCCGCAGACGATGAAGGGCTACTGGCCTACGCCTGGCAGCGGCTTAGATAACGGTTGGCTTCATACAGGCGATATCGGAAGAATGGATGAGAATGGCTACTTTGTCCTCACAGATCGTATCAAGGATATGGCAAATATCTCGGGGTACAAAGTCTACACGACGGAAGTTGACGACGTTTTGTTCAAATACCCAGGTGTGGCTATGGCTGCCGTTGTGGGAATCCCTGACCCCGAACGCCCGGGAAGCGAGAGGATAAAGGCTTTTATAAAGCCAACGGAGGAATATAAAGGCAAGCTCACCGCTGATGAGATTATCGCCTATTGTAAAGACAAGCTTCCTGCCGTAGCTGTTCCTAAATATGTTGAGTTCAGGGATGAGCTGCCCCTGACTGTGGCAGAGAAGATATTCAAGAGGGCCTTGAGAGAGGAGGAAATCAACAAGATGAAAGAGCAGGGAATGCTCACATAGGGGAGACCTGTCATGATAGGCAGCAAATACGGAGAATTTGGCACAGAGATGGACAGAGTTTTCTGGGGTGTAGTCAGCGATTATGTGGAGAGGGAAGTGTTTCCCGTTCGTCGTCAACTAGACGAGGATAAGGACCACGTCTATATCGACAAGATTAAGCAAGGCATCGCCATAGACCTTGGCATCCAGCAAAGCTTTATCCCCGCAAAGTATGGCGGATTAGGATTGTGGTCGTGGGTCACAATGGGGCCCACTTGCGAGGAAATGGCAAGAGGGGACGCAGGAATAGCTACCGATTTAGCGATAACCGCCGGCTGGGGGCCTACTGCAGCAATTCATGCTGACAACGAGATAATATTCAAAGAAGTGCTCTATCCCATGCTTGGGGACAAGGCTATAACTGCCTGCGTGGTTTTCACGGTGCCCTATGGAGATTGCAACGTTGAAAGTTATGATGCAAGAGGCCGCGCCATAAGGACCATAGCAAAGGAAGACGGGGACGACTACGTCATAAACGGGCATCATATTTGGCCAAGCGGCAGCGGCGTTGCTGAATATTACGTCACAGTCTGCAGCACAGACCCCTCCAAGGGAACAGATGGTGTGGCCATAATCTACGTTCCCAAAGGTACACCAGGCCTCACCTTCGGTCCGCCTGAGGAAAAGATGGGGATGAGATACACAGATGTAAATACCGAGATTTGGTATGATAACGTCAGGGTTCCCAAGAGATGGCGCGCCTCTGAGGTTCCTGGTGAGGACTGGCTTGCCTTCCAAGAGATTGTAAGTTTAGGCCGCTTTGGCAGCGCTGCGTTTTGCATAGGAGTAGCTCAGGCTTGCTTGGAGATTGTCATAGACTACACCGGCAACAGATATTACGCAGGTAAGAAGGTCCGGGACCATGGATTGCAGGCCTGTATGATTGCCGATATGGCTATCAATATTGAGGCTGGTAGAAGCTATTATCTGAATGTCGCCCAGATGGCAGACGATCCTGAACAGAAATATGGCAGCAAAGACTCGGTGGACATGGTAGCACGCGCCAGCGGTGCAAAATACTTTTGCGGCCAGGTAGCCGAGATGGTTCCCAACCTGGCTATGCGACTCATGGGTGCCATGGGCTATGCAAAGCAATGTCACGTGGAAAAATACCTGCGCGATATTAAGATCATTCAATTGTGGCTTGGCGGGACTGAGCTAGCTCGCATAGATAGTGCCCGTGGATATTATGAGATGCCCCCGTACGAGAAAATTGAGCCCCTGATGTGAGGTTCATATGTGGAACTGAAGGAGAGATGACCTAAAGATCAAAGGATGGCAAAAATGATACCCTATGCAACACCGGAATGGGTGGAGGCAATGGCGAAGAACTACAGGGCCAACCCCGAGAATCAAAACAGGATTTTCAAAGGCATGACCATATTCCTTACTTTCCGTATTCAAGCAGACCCAACGTTTGGTTTGGACGAGGATATTTGTTTCGGCACTCACATTGAGAATGGGGCTTTGCAAGACGACAGTACCCTCATGAGCAAAGAGGATGCTGAAAAGAAAGCAGACTTTATCCTCAGCGCACCTCCTTCTATTTGGAAGAGGGTCATACAGAAAGAGGAGGGCTTCGTTGCGGCTTTCATGACCGGGAAGATAAAACTGGACAAAGGTGAGGCACCAAAGATCATAGCGCTGGCTGCGAAGAGTCCGGCAGTAGTTGACGCGTTCAACAAAACTGATACCGAATGGCCCGATGAAATGTCACCGCAGAGATTGGAAGAATATAAGGCTCAGGTCAGGGAATTCAGGGAGAGGTTGGGGGTCTAGCCCTACTGCCTCCAAGTGCTCATCTTAGTATCTCATGGGATACACCACGTCTTTTGGCCCCACTGGGGCACACCCTCGGTTTACCGCATTCCATAACTTCTGACCAGACTGACCGCTGGAGCCAGCCTTCCGGGGCAGGTTGCGCCGCAAGAAAGGCAGAGCTGAGATAACTAACTGACTAGTAGCCACAGGAGTCGTTTAATGACAAAGATAGCCGATGATATAACCCAGTTAATCGGAAATACGCCGCTGGTTAGGCTGAATAGGATAGGGCGTGGGTTGGATGCCAACGTGGTGGCGAAGCTTGAATCCTTTAACCCCTGCGGCAGCGTCAAGGATAGGATTGGCGTCTCCATGATCAAGGCCACTGAGGATGCGGGACTGATCAAGGACGACACCGTTATCATTGAGCCCACCAGCGGCAATACGGGAATCGCGCTGGCCTTTGTCTGCGCCGCTAAGGGATACAGACTGATTCTCACCATGCCCGACACAATGTCCATCGAACGAAGGCAACTCCTGGCTGCTTTTGGGGCGGAACTGGTATTGACCCCTGGATCAGGGGGAATGCGAGGGGCAGTCGAGAAGGCTGAGGAGTTGGTGAGAGAGAATTTCAATTCTTTCATGCCACAGCAATTTAAGAATCCCGCCAATCCTCGGATTCATAGAGAAACTACAGCCGAGGAGATCTGGCAGGATACGGATGGGAGAGTAGATATTCTGGTTTCAGGTGTGGGGACCGGGGGGACAATCACCGGCGTAGCTGAGCTGATCAAGCCGAGAAAGCCAGAATTTAAGGCTATTGCGGTTGAACCCGCTGATTCCCCAGTTCTTTCCGGCGGCAAGCCCGGCCTACATAAGATTGAGGGCATTGGCGCCGGATTCGTGCCCGACGTATTGCGATTAGACTTAATCGATGAAATAATCAAGGTTACCAATGAGGATGCAGGAATAACTGCAAGAAGATTGGCCAAAGAGGAAGGGATATTAGCAGGAATATCCTCCGGCGCAGCTACATGGGCAGCTATAGAGGTCGCCAGGAGGGCAGAAAACGAAGGTAAGCTTATCGTTGTGGTTCTGCCCGACAGCGGCGAGCGCTATTTGACTACCTGGCTTTTCCAAGAATAAAGGTTGGGGACAAAGAGAGGTGATCCGTGTGTTTAAGACCTTGAGAGAGGACGTTCGGACTGTCTTCGCCAGAGATCCAGCAGCCAGAAGCAAATTGGAAGTCTTGCTTTGTTACCCTGGATTACACGCCTTGTGGCTTCACCGTATCGCCCACTGGCTTTGGAGGCATAGGTTCCGTCTGCCTGCCCGTCTTATCTCTCACTGGGCTCGCTTCTTAACTGGAATCGAAATCCATCCCAACGCTGTGATTGGCAAGAGGTTCTTCATCGACCACGGAGCTGGGGTAGTAATTGGGGAGACGGCAGAGATCGGGGACGACGTGCTGATCTATCAGGGGGTGGTTCTTGGCGGAACAACCCTGGAGAAGAAAAAGCGCCACCCCACTATCGGCAACAAAGTGGTTGTCGGCTCAGCGGCGATATTGCTTGGCCCCATCACCGTAGGGGAGGGGGCCCGGATTGGTGCTAATTCTGTCGTGGTGAGGTCCGTGCCTCCAGGAGCCATTGTGGTTGGAGTCCCCGGACGAGTAGTGGGAGGCCGGGGGGAACCGGCAATGGATTTGGAGCACGGAAGACTGCCTGACCCTTTTAGCGAGGCAATCAGACTCATCCTGGAAGAACAAGCCCGGTTAAGCGAGCGCATAGGCAAACTGGAAGAGTCTACGGGCTTCGCAGTCGCTCCAGATGAGCTGGCTGAGAAGATAATTGAGATTGAAAAGGCGTTTAATAACAGGGAGGGGATGAAAGAGGGGGAAGACAATGAGGAGGCCTGAACCATGGCCCGAGTAATGGTGGCTATGAGCGGTGGGGTGGATTCATCGGTCGCTGCTGCCCTTCTTAGAGAAGAGGGTTGTGAGGTCGTCGGGGCAACCATGAGAATATGGAACGGCGAACGTCTCCCCGGAAGAGAGACTCGTCGCTGCTGCTATGGCCCAGATGAAGAGGATATAGAGGACGCCCGCAAGGTCGCCCAGGCCCTAGAGATCCCCTTCCACGTTTTCGACCTCAGACGGGAATACAAAAACGAGGTTCTGGACTACGTTCTGCGGGAGTATCTTTGCGGAAGAACCCCCAATCCCTGCATTCGATGTAATCGCAGGGTTAAGCTGGATAAGCTGGTCGAAAAGGCTTGGCAAGCCGGCATTGGCTTCGATTATGTCGCAACAGGCCACTATGCTCGCGTCGAATGGAGCCAAAGCAAGCGCCGCTATCTACTCAAAAAGGCCCGTGACGAAACCAAGGACCAGTCCTACTTCCTCTCCTCTTTGTCCCAGGCGCAGCTCGGCCGCTGCCTTTTCCCCTTAGGCAATCACACCAAGAAAGAGGTGAGAGGGCTGGCTTCCGCTTTTGACCTCGCCATGGATGATAGGCCTGAGAGTCAGGACTTTGTTGCGGGAGGTTATTCCTCTCTCTTGAGGGCAGCTGCACGGCCGGGTCCTATTCTTGACAGGCAGGGGAACGTCCTGGGTGAGCACCGAGGAATCCCGTTTTATACCATTGGCCAACGCAAAGGGCTGGGCATATCGGCGAGCGAGGCTCTCTATGTTACCAGTATTGACCGAGAAAGAAATGCCATCGTCGTCGGAACAAGAGAGGAACTGTATGAGGACGAGCTCATATGCGCTCAGCCAAACTGGATAGCGATACCAGGGCTGAGGCGCCCTACCAACGTAAAGGCGAAGATAAGGTACAGTCATAGAGAGACCGAAGCCGTGATAGCTCCCCTGGCCAAGGACGAGGTGCACGTCAAGTTTAAGGAGCCGCAGATGGCGATCACCCCGGGGCAGGCGGTAGTCTTCTACAATAGAGACGTGGTTCTGGGTGGCGGCACAATAGAACTGGCCTGAGGCCTGTAGGAAACGTCTGAAGTCAGACTCCTCTATCACCGTGGCCCTTTGAACCGGAGGCGTAAACGTCCGAGGGTCGGTGACTTTCCTGGTTACTTCCGTCCCGTGGCTCACTGTAGTATACTGTCCAGTAGCCAGTTCCCTGCGGACAGGTGAGAGAGGGAACGGCAAGATATCTGCTCTTCCTGTTGATAGCGCGATACGCACAAGGACCAGAGATGAAGGCCAAAACGCAATCCAAAAGCAGTCGTTCAGTCATCAGCTTTCAGCAAATCCCCCTAAATCCCCCTTTTGTAAAGGGGGACTATGGGGGATTTAGTGACCTTTTTAACTGATTGCCGATAGCTTTAACGCTCGCAAAAAAGGAGGCTCGAAATGGCGGCCAAAAACAGGCAAGAAAGCAATGAAACCGTCCTCAAGACGGCAAAGGAGCATGATGTAAAGTTCATCAGGCTATGGTTCACAGACATCCTGGGCATGCTCAAGAGCTTCGCCATCACCGTGGAGGAGCTGGAAAACGCTCTCGACCACGGGATGGGCTTCGACGGCTCATCCATCGAGGGATTTGCCCGAATCGACGAGAGCGATATGGTCGCTCTGCCGGACCCTGGCACCTTCCAGTTGCTCCCGTGGAGACCACGGGAGCAACACGCTGTAGCTCGAATGTTTTGCGACATTCTGAGACCAGGCGGCGAGCCTTTCGAAGGCGACCCCAGATACGTCCTGAAGAAAAACCTGAAGCGGGCAGCGGAAAAGGGTTACACCTTGTACGTGGGGCCTGAGCTAGAGTACTTCTACTTCCGCGACTCCGAGAGAACTGAAATGCTCGATGCCGGAGGCTACTTCGACATGACCCCTCGGGACACAGCCACCGACCTGAGGAATGAAACAGTCCTCATCCTTGAGGAAATGGGCATCGGCGTTGAGTTCTCCCATCACGAGGGCGCTCCCAGCCAGCATGAGATAGACATGAGGTATACCGATGCCCTGACCATGGCCGACAACGTGATGACCTACCGCCTGGTAGTCAAAGAAATAGCCCTGAAGCAGGGCATCTACGCTACCTTCATGCCCAAGCCAGTGTTCGGCGTCAACGGCAGTGGCATGCACGTACACCAGTCGCTATTCAAAGAAGAACAGAACGCCTTCTTTGATGAGAAAGACCCATATCACCTCTCCAAGATGGCCAGGTGCTATGTAGCCGGGCTGCTGAAGCATGCCCCTGAAATCACATCCGTCACCAACCAGTGGGTCAATTCCTACAAGCGGCTGGTTCCCGGCTACGAGGCGCCGGTCTATCTTTCCTGGGCGCGGCGCAACCGATCGGACCTGATCAGGGTTCCGGAGTACCAGCCGGGCAAGGAAAAGGCCACAAGGATAGAATTCAGGTCACCCGACCCTGCCTGCAACCCCTACCTTGCCTTCAGCGTGATGCTCGCCGCCGGGCTGGAAGGAATCGAGAAGGGGTACGAAGCGCCAGAGCCTGTGGAGGAAAACGTATACGAGATGGGCGACGAGGAGCGTGAAAGAAGGGGAATAGGGACTCTACCGGGCAGCCTTCTGGAGGCCGTTCTGCTCACAGAAAAGAGCGACCTTGTGCGGAAAGCCCTTGGCGACCACGTTTTCCATGCTTTCATCAAGAACAAGAAGATCGAGTGGGACCACTACCGGACCCACGTGTCTGAATATGAGCTTAAGAGATACTTGCCTATCCTGTGAATCGAACGTAGCCCGCCTTGTCTGGAGCAGTCGACAGGCGGTGGATACCGATTTGCATGACTCAGAGCAAAGCCAAGGGATTGACAAAGTCAGGCAAAAGTGGTAAATGTAATGCAGTCCGTTACCATGCAGGACTATGGACTAGGAGCCCAATCTGAGGTGGGGTTTCAGTCCCTACATTACTAGCATTGCGGACTAGATGCTTTTGGCGAATCAGTTGCGCCAGCCCTTTCAAGCCAGAAAAGGCGTTGGGTAGCCTGGACAGCAAAAAGACCCTTATGAGCAAGGCCGATTGGCCCCAGAGGACCTACCGGCGGCGATAGTACTATGGTCGCTGCCAAATGGTGACAATGGGCCATCTGCAGTGAACCAAAAGGCTGTTGACACTGATTATGAGCGATGCTATGCTTGGCACAGCCATCAGCGACTCCAGAATCAGGACTTCTGTTGCCAAACACATCCGGTAAAGGAGTATTGGTCATGAAGCGAAAACGCTTTCTTGCAATATTTATTTTATGCGCGGTTTTGGCAATGGTGTCAGGTACAGCGATAGTTCATGCACAGGACGACTTGAAGGCCGACATAGAATCTTACGTGGTCAAGAACGTTGATGGCAGCGATGTGACCGACGATCACCTCATGGCCGGCGACACCTATATAGTCTCCCTGGAGATCGAAGTCGGCGTTAGTCTAGGCAACAACACGTTGATCCTGTTCACCCCCCTGGAGAAAGCGGGGGACATATACTGGCGTCTGGAAAACGATTATCCCGGGGTGGATACTGATACATGGCAACCAGGCCAACCCGAGGTCGAGTTCAAGGTTATCAAAGGAACTGCCAAGTTCACGTTGAAGGGGTCCGTGCCTGAAAACTACACGTCGACAGAAATATCGAAGAACGGCGAGTTCCTCCACATGCCGGGGAACATTT
>CAYVES010000109.1:0-8243 GCA_964449845.1 uncultured Dehalococcoidia bacterium
ATACATTCAAGATTGCTTCGTCCCCCGATGAATCGGGGTCCTCGCAATGACATAGCAATGTGGCAACACCAACTTGGTCCCGAATCGCTCTTTACGGGATTCACGAAATGCTTGACCCGCTGGTTGTTTCTATCTATACTAGTCCAAAAAAAGCCAAAGGTGCGGACAGCTTGTCCCTGGGTAACTATAATCGTGTGCGTGGACGATAAGCTGGAGATAGAATCCCCGAAGTTGGCATTAACAGGGATGAAGCCAGAAAAAGGGCCTATTACGCCAGGATGGAGAAGATGCTGTCGATGGCGCCAAGGTGAGGTGGGCGACAGCTCGAAGGATGGCAGAGGGAAATGGATGTTTATCTCGGCGTCGACGTTGGCTCAGTCACAACCAAGTTTGCTCTGGTGACCGAAAAAGGCGAACTCGTCGCCCATAATTACCTTCGCACTCAAGGTAAACCGATCGCCGTAATCCAACGGGGGCTTAAGGAGATCCAGGGACAGATGCCACCTCGAGGCGAGATAAGCGGCGTGTGTACCACAGGGAGCGCCCGCTACCTGGCAGGGGTTATTATGGGCGCAGATATGGTTAAGAATGAGATCACTGCACAGGCTGTGGCTACTCTCCATTACCTCCCCGAGGTGCGCACCATCATCGAGATCGGGGGCCAGGATTCGAAGCTAATCATCGTCCGCGATGGCTTCGTGGTAGATTTCGCTATGAATACCGTTTGTGCCGCTGGCACCGGCAGCTTCCTCGACCAGCAAGCATCGCGGCTCAACTTAAGGATCCAGGACTTCGGGGAGCAAGCCCTTCAGAGCAAGGCTCCGGTGCACATCGAAGGGCGATGCACTGTGTTCGCTGAGTCCGATATGATCCATAAGCAGCAGATGGGACATGAGACAGAGGACATAATCTACGGTCTGTGTCAGGCTCTGGTTCGCAACTACCTGAACGGTGTTGGCATGGGAAAAGAGATGCTGCCTCCTATTGTATTTCAGGGCGGGGTAGCCTTCAACAAAGGGATCGTCCGTGCCTTCGAAGAAAGCTTAGGCACCGAGGTTTTCGTCCCGCTCTATCATGAGGCGATGGGTGCTATCGGGGCTGCGCTTCTGGTGCGCGAAGAGATGTCCCGTAATGGCAAGATGACTGACTTTACCGGATTCGAGGCGAGCGAAGAGACCTATCACACTTCATCCTTTGAATGTAGGGTATGTACCGATCGCTGTGAGATCGCCCGGATATTCCAAAACGACGAGGTCATCGCCCACTGGGGTGGGCGTTGCGACCTGTGGGAGGGAGCGAAGAGTGCCCAAGCAAAAAGCGTCTAAGAAAATTAGGATCGCTCTGGATGCCATGGGTGGTGATCACGCCCCTGAGGAGATAATAAAAGGGGCAATCGCGGCGGCCGATGATAACAATTTGGAGGTTGTGTTGGTGGGGCAAGAGAGCGTGGTGCAAGAGGAATTGAACGAGCATAACCTTGCTGGGTGTGGGGTAAGCGTTGTCCATGCCAGCGAAGTGATAACCATGGAGGAGCGCCCGGTACCGGCGGTCAAGGAAAAGAAGGACTCATCCATTGTAGTTGGGATTTCTCTGCTCAAAGCTGGGGAGGTAGGGGCGTTTGTCTCTGCGGGCAATACAGGGGCGGTGATGACCGCGGCTAGCCTGATCTTGGGTAGAACGAAGGGAATCCACCGTCCTGCCCTGGGCGCTCTTTTTCCTTTCCCTACAGGACCGCTCCTCTGCCTTGATCTGGGGGCAAACTCTGACTGCAAGCCGATGTCGTTAGCTCAGTTCGCCAGAATGGGCAGCATATATATGGAGAGAATCTTTGCCATCGATAGCCCTCGAGTTGGGCTGCTCTCAAGTGGTGAAGAGGATACAAAGGGTAGTCAGCTGGTTCAGAAGGCCCACAAGATGCTGAAGAAAGCCAAGCTCAACTTCATCGGCAATGTTGAGGGCAGAGATATCGCCAGTGGGCGGGCTGATGTGATTGTGACCGATGGCTTCACCGGCAATGTGCTGCTGAAGTTGGGCGAGGGCCTTGGCGAAATGCTTCTCGACTCTCTGAGGGAGGCGGTGGCTGAGAATCCAAGACTTAAGTTGGCTGCTGATCTTCTTGAGCCCACCTTCAAATCAGTTATCAGCACCTTGGATTATAGAGAGTACGGCGGCGCTCTTTTATTCGGGGTCAACAGCAACGTCATCGTGGCCCACGGTCGTAGCGATGCCGAAGCGATAAAGAATGCAATCACCGCTGCCAAACGGTCTGTGGTGCAAGAAGTAGCCGAAGCAATGAAGGGCTAACCTGCCAATAAAGATGCTGTGGAGGTATCTATGGCTGAGCCGCTTAGTGTGGATGACAAGAACTTCAACGGAGTTGTCCTCGAGGCTGATATGCCGTTCTTGGTCGATTTTTGGGCCCCCTGGTGCACCCCGTGTCTCGCCATCGCTCCCATAGTGGGCGAGTTAGCCGCGGAGTACGAAGGCCAGGTAGGATTTGTTAGGGTCAATGTTGATGACAACACGAGGGTGGCAACAGAATATGGCATTCGTAGCATTCCCACCCTGCTGCTGTTTAAAGACGGCAAGCCGATGACTCAGATCGTGGGACTCAGATCCAAGGCGGAGCTGAAAAAGCACTTGGAGGCTGCCCTGACCTGAAAAGCAAGTGTTCAGGTTTGGAAATGTTCTACGTTCTACGTTCTAAGTTCAAGGTTAACCTAGAACGTAGAACGTAGAACCTAGAACTCCAAAAACTCGAACACGGTCGCAGCTTTTCGGTTTTGCTGAGAGCTTAAAGCTGACGGCTGAACGCTTACGTTGAGTTTGGGGCAGAGGAAAAGATAGTGAATACCAGTGATGGCCGGTATCGTGCCAAGTCGCTTATCATCGCCGGCGGCTCTGAGTATAGCAAGTTGGGTGTGCCTGGGGAGGAGGAGCTTAGGAGTAGGGGGGTGTCGTATTGCGCTACGTGCGACGGCGCTTTTTTCAATGATCAGGCGGTCTCGGCGGTGGGAGGGGGAAACGTTGCCCTGAACGATGCCCTTTTTCTCACTAGATTTGCATCAAAGGTGGTCGTCATCCATCGCCGCGACCAGCTCAGGGCGACCAAGATACTTCAGGAAAGAGCCTTTGCAGAGCCGAAGATAGAGTTTCTCTGGGATACGGTAGTTGAGTCCATTGAAGGAGATAGCCAGGTCAGGGAACTCGGATTGCGAAATGTGAAGACCAAGGAGGAATCAAGACTGGAGGTCTCTGGCGTTTTTATAGCCGTGGGCCTGCGTCCCAACACGGGCTATCTGGGAGGGCTGCTTGCCTTGTCTCCAAAAGGCTTTATACTGGTCAATGACCAGATGGAAACAGGGGTGCCAGGTGTGTTTGCCGCTGGGGATATCCGTGCGGGGTCGGCGCGGCAGGTCTCCAGCGCTGTTGGTGACGGAGCCACTGCTGTTATCTCTGCCGAAAGGTACCTTTCTTCCAACCGATAATCAACCGGAGTTGTTCTTTCACGATGAAGATAAGACGGATAACGAGGCCACCCATACCGATCAGGAGGAGACGTGGGGCTGCTGTGGCCAAACCCACGATCACCAGAACCGAGCCCAGCATCAAGTCGATTGCCTGGGACAAGCTGACCTGGGTCAATATCGAGCAACCTTCGGAAATGGAGACAGAGTATCTGGCTGAGCATTACCCCTTCCATCCCCTCGATCTGGATGACTGTTTGAGCAGGATCCAGCTACCAAAGATTGACGAATACGAAGACTATCTCTTTGCCGTGTTCCATTTCCCCGTGTTCAATCCCGAAGCGCGCGCAACCACGCCCAGTCAAGTTTCCATATTCATTGGTGAGGACTATCTGATCACCCTGCACCAGGGTGACCTCAAGCCTCTGGTGACTTTGTTTAGAGGGTGCGAAACGAACGAGAAAACTAGGGAGGAAAGCATGGGGCGGAGCTCCGGCTATCTGCTCTATCTCGTCCTTGATCGGTTGGTCAGCTACTGCATCCCCATACTAAACAAGATCGGAGAGAACATCGATGAGGTGGAGGACCGTATCTTCGGTGAGAACCCGAGGGGCACGGTTGCCGAAGTAGCAATACTGCGCCGTGATATCATCTCCTTCAGGCGTATCATCAGGCCCCAGACGGAGGCAGCAGAGGTACTGGAGCAAAAGGAGTGGCCTATTCTCAAGGAAGACCCCGATGTCTACTTTGGCGACATAGCGGACCACTTGCGCAAGATTCGAGACACCCTCGATGACTATAAAGAGGTGGTGGAGGGTCTTAGCGACACTAATGACACGTTGACCTCGTTTCGCATCAATGAGGTTATTCGGGTGCTGACCATCATCTCAACGATAATGCTGCCCCTGACGCTAGTTGCCAGCATCTTGGGGATGAATATCTATCCCATGCCTGTTGACAGCCCGGCTGCCTTTGCCGGAATACTCATTGCTATGGTCTGCATCATCGGGGGCATGCTGGCTTTCTTCCGCTCCCGGCGCTGGATTTAGAAGCTGATGGTCATCTCACAACGGTTTGTTGTTGTTGCTGCTCTTTTCATCACCTGCCTCATCACCGCGAATATCATCGCTGTTAAACTTATAACTCTAGGCGTTGGGCCAGTGAAGCTTGGCGGGCTTGAACTCCCGGCGCCGTTGCCCGCTGCAATCATCATCTTCCCCTTAAGCTATATCTTCGGGGACATACTCACCGAGGTCTACGGATATCGCCAGGCGCGCCGTGTGATCTGGCTGGGGTTTCTCTGCAACGTGATCGCGGTGATTGCTTTCTGGTTGGCAGGACTAATCCCGGCCTATCAAGCGGATGTCCAGGTCGCCTATGAGCGTATCTTGGGCTACACCCCTCGGATTCTGGCAGCCTCCTTTGCTGCTTACCTGTTCGGCGAGTTCGCCAATTCCTTCGTCCTGGCCAAGATGAAAATCAGGACCAGGGGGCGCTTCTTATGGAGCAGGACCATCGGTTCCACCATTGTCGGTCAGGGGCTGGATGCTTCGGTTTTCATCGCCATTGCCTTCGGCGGCACGTTGCCGGGGGCTGTACTTGCCGGCACAATACTTACGCACTGGCTGGTTAAAACCGGCTATGAGGCGGTGGCTACTCCCTTCACCTACGCCGTGGTAAACTACCTGAAGAGAAAAGAGGACATCGACACCTACGATTACGACACCGATTTCAATCCCTTGCTGGTTACACGATGAGATCATCGCATCACGCATAATGTGCTGTGAAATCTACCGCTAGCTCCTCCAACCAGAGGAGGGAGAACCAGGCAGGTCCTCTCCCTCGAAGGGAGAGGTCAGAGCCTGTCCTGAGCCTGTCGAAGGATGAGGGTGAATTCCCCCTCCCCTTAATCCCCTCCCGCTAGGGGAGGGGAATTACACAGAATTTTGCACAAATCATAACTGGCGGAGAAAGGAAATCGCGAAATGGAGATCAGGGTATTGGGAGCGCACAATGTTGAGTCGGCGACTACCAGGCTGACATCCTTGCTCATCGACGACGTTCTCGCAGTGGACGCTGGGGCGCTCACCTCCAGCCTCTCCCTTTCAGAGCAGGAGAAGGTGACTTCTATTCTGCTCACCCACTGCCACTATGATCATGTGAGGGATGTCGCTGCTATCGCACTCAGTATCTCTTATTTCCGGAAGACTATCAGGGTCTATTCCCAGGCGAGCACGCTGGATGCTATCTCCAACAACATACTAAACGGTGTTATCTATCCCGATTTCACCGAGATACCTGCCCCTAACCCTCCACTGAAATTCTGCCCGCTGGAGCCGCACAAGGTCGAGGATATAGACGGTTACAAAGTACTGGCAGTTCCGGTGAAGCACACTGTCCCCACGGTGGGCTATCAGATTACTTCTGGCGAGGGAAAGAGCTTCTTCTATAGTGGGGATACGGGGCCTGGTTTGTCTGCCTGCTGGGAACACATATCGCCGCAGTTGCTCATCATGGATGTGACCCTGCCCAATAGACTGGAGAAGCACGCTGTCTCCGGTGGACACCTTGACCCTCGCCTGCTCGGGGAGGAGTTGGTCGGGTTCAAGGAAACCAAGGGCTATCTTCCGCCAGTGGTGGTTATCCACGTCAGCCCCATGTTTGAGGGCGAGATCAAGGAAGAAGTGGAACAGGTAGCGAAGCAGCTAGGGGCGGACGTAACCCTGAGCTATGAGGGTGTGAGGCTGAACCTATAATTGAAGGTAAGCGTGCAGCAGTCAGCCTTCGGCTCTCAGCAAAACCCACGGTGTTCTAGGTTCTACGTTCTAGGTTACCCTTGAACTTAGAACCTAGAACCTAGAACCTAGAACATTTCCAGTGCTGGTAGCTGAACACCTGCAACTAAAGGCCCATCTGGCGGGCTACTAGCTCGAGGTGGTAATCAGCATCCCCGAAAGCGATTTCCATCGCCTTGGCACGCCGGTAATAAAGCTGCATGTCGTGGTCCTGGGTAATACCGATCCCCCCGTGGATTTGGATACCCTCGACGCAAGCCGTTCGATAGGCCTCACAGGTCCATGCTTTCACTATTGAGACGTCCTTTTTGCAGGGAAGCCCCTCGCTCAGCTTCCAGGCCGTCTGGTAGGTGATATCCCTGGCGCCTGCGACATCGGTCGCCATATCAGCGCACTTGTGCTGGATAGCCTGGAAGCTGCCGATGGGTCGGGCGAACTGAACCCTTTCCTTTGCGTAGTTAGTCGACATTTCCAGAACCTGCTGGGCACCGCCTACCATCAAGGGACATAGGGCAAACGCTGCCTGCTCCATAACGTCCTCCACTATTTCCCACCCCTTGTCGAGTTCACCGAGCATGTTGGATTTGGGAACATGCACCTTATCGAAGACGACCTCGCACTGCTTATCGGCGGTGAACGTTTTCAGCAGGGTGCAGCCAACACCCGTGCTCCTGGCATCCACCAGGAAGAGGGTTATGCCGTTCCGCTTATCGTCACCGTCCTTGGTCCTGGTCACACATAGCAGATAGTCGGCGACCTGGGCATCTGGAACAAAAAGCTTGGTCCCGCTGATGACGAAACTGTCTCCCTCAGGGACCGCCCGAACCGTGATGTCCGTCGCATCGTAACTGGCGCTGGCTTCGGTAAGCGCCAGGCTTAGTATCAGCTCCCCTTTTGCTACCTTGGGCAGCAGTTCCCTTTTCTGCTCTCCGCTGCCCCATCTCAAGATAGTCAACCCGCCACAGACGACTGTGGAGAGGAAAGGACCGGGAACTAGCGCCCTGCCCATCTCCTCGAGGAGGATGGTGAAATCGAGGAAACTCAGCCCGCTGCCGCCATATTCCTCAGGGAAGACCAAGCCCATCCAACCCAGATCCGCCATCTTCTGCCATAGCTCGGGCGAATAGCCCTTCTCATCCTGCTCCATTTCGCGCACCAGTGTCTTCGGGCATTCCTTCGCCAGGAAATCGCGGGCCGTATTCCCCAGCATTTCCTGTTCTTCGCTAAGGGCGTAATCCATACTCTCCTCCATTCTTGATGTAAGACCCATTGAACCGTTGCGCATGGACCCTAACTAAGCACCAAATCCGAAGCGTAGCGTTGCCACTCCTGTGGCAACGGATTCTTCGTCGTGACAGGAGTCACGACGCTACTCACTGTTAGCCCACCCCAACTTCCAGTCCGTACGACTCAAGGATGGTTTTGATAGCCTCCACCTCCTCACTTTCGTATGGTTTGAGGTTGCTTAACTTGTATTCCAGGCCCAATCTGGCGTATTTCTCCTTGCCAAGCGAATGATAGGGCAGAAGATCGATTCTCTTGAGCCCCAACCCGGTCACGAATTCGGCCAGAGCTTTGACGTTTTCTTCCGAATCATTGTGGCCCGGTATCAAAGGCACCCTTATTATCATTGGCTTACCCCGGGCAGCGACCATTCTGGCGTTTTCCAGGATTAATCTGTTATCGACGCCGGTAAACTCTTTATGCCTCGCCGGATCTATGTGCTTAATGTCGTAAAGCACCAGATTGGTGTGCTCCAGAATCCTTTGCATGACCTCAGTCTGCACGAATCCGCAGGTATCCAGACACGTGTGGATGGCTGATTCCTGGCACCTTCGAAATAGGTGCCAGAGGAATTCCGGCTGATGGGTTGGCTCGCCTCCTGAGGCGGTAACCCCGCCGCCTGAGTTCTGATAGAACAAGGTATCCTTCTTCACCTCCTCCAGAACCTCTTCGACGGTCATGACCTTCCCGCTCATCT
>CAYVES010000110.1:0-8218 GCA_964449845.1 uncultured Dehalococcoidia bacterium
TGACGCTTGGTATTTCCGCCGCCAGTGGGGACTATTGAGGCACCAATGCGCTCAGCGCCATAGTGAAAACCGAGACCTCCGGTAAATAGACCGTAGCCATAGGCGTTTTGCAGCACATCGTCCTTGGTTACACCCGCTGTGGCCAAAGTACGAGCCATCACCTCTGTCCAAGTATCAATGTCTCCCTGGGTATATGGTGCAATTATGGGCTTGCCCGTCGTGCCACTGGAGGAATGGATCCGTACTATCTGTTCCAGGGGAACTACCACCAATCCGTAGGGGTAGTTGTCTCGAAAGGCAAATTTTGTGGTGAACGGCAGTTTCGTTAGGTCCGCGAGAGTTTGCACATCGTCGGGTGTTACTTCTCTTTCTTTGAATGCCTGGCGGTAGAAGGGCACCTTATTGTAAACCTGCCTGACCTTGGCCTGTAGGCGCTCAAGTTGAAGCCCCTCCAATTCCTTTCGCGGCATTCTCTCATGTTCAGGATCGCGAATCATTTTTTGATCCCCTTTGCTGGTATCATTGCTTTGGCCTCGTCCGCTCCCTTAACGAAAGCTTCGAGGCTGGATCCCATGAACTTTGGGGGTAATCTACGGCGGATAGTGTCTGTCCAGGCCTCAGATTCCAGGTCCAGGAACGCAGACAGGAAACCCAGCATCACCATATTGACTGCTCTTGGATTGCCTACTTCGCTGGTGATTCTGGTGGCTGGGATCAAGTATATGCGATCGGTATATTGAGCAATGATCCCTTTGATTTCATCCCAGCTTGGGTAGGGAATCTTGCCATCAATCGCTGATATCGGGATGACAACAACATCAGCGACGATAGCCACTCCGTCTGGCCTCAAATACGATGCCCCCCGCCCGGCCTCCAGTTGTTCGAAGCCGAGTAGGAAATCGACTTCTCCTTTCTTAATCATCGGGGAGAAGACATGCTTTCCCCAGCGGACATGGCTCACTACGCTACCGCCTCGCTGCGCCATGCCTAGAGAATCCGACTTTTTCACGTCGTACCCGTTGTTCATGCCAATCTCGGCCATGCCATCGCTGGCCGAGATGACGCCATAGCCGCCAACACCTACCATCAGTACGTTGACATCCTTCATCTCTTGCTCTCCAAAATTGCCTCTTGAGCACAAACCTGGGCGCAAACGCCGCAGCCCTCGCACATGTCAGCATCTATCTGAGCCCTATCCTCCGAGATGGATATGGCAGGACAACCGATATCCAGGCAATCATAGCAGCCAGTGCACTCCTCGGCATCTACCTCAAAGGGAGTCCCTTCTGTTTTGACGTACAGTGGGCAAGGACCTCGCGCTATCACAACCGAAGGCCCATCGGTTTCCAGGGATCGTCTTATGGTGGACTCGATGGCATCCAAATCGAAGGCATCTACCACGTTGACATCTTTGACACCGATCCCCTGCACTAGCAGCTCCAGTTTTACTGCTTGGGTTTCTGTCCCTCTCGCTGAGATACCTGTCCCGGGATGCCCCTGGTGCCCGGTCATAGCGGTGGTTCCGTTGTCCAGTATGATGACCGTGGTATTGCCCTGATTATACACCACATCGATTAGTCCGGTTATGCCAGAATGCATAAAGGTAGAGTCACCCAGTACGGCCACGACCTTATTTGGGACTCCCGCCTTTTCCAGCCCCAGTGCCTGCCCTATGCTAGCTCCCATGCAGGCGCAAGTATCCAAAGCTGAGAGAGGGGGGTATACGCCCAAAGTGTAACACCCGATATCGCTGGTAACAATAAGTTCCCCTTTCTTCAGTTCTTTTGCCGAGCTGGGGGTGTGAAAGCCGATTTTTCTCAGGACAAACTCGGTGGCGACATGGGGACAGCCGGCACAAAGCTGCGGCCGTCGTGGTATTAGTTGCGGTGCGGGCGATTCGGCTTGAGGTGAAGGCTTCGCTGTAGCTGGCAGTATGCCTGCCTGTATAGCGCCTTGTTCAACTATCTCAAGATTAAGCTCACCAATTATGGGGATAAACTCCTTGCCCGTGACCGGAATACCGAGGCAGCGTATCTCTTCTTCGAGGAAGGGGTCCAGTTCCTCAACTACAACTATACTCTCCACTTCCTTGGCGAACCGGCGAACCAGGTTCGCAGGAATGGGGTAAGTGGTTACTAGCTTGAGGAACGAGGCGTCTTTGAAAACCTCTCGGGCGTATTGGTAAGCGACTCCGCTGGATATGACGCCAAGCTTTCGGTCAGCCAGCAGCATCTCGTTCATGGGAAAGTCCTCCACGTAGCTGCGCAGCTTTGCAATGCGTTCCTCCATTGCATGGCGTCTGACGCGAGCATTTGAGGGAACCATCACATATTTAGCTGGAGAGCGTGTGAAAGCGGGCTGTCTCAAATCGGATTTCCGCTCCTTGTTTACATCCACCACTGTCTTACAGTGAGATATGCGAGTGGTGGAGCGCATCAGCACCGGTGTGTCGAATTCCTCGCTGATGTTGAAAGCCCAATCCATCAAGTCATAGGCTTCTTGGCTATCGGTGGGTTCAAGCATGGGTACTTTGGCGAATTTGGCGAAGTGACGGTTGTCCTGCTCGCCCTGCGAGCTATGCTCTCCCGGGTCATCGCAGGATACTACTACCAGGCCGCCAACTATTCCCGTAGTTGAAGCAGCGAAGAAGGGGTCAGCAGCCACATTTAGCCCTACGTGTTTCATCGAGACCAGGGCTCTGACACCGCTGTAGGCTGCCCCCATCCCTACTTCCAAAGCCACCTTCTCGTTGGTTGACCACTCAACATATACCCCTTCCATGCGAGCTATGCTTTGCAGTATCTCTGTGCTCGGTGTCCCGGGATAGGCACTTGCTACAGCTACGCCAGCGTGATATGCTCCTAATGCTATCGCTTCATTGCCCGACAACAGCTGCTTCATGTCTTGTCATGCCTCATCTGCCATTTTACCACGCCTATGGCAGCTTAGGCTATCGTCTTCCCCAGATACGCTTGCCTCACTCTATCGTCGCCCAGAAGCTCCTTTGCAGTGCCCTCGATTGTAATTCGTCCTCTTTCCATTACGTAGCCTCTATCAGCCATCTTAAGGGCAGCAGTAGCATCCTGCTCGATAAGGAGTATAGTAAGCCCCTCATCTCTAAGTCTGGTCAAAAGCTTTAGGATTTCCCTCACCAGCGTGGGTGCCAATCCGAGAGAAGGCTCATCCAGTAGAAGTATCTGGGGAGAGGACATTAGCGCTCGGCCAATAGCTAGCATCTGTTGCTCCCCGCCGCTCAAGCTGCCTGCCTGCTGCTTCTGCCGTTCTCTGAGTATGGGGAAAAGCCTGAATACCATCTCCAGGTTGGACTGAACCGAGGGGCGACGCAGGAACCAGCCGGTGTATCCCAGAGTGCTTAGCGGGTTCCGGCCGCACTGGGAGTAGCTGCCCAAGGTCAGGTTGTCCTTGACAGACATAGCACCGAAGATTTGCCTTCCCTCGGGGACGTATCCTATGCCGAGCCTCACCGTCTTATGAGGGGGAAGTCCGGAGAGCCGGCGGTCGTCCAGCCAGATGCCGCCGCTCTTCAGTGGCACCAGTCCTGATACGGCATTCAGCAGGGTGGTCTTGCCGGCCCCGTTGGCCCCGATGATGGTTACGATCTCACCATCGTTTACTACCAGAGTAACCTCTCGGAGCGCTGTGATCCGGCCATAGGCCACCGATGCCTTTTCAACCCTCAACATTAGTCCACTTCCTCACCAAGGTAAGCAGCGATGACCCTTTGGTCTCTCTGGATTTGAGCTGCTGTACCCTCGGCTATCTTCTGTCCACTGTCCAAGACGATGACCCATTCGGCAAGGCCCATAATCAGCGGCATGTCATGCTCCACCAGTATGACGGTGATTGCCATTTCTCGAATGCGGCGGATGAGGTCGCTCAGCTCCTGCTTCTCTAAGGTGTTCAGCCCGGCCCCAGGCTCATCGAGCAGGAGAAGCTGGGGCTCAGTGGCCAGTGCTCGGGCTATGGCCAGCAGTTTCTGTTGCCCCAGCGGCAGGCTAAGGGCATTCTGCTGAGCGTGCGTTCCCAACCCCACCAGGTTAAGGTATTTCATCGCGTTGAGGGAGATGGACTCCTCCTCGCGGTGGGCCTTAGGCAGGCGGAGTGCTGCCTCCAGAAAGCCGTAGCCGCTGCGGGGATGCCGACCTGACATTACATTCTCCAAGACGGTCATGTTCCCAAAGAGAAGGATATTCTGAAAGGTGCGTACGATGCCCAGCGCGGCCCTCTTGTGAGGCGGAGTATTATTAAGGAGCTTTCCTCGAAAGCGTATCTCGCCGTTGCTCGCTGGGTAGACCCCGGTGATAAGGTTGAAGAACGTAGTCTTACCAGCGCCGTTGGGGCCGATGATGGCACTGATTTTGCCCGTCTCTATAGCCAGGTCTACTTTATTTAGAGCTACTAGGCCCCCAAAGGCCTTGCTCAAACCCCTGGTCACCAATATAGGTTCGCTCAAGGTTCAGCCCCTCTCTGTTGGTATCTGAGTCGCAATCGCTCGAAAACCTCCTTCAGTCTAACAAACAAACCTTCTGGCATAAAGACCATCACTAACATCAGTATGAACCCGTAGATGACAATATCCCATTCACCGAAGGTTAGAAGCAGTTCATCACTCAGTATTCGAATAGTGGCAGTGCCGAAGATAGCGCCCCAGACACTGGCCAGTCCCCCCACTACCGCCATCACCACCACCATTATCGAGAAAAGGAAGCCAAAGGGTTGGGGGCTGACGTAGCGGAGGTGATGGACGAAGAGACTGCCAGCTAGAGAGGCGAATACAGCGCTCAATACGAAGACCTTCACCTTGAATTGAGCCACATTGATGCCTACAGACTCAGCGGCGGCCTCGCTGCCATGAATAGCTCTCAGCGCTCTACCCATCCGTGACCTGACCACATTCTGTGAGATAAGCAGGACGGCCAGACAGAAGAACCAGACTAGGAAGTAGCGCCTAAAAGTGGTGTCAAAAGAAAAGCCAGCGATGGAAAGGAAAGGGATGCCCGAAATGCCCATTGTGCCGCCAGTGAACTGGTCTAGTTCCCTGAACAAAATGGCGATAATAATGCCCATGCCAAGGGTGGCCATGGCTAGGTAGTTGCCTCTGAGCCTGAAGATGGGGTAGCCAATGGCATAGGCGAAGGCGCCTGTAGCTGTTGCTCCTATCAGCATTGCCAGCCACGGGTTAACGCCGTGCGTCTTGCTCAGGATAGCGGAGAAATAGGCCCCCATACCGTAGAAGGTGGCCTGTCCCAGTGATACCTGCCCTGTGTAGCCCAGGAGTAGGCACAGGCCCACCGTAACCATGGTGTGGATGCCGATGAAGATCATAAGGGTAGTGTACGGCCTCAGGAACCAGTCGAAGGGTATCAATATCAAGAACAGCAGCATCATCGCAATGACGAGGTATGGCCATTTACTCTTCGCCCTTGCTAACATTAGCTCAGACTCTCCTCCGCTTCCAGCCTTCCTGCCCGAATGAGCAGTATCAACAGCAGGACTGTTATAGCAATGGCGTCCTTGTAGGCTGAGGTGAACGGACCCCAGTTCGCCGCCACGGCAAAGGCCTCAATGATTCCCAGGCTCATGCCCCCGATAAAGGCTACGAACTGGCTCCTGAAGCCGCCGATGGCCGCGCCCACAAAGCCTTTGAGTGCTAGCATCACTCCTACGCTGTACGACGTAGTGCTCAAGGGGGCTGTGACTATTCCCCCAACAGCACCCAGGGTTGCCGCTAGGGCGAAGGCAATTAGCGCCATTGCTTTGACATCGATGCCCACCAGGCTGGCAGCCCGACTGTTTATGGAACATCCTTTGAGGGCTTTACCTATGATGGTGTAGGAAAAGAAGAGGTGCAGGATAATCATTACAACAAAGGCGGTGCCTATGATCCATAACCTTTGGGGGTCCATTGAAGCTCCTAGGAACGAGAGCGGCTCCTCGCCTGTGAAGTGCATGGGACGCTCAGGATCCTTTCCCCATAACTCCCCGACAATACCGCGAGTGAAGATAGAAGCCCCAATGGTGATGATGATCAAGCTCACTGCCGAAGCCCTCCTGGCAGGACGGATGGCTAGTATTTGGAAAAGTGAGCCGATTACAGCGACGATCACTATCGAGAGGAGGACAGCGGGAGCCAGTGGAAGCCCTGCCGAGTTGAGGAGTATGAACGAGAGCATGCCCCCTAGCATCACGAACTCGCCTTGCGCGAAGTTAATGATGCGGGTTACGGTATATATGATGGTAAAACCCAGGCCCACCAGCGCGTAGACGCTGCCCTGGGTAAGACCTGATACAAGATATTGAACAAACTGGTCCGCTGACATTCATCAGATCTCCTGGGCGCACCACCCGAGAATAAGGGGGGAATGCAGCATACCCTCCCCCCTTATTGCCTCTCGAAATCCGATTGGACAAGTTGGTTTCTACTGGATCCAGACCCACTCGCCGTCGACAATCTCGACGATAACCATGCAACCCTTGGAAAGGCCGCAGTGATCCTGAGGGGACATATTGAAAATGCCGCCTGTGCCCGCGAAGTTCTTTATATCCTCTAGCTCTTCCCTAATCTCGGCTTTATCTGGGCCTGCCTTCTCCAGGGCCATGGTCACCATAGTAAGGGCATCGTAGGCGTGCCCAGCGAAGGTGTTGCATGTCCCAGCCCCATACGCGGCCTCGTAATCTGTCTTGATCTGCATTAGCACTGCCTTCTGAGGATCTGTGTCCGGCAATTGGTCAGCGATGATCATCTTGCCCACTGGGAAGATAACACCGTTTGCAGCATCTTCCCCGAGGGTAATGAAGGCCGTGTTGGCGATGCCATGGCTACAAAACAGTGGAATTGTCATCCCCAGCTCTTTCATACCCTTGGCGATGTTGGCCGGTCCTGGATTGGTGCCCCAGCATATTACCGCCTCGGCATCAGTGCCGCTGATCGCGTTGAGCTGCGCGGTCATATCGGGGTCCTCGTTATTGTATGACTGCTCAGCCACGACAGTCAGATCATAATTGGGGGCCTCAGCTAGCAGATCCTGCTTGCCCCCAGCTCCGAATCCCTTTGTATCTGTAAGAATGGCGATCTTGCTGATACCCTGGGCTGCAATATACTCGTAGACTTCCTGGACGGCCATGAAGGTGGTCTGGGGGGTCTTAAAGGCCCATTCACTTTCTCCCACCGGCAGTGTAATCCGTTCGTCGGCAGCGCATGAAACCAATGGAATCTCTGCTGTGTCTATTGTGTTGATGATGGCGAGGCTTTCTCCTGTAGAAGTAGGCCCTATTATGGCCAACACGTTGTCCTGTTCGATAAGCCTGGTCACCAGAGTAACGCACTCTGTTTCATCGCCCCCGGTATCATATACTATCACCTCTAGCTCGTGACCATCGATACCACCGTTATCGTTGATTTGCTCTACCATCAGCTCGACCATTTGCTTTTCAGGCCCCCCCAGAGGAGAGTTGGGGCCGGTAGTATCAAAAACAGCGCCCACTTTGTAAGTCTCCCCCTCTTCCCCACCGCAGCCTATACAGCCGACGGCGATCAAGGCTGCCACCAGGGTGAGGGCTACCAACCACTTGATGTAGTTTTGCATTCAGCTTTCCTCCTGTATTTATTTGTGCGAACTGTAGCATACAATACCACAGTTTGCTATGCCTTTTCAAGTTGTGTCGCCTTCAGCGGCTACTGGGGAGACATTATACCGTATGAAGTCAACTATCGCAATAATCTGCGCCCACTTCGCATCTGTCATTAAGACAGACTCCATTTTAGTACTCGAGGTAGCATTCGTCGCCTTGTAGACTCCTTGGGATGAGTGACCTGCCCCCCGAAAATCGGTTGATAAACGTTCCTTTTTAGACATAGTCTTCTGCTAACCTGCCTTACACTACACCCCCTTTTTTTATCACCAGCAATCCAAACTCTAGTTGACTTTGCTTTGGTTGTCATCTAAATCACCCCCTTCCTATAAAATTGTTACCAACCATGTCGGAGTAAAACCATAAATTATTGTCCCTTGACTTCATAAGATTTATGGCTCAAAACCTGGGGAATACGCGGCTATTAGTAATAAGAGCCACCGTAAAATGAAAATCTAGGGGGGGGCAAGAAATGAATACGATTGAAAGGGCGTTAATGCATGCTTTGTTTGCTCACCTGCATCACAACATTGATCAGGCGGTCGATTTTAGAGCGCTCGAAGAG
>CAYVES010000111.1:0-8159 GCA_964449845.1 uncultured Dehalococcoidia bacterium
GCTTGGGCCGTAGGACGGCCGACCTGTCGGCCTCGAACCATGAACGGCCCTTCGATAGGCTCAGGGCGAACGGATTAGACTTCCTACCAAAAGTTGCTTTTGACAACCATCATATAATAGACTTGTCCTGTTGTACCGTTCGACTAGTATCGCACTAGGTTAGATGCAATGACTTCTAGCTCGAAATTGGTTTCCCAAGGCACAATCACCACCCCGCGAGGGTTTCTCGCTGGTGCCACCTATGCGGGCATCAAGAGCCCAGGCGCGGACTCTCTAGACCTGGGTATCCTCTGCTCCGAGGTGCCCTGCGTTGCCGCCGGCGTTTTCACTAGCAACAGGATTAAGGCGGCACCGGTGGTCTTGTGCCAGCGGCATCTTAAGAACGACGAGGCTCAAGCCATCGTGGTCAACAGCGGATGCGCCAACGCCTGCACCGGCGAGCAGGGGCTGGCCGACGCGGAGGAAGTGGCAGCTATCGCCGCCAGGAAGCTAGGGTTGTCGCCCCAACAGGTCCTGGTCGCCAGCACGGGCATGATCGGCACTTTCCTGCCGATGGGGATCGTTAGAAATGGTATCGAAAAGGTCACCCATTCCAGAGAGGGTGGGCATGACCTGGCAAGGGCGATCATCACCACCGACACTTTCCTCAAGGAAACGGCCGTTCAGGTGATGTTGGAGCAGGGAGAGAGTGAGATAGCCATCGGCGGCATCGCTAAGGGGTCAGGTATGATCCACCCCGATCTGGCAACCCTGCTCTGCTTTCTGACAACCGATGCCGCTGTCGAGCCTGATTTTCTTAAGAAAGCGCTGCGAAAGGCAGCCGATGTCTCCTTTAGCATGATCACCATCGACGGTGATACCAGCCCCAACGACTCGGTAATCATACTGGCCAACGGGGTCGCTGGAAACAAGGTGATCGAGGGCGGCAGGCAAGGAGCGCAGGAGTTTGAGAAGGCGCTGGGGGAGGTCTGCCTTTTCCTCGCCAGGTCGATCGCCCGGGATGGGGAAGGGGCGACCAAGCTCATTGAGGTCACTGTTGAAGGTGCACTAACCGTTGCCCAGGCTCGTAGCGGCGCCCGGATAGTTGTAGGTTCACCCCTGGTGAAGGCAGCAGTGCACGGCTCTGATCCCAACTGGGGACGGATTATCGCCGCTCTGGGCAGGAGTGGGGTGGAGGTGACGGAGTCCAAGATTGACCTCTACCTCGATAGCCTCTGCCTGGTGAAAGCGGGCTGCCCGCTGCTTTTCGACCGTGAGCAGGCGAAGTCTATATTGGGCAGGGCCGAGGTGCCGATTCGGATCTGCCTCAACCTCGGCGATGGTACAGCCACGGCCTGGGGCTGCGACCTCTCCGAGGAGTATGTTACTATTAATAGCGAGTATACTACCTGATGGAGCCGGACAAACGTGATCAAGCTGAGCGGCTCAACTCTGAGCAGCCATTAGATGAGGCGATCAGCCGATGAAGCCAATTAGCTCCGCTCCGAAAACTCTCATGAACGTGCCGGTCATAATGCGGAATGGAAAAAGCAGTTCGGCCTGAGCCAACGACTGCAAATAACAAGTATTCGACCTAGGTTGTGTTATGCCAGAATCAAACACAGGTATACCTTCCGGCAGGAGAGTCGTATTCGGAATCGGGTTTGCATACTTAGGCATTGTCAGTTTGGGCATAGGTCTTTACTATGATTATCTTAATGCGACTCTTATCGGGTTGACTCTTATCGCCGTGGGGCTAGCCATTTATTCTATAGCAGCAGTCAGGGGATCGTACAGGCGAATGCGAGCCATCGCCAACTTTGTATTTCATGAGAAAATCGCTATTGTAGACAGCTACATGGGAAATCAACAAGAGCAGATCGAACACGATCGACAGGCTGCTCTTGAACTCAGCCGATGGGTTGATCCAAAACTAAAACAGGAGTTTGAAGAGTTGTGGCAGGAGTTCTTTCAAAGGGAGACTAAGCCCATCGTGGTGAAGATCGGGGGCTCGACCCTGGGGAACCACGACACCACGCTTCAGGATTTGGTAACCCTCCAGAAAAAGGGCATTCCCCCGGTGGTGGTTCACGGTGGCGGCAACAAGGTAAGCGAGTGGCTCGGAAGGATGGGAATTTCCACCAGCTTCGTTCGCGGCTTGCGAGCAACGGATGAGGAAACGCTTGAGGTTGTCATCGCCGTGCTTGCTGGCCTGGTCAACAAGGAGCTTGTGGCTGCTATCAGCTCGCTGGGGGGCAAAGCTATCGGCTTGAGCGGCATCGACGGCGCACTGATCGAAGGGAAGATCAAAAGCCAGGATACTGGCTACACGGGCGAGGTAGTGAGGGTCAACCCTGAGTCGGTTATTGCCATCCTCAGCGCCGGATACATCCCTGTGATCGCTCCCGGCGGAATCAAACTGCCCGGTGAGTACGACGACCCGGTCATGCTGCTCAACATCAATGGTGACGTCAGCGCCAGCGAGATTGCAGTGGCGCTCAAGGTCGACAGGCTCATCTTCCTGACCGATGTCCCCGGCGTGCAGGACAGCGAGGGGAGATTGATACCAATGTTGTCCCCTGCTGAAGCCAGGTCATTGATAGATTCGGGCGTCATTACGGGAGGGATGATCCCCAAGGTAGAGGGGTGTCTCCGCGCCCTCTCCACTGTCACTTCGACCCGGATCATCGATGGGCGCACTGAGGGAGCGCTGGTCGCCGCTGTCGAGGGCAGCGGCAACGGCACCACGATTGAATAGGAAGGTTCTATGAGGTGGAATAGACCGGATAACGGAGGCAACGGGCAGGGACAACACTGGTGGCCAGACATTTCACAGGCACAGGTGCGCATCCCACCCGGGTTGGCCAGGGTAGCCAAGTGGTTGATAATCCCTGCCGTCCTGATAGTGCTCTTCATCATCTTCAACGTGCTGAAGGGCATCTGGACGGAGTGGCTGTGGTTCTCCAGCCTGGGGTTTGGCAGCGTCTACAGTAAGATTCTGGTTACCAAGGTCACCATCTTCTTCGTGGCCGCGTTCGTTTTCCTCGGCCTGTTCGTAGGAAACATCCTCCTGGCGAAGCGCCTGGGCCCAAAGGCTGGCGTCCCCTACGTCACCGCGGAGGGACTGAAGAATCTACGCAGGGTGTCGATAGTGATCATAGTCCTGGGGGCAATCCTGTTGAGCATCATCTTCGGCTCAATCGCTCAGGGGCACTGGGAAACGGTGCTGAGGTTTCAAAACGGACAATCATTTGGCGTCGCCGACCCCATCTTCAGTAAGGACGTGAGCTTCTACTTGTTCTCGCTGCCATTCCAGAAATTCATTCAAGGATGGTTGCTGAGCGCCCTCATCGTTACCCTGATCCTGACCTCTATCTTCTACGCATTCAATTACAGCGTGCGCCGGCTCAGCTTCGCTTTTAGTCGTGGGGGCAAAGCGCATCTTTCTGTGTTGTTCGCGGGAATAATGGGAATCGTTGCCTGGCGCTACTTTCTGGACATGTACGGGCTGGTATATTCGGAGCGGGGAGTGGTGTTCGGGGCAGGCTATACCGATGTTCACGCTGAGTTGATTGCCCTGAGAATTCTCATGGCCGCAGCCGTCCTCTTGGGAATTGTGGTGCTGTTCAACATCTTTCGCCGCGGCGTTCGGCTACCTGTCTATGCCTTCGGGGGTTTTATCGTTGCCATAATCGTAGTCGGTGTCATCTATCCCGCGATAGTGGAGAGGTTTCAGGTCAAGCCCAGCCAGTTCGCCAGGGAAGAGAAATACATCGCGTACAATATTGAGTTCACCAGGGAAGCTTTCGCTCTCGACAGGATCGAAGAACAGGACTTCCCCGCCGAGGAGGAACTCACCGAAGAGGACATCAGCGCCAACCCGGCGACAATGAACAATATCAGGCTCTGGGACAACCGGCCGCTGAAGGATACGTATCACCAGAAGCAAGCGCTGCGTCCCTATTACGACTTCTATGAAATAGATATCGACCGCTATGACATAGACGGTGAATACCGCCAGGTGATGCTCGGTGCCAGAGAGCTCTACCAGGAGAACCTGGACCCCAAAGCGAAAACGTGGGTCAACCTTCGCCTGGTCTATACCCACGGTTACGGGGTGGCCTTGAGCCCGGTTACCGAGGTCGCTGAGGAGGGCGCGCCCATCTTACAGATCAAAGACATCCCCCCGACGAGCGATTTCGAGAGGTTTCAAATAGACAGACCTGAAATCTACCACGGGGAGAAGACCAGCAATTACATCATCGTCAATACCAATAGCGAAGAATTCGACTACCCGATGGGCGAGGAAAACATCTACACCGAATATGTTGGCGATGGGGGGGTACGCCTCAGCTCCTTTTTCCGCAGGGCGGCCTATGCCTGGCAGGTCGGCGATTTTAACATCCTCATAAGCGGCGAGATTAACTCCGATAGCAGGATACTCTACTACCGCAACGTCCAGGAGCGAGTGAAGCACATCGCTTCCTTCCTCCAGGTCGACGAGGACCCCTATATGGTGGTCACTGATGAAGGCAGACTGGTCTGGATACAGGATGCCTACACCTGGAGCGATAGATATCCCTACTCCGAGCCGCTCCCTGGTGGCACCAACTACATTCGCAATAGCGTCAAGGCAGTCGTCGACGCCTATGACGGCTCGGTGACCCTCTACGTTGTCGAACCAGAGGACCCCGTAGTGCAGACCTATTGGGCGATCTTCCCCGATCTGTTTACCCCGGGGGAGGAGATGCCCGAGGACATCAGGGCACACCTGCGCTACCCTCAGGACCTGTTCTTGAAACAGGCACAGGTGTACCAAAGATACCATATGCGGAATGCCAGGGTGTTCTACGGCAAAGAGGACCTGTGGACGGTCCCTGAGGAGGTATACCGGGACACTGCGCAGCGGATGGAGCCATACTATGTCATTATGCGTCTCCCCGATGAGGAGAAGGAAGAATTCCTGCTAATGTTGCCCTTCACCCCGGAGAAAAAGGACAACACCATTGCCTGGCTGGCAGCGCGCTCGGATGGCGACAACTACGGGAAACTGCTGGCATACTACCTGTCCAAAGAGAAGCTGATCTACGGTCCTAAGCAAATTGAGAACCGTATCGCGCAGGATACCGACATCACAGCGCAGTTCACCCTTTGGCGGGGTGGTGGAGCCACCGTAATTCGCGGAAATCTGCTGATGATCCCTATCGAGGATTCTTTCCTCTATGTCGAGCCGGTGTTCCTGGTGGCCACAGCGGGGGCAATACCCGAGCTAAAGCGGGTGATTGTTGCCACCGGCGATCGCATCGCTATGGAGCAGACGCTGGATGAGGCCCTGGCCGCTGTCTTCGGCGAGGCAGAGGTCATGCAAGCAGAGTTCATGGGTGCACCAACAAGCGGCCTTGAGCCCCTTGTGGTTCAGTTCACAGATCAATCAATGGGCACCGTCGCCACCTGGTCATGGGACTTCGGCGACGGACAAACGTCTGATGAGCAGAACCCATCCCATACCTATCAAAGCGCGGGAAGCTATACTGTGTCTCTGACCGTCACCGGACCAGCGGGCTCGGACACGGAGACCAAGACCAACTACATAACGGTGACCACCGGAGCTGATATTGCGGACTTGGTACGTCAGGCGCGGCAGCTTTATGATGATGCCCAGGCGTGTCTCCAGGCAGGCGACTTGGGGTGTTACCAAGAGAAGATAGAAGCCATAGCGGCTCTTCTGGAGCAAATAGAGGAGCTGTTGGCAGGATAGGTAAGTGTATGAATAACTGGCAGGCGCTGGAGAAGAAGTACTTCATGGCCACGTTCAAACGCATGCCCCTGACCCTGGCCCAGGGTCAGGGGGCGCGGGTGTGGGATGAGCAGGGAAAGGAGTATCTGGACTTCACAGCGGGCTGGGGGGTGAATAGCCTGGGGCACTGCCATCCAGCGGTGGTCGGCGCTGTCAGCTTGCAGGCCAGGACGCTGATCCAGGCATCGAACCAGTTCTACACGATTCCCCAGATAAAACTCGCCGAGCTGCTGGTGAAGAATAGCTGCCTCGACAAGGTCTTTTTCTGCAACAGTGGCGTCGAGGCCACCGAGGGCGCAGTGAAGCTGGCACGCAGGTACGGTAAGCTCCATCTCAACGGTGCCTATGAGGTGATCACCGCGATCAACTCCTTCCACGGGCGGACATTGGCCATGATCGCCGCAACCGGACAGCCCAAGTTCCAGGAGCCTTATACTCCGATTCCCGAGGGTTTCGTCAATGTGGAATACAACAATGTCAATGCTATTAAAGAGGCAACCAACCCTCAGACCTGCGCTGTCATGCTGGAGCCAATACAGGGCGAAGGCGGCGTGAACATCCCCGATGACGACTACCTCAAGGGGGTGCGAGCCTGGTGCGACGAGAAGGGCCTTGTGCTCATCCTCGACGAGGTGCAGACAGGGATAGGGCGCATCGGGACTCTTTTTGGCTACGAGCAGTTCGGCATCGAACCCGATATAATCACCCTGGGCAAGGGACTCGGGGGAGGCGTACCCATCGGGGCGTTCCTGGCGAAGGAGAAGGCGTCTGTCTTTGCCCCGGGGGAGCACGGCTCCACCTTCGGCGGCAACCCGCTGGCTTGTGCCGCAGGCTATGCCACCTTGCACTTTATCATCGATGGTGATATACCAGGTAGGGTCAAGGAGACAGGGGCTTACCTGATGTCCAAGCTCAAGAAACTCAAGACTAAATTCGATTTCATTGCCGAGGTAAGAGGGCGCGGGCTTCTGGCAGCCGTTCAGTTCGACCGCGACCTCTCGGACAAAGTGGTAAGAGCTTGTCTGGAGCGCGGGTTGTTACTCAATCCAGTTAAGCCCAACGCTATTCGCTTCATGCCGCCGCTAAACATAACCAAGAGTGACGTCGATGAAGCGATAGCGATTCTAGTTCCTGTACTAGCGGAGGTTGGCAAGGAAACGTAGAAAGAGGATGGGAATGACTGTCCTCAGTAAACAATCTCGGGGGGAAGGCAATTGAAGGACAAGGTAGTACTAGCCTATAGTGGTGGACTCGATACCTCGGTGGCGATCAAGTGGATCGCCGAGAAGTATGATATGGATGTCGTTGCCCTGAGTATAGACCTGGGGGTGGAACGGGATTTCGAGTCGATTCGGCAGAAGGCGCTCAAGGTGGGGGCGGTCAAAGCGCTGGTAGTGGATGCCAAGGACGTTTTCATCAATGATTTCGTCTTCCCCGCCCTCCAGGCCGATGCGATATACGAAGGGCAATACACGCTCGCTACCGCCCTCGCCCGGCCGCTCATAGCCAAGCTCCTGGTGGATACCGCTCGCCAGGAAGGAGCAACGGCAGTGGCTCACGGCTGCACCGGCAAGGGCAACGACCAGGTCAGGTTCGATGTGAGCGTTTCCGCCCTCGCCCCCCAGCTCAAGGTCATCGCGCCGGCACGAGAGTGGGGCATGACCAGGGAAGGGACAATCGAGTACGCCCAGCGCCACGGAATCCCGGTGCCGGTCACCGTGGCCAGCCCCTACTCCATAGACGAGAATCTTTGGGGCAAGAGTATCGAGTGTGGCGTGCTGGAGGACCCATGGGTTGAGCCCCCGGAAGAGGTGTTCACCTGGACTAAATCGGCGAACGATGCCCCCAACGAGCCAGGCTATGTCGAGATTGGGTTCGAGCGGGGCATTCCCACTAGCCTTGATGGTCAAGAGCTAAGCGGTGTTACCCTGGTCGAGAAGCTGAACGCCCTTGCCGGGGAGCACGGCGTGGGCCGGATAGACCATGTGGAGAACCGCCTGGTGGGGATAAAATCGAGGGAGATATACGAGGCGCCAGCGGCTACGGTGCTGCTTGCGGCTCACCTCGCCCTGGAGCAGATGACCCTGTCCAAGGACCAGCTTCGCTTCAAGCAGAAGGTAGCCCAGGAATACGCCGACCTCATCTACAACGGGCTGTGGTTCTCGGCGCTGCACCGCGATCTCGCTGCCTATGTCCAGAGCACCCAGCGCCATGTCAGCGGGATGGTCAGGGTGAAGCTGTTCAAAGGGAAGGCGTCCGCAGTAGGGCGCAAATCGCCTAAGTCGCTCTACAGCTACAGCCTCGCTACTTACGATGAGGCCGACCAGTTCGATCAGAGCGCAGCAGAGGGCTTCATCCAGATATACGGCCTGCCGGTGAAGAC
>CAYVES010000112.1:0-8006 GCA_964449845.1 uncultured Dehalococcoidia bacterium
ACAAGGGAGGTACAAAGGTGGCCGGACCTATAATGTCAGTCACGATCCGCCGCCAGCCCCTCATCAGCTTGCCAAAGGTCACGGCGTCCTTGAAAGAGAACTTCGTGATGGAATCCTTCGTGTCCTCTACCATGCGTGCGAGAAGCAGAGAGGTGCCATCCTGGAACACCATACCTGTTTGTGCATTGGGCTTGGTCCACATCAGGGCATGGCGATCCATATCGAAGTCCCTGAGCACAGGCATGAGGTCAACCAGCAAATGGTAGACGGCGTGCATGTTGGAGTAGTAGCCGGGGAACATGATCTCCTCAGTGGCCAGCCCGCCGCCAATCTCGTAGCGGCGCTCTACAACAGCCACCTTCAACCCGGCCCTTGCCAGATAGGCTCCCGCAATCAGGCCGTTGGGCCCACCACCTATGACAACTACATCCCAATCGCTCTCATCGGGAAACTCATCGAATATCTTGCCAATCAATGGATTGGGCATAGTACTTATCTTCCTTCTCAGCGTGGTATCGCGGATATCTTGCCCTGTTGTGGTATATACCACGGTGACGGGTACCACCAGTCGCCGGGCTCAACAAGGCCATCCTCAATCAGGATGTGCATCAAGTTGTAGGGGATGGCCATCAGGGCCAAACCTCCGGGATGACAGCACGTCTGGTTACAAAGGTAAAGCTGTTCGATAGGGGCGCGGTATCGAGCTAGTTCTGAAATGGGACGGTTTTCGCCCCACTGGTCGTCGCAGTGGCGGGTACCGCACCACGTGCCGCCAATGAGACCGGTGTTGCGAAACTCGGACTCATATGGGGTGTTTGCCCAGTGGTGGACGACGTTCTCATCATCCAGACCCTCGATTACCTGACTGAAGGCCTTGCGCATGTAGGCGTTTGTCTCTTCCTTGACCTTGTCTATGGCATCTGGACTTACAGCGTGATACTCCGGCGGAGGAACAAGGACGTAGAAAGGAGACGCCAGATAGCGGCCTGGTATGGTGCACTGCGGGTCCGTGGCAGCAAACCGCCGGATTGGGGTCGAGATCCACAGCAATCTTTCGGGTGGCACGGTGGGGTTGCCTCTCCGGCCATCCACATCCGCCACGTGCTCATAGTAGATCTCCCGTGAGTCGCAGGGGTACGGGCCAATCCCAGGATCGTCTCCCGTAGCTGGGTTCCTGAACTCAGGACGGCAACGAAGCTCCTCGCGGGTGAGGATGTGGGACACCCAGATGCTCCCTCCCTTGAGGCTGATGTCCTCCACTTTTCTCCTGAAGCTGGAGCCCAGATGTTGTGGGCCGATCAGTTTGCCAAAGGTTTGCTTGACGTCGACATCACTGACCACCGCCTTGTTCGCCCATATCTTCTTTTCGTCGCGGGTAGCGGTTTCCCTTAACCGCACGCCGACTGCTCGCCCATCTTCGACAATGATCTTTTCTACGGGACAGCAGGTACGCACCACCGCGCCATGGGCTATTGCGCAGCGCATTATCGAGTGGAAATAGCCATGCATGCCCCCCCGAGGAACGCTGATTCCGCTGTATATTGTGAGGGTTATGTCACAGCCTAAAGCGGGGATGGCCACTCCCTCCCAGTGACCGGCAGCCCCTGAGTACCATGCTACTACGGCATGCATTACCTTAATGGGCTCAGTCTCCATATACTCGTCCATGAGGTCAAACAAGGTCATGTCGAGCAATTCCTCAGTCCAGACATCCGGCTGGTGCTGCTTATATACCTGCATATAGGGGATGTTCTCGGCTGTTACCTCTACCTCGGGGGGGTGTGGTGGGCACCAGAAGATAGAGCGCAACAGGTCTTTGATAAACGGGGGACTGGTAAGCATGCCGGCTAGCTTGGCCCAGCCCATGGCGTCCTTGTCGGTGATCGGCGCTAACCCGCCAGTGACCGTCACACCCCTGGTTTTCTGATCCTCGAGCTTCTCTGACATGGGACTCCAGTCCATGCGGAAGCCATACTTGTGTAGCTCTAGCTGCTCGAATCCCGGGGCTGGCCCTGCGTACATGTACATGGCATGGGGGGTGATGCGTACCCCAGGTATGGGCTCCGTGTTTTCACACGCCCCTCCGCACTCGGGCCTCTCCTCCAGCACGCAGACGCTGGCTCCACACTTGGCCAGATATGCTGCCAGCGCTACACCATTAGGCCCGCCACCTACAATTACAAAATCATACCTTTCTTCCTTTATCATATGTACCTCCCCGACTGCTTAATCGGTTTGGCTCACCACGCTAGTAAGGAGCACGTTTCACATGTTCTTTAGTTCGCATGTAGGATGTGTATGTTATGTACTGTTTGCGATCTGCGTACTTCTGCAGAGGAACGCCCCTCTTCCGCTTGCTCGTTATCTGGTTGCGCACAATCAAACTCATGGCGTTGCTGGCACCCGAGCCATAGGAGGCGAGCAATATCGTCTCCCCTGGTTTCGCTTTGTCCAAAACGCCAGCCAGGCTGACAAAGGCAGAGCATGATCCCAGGTCGCCCAGTGTTGACGAGATTGCCGGAGCCAACTTCTCACGCTCTATTCCCAGATCCTTTGCCGGCAGACTTGGAATCCTGTCATCCGGCTGAGGGAAGACCACATGGGTGAAATCTTCCCCTTTCTTGCCAAGCTTCGCCATGAGGCCCTTACACGCCTCGGCCACATGGCTTTGGTACCCGTATTCGCGGTCGAATCGGTAGTCGTTCCAGTTGGATACCCAGGAGTCCGCGACCGCCCGCCATCTATCGATGAACAGGGTTGAGTGGGTGTGTAGACCTTCAAAATCGGCTATGGTTCCCGTGGTTCCGACTACCATGGCAACGGCTCCAGCACCGAAAGTGGCGTCGCCCTCGGCCCCTGGGGCGGTAGCCCTATCCTCAGCCCCGATAACGATGCCACATTTAATCCTCTTGGCCGCGATGGCATCCAGACATCCCAGGAGTGCATTGGCAAGCGAGTTGAGGGAGCCCAAATAATCTATCATGGTTGTTTCTGGATTGAGGCCCAGTGTTTCAGCCAGAATCGGTGCTACATACTGCTCAACGTAGGGTGAAGAGGCTGTTCCCATGTGTATGGCTCCGATTTCCGCCGGCTCGATGCCGGCATGGTTGATCGCATTATCCATAGCCTCAGCGGCCATGGTGACGACATCTTCATCCGTGCCACAAAACGCTTTCTCGCCGCCTGACCAGCTTCCCCAGGCCATGGCAGGTTCCTTTTGCTCAATCCTGTAGCGAGGAATATAAACTCCGTACCCGATGATACCAGCCACATTTGCCTCCTTAGGTTGATTACATGGAGCGAGATAGAATGTTGACCACCGAAACACCGAACGCAGACCCACCTACGTTATGCTGGAGCCCGATGCCGTTCCGCAGTTTTACCTGGCGTTTGTCCGCTTCCTCTCGCAACTGGGTAACGACTTCATAGATCTGCCCCAGACCCGTCGCCCCTATCGGGTGGCCATGAGCCTTCAAGCCGCCGCTGGGGTTAATCGGGAGCCGGCTGTGCATATCGAATTCGCCATCCTCGAGCATTCGGGCAGCTTCGCCTTTGCGAGCAAATCCCATGTCCTCGATATTCATCAACTCGGTGTTGGTAAAACAGTCGTGCAGCTCGCCGAAGTCCACGTCCTGCGGCTTTATCCCGGCCATCTCGAAGGCCCCTCTGGCAGCTCTGACGCTGGAAAGCTGCCCAACAAAGCTATCCCTGTCCCAAAGCTGGCTATGGTCTGTGCCGACATTGCTCCCCAGCACGTAGACCGGCTTGTCGGTATATTTCTTGGCCAGATCGGCGCGACACACGATAGCCGCAGCAGCGCCGTCGGTTTGCGGACAGCAATCAAGCAAGTGCAACGGCCAGCAAACAATGTAGCTGCCGAGCACACGCTCTACGGTTACTTCGAATCGAAAATGGGCATATGGGCAAAATGTGCCATTGTGGTGATTCTTGACAGCGACCCTGGCGAAGTCCTCCATGGTGTACCCTAGCTCGTACATCTGTCTCGTGGCATGCATGGCCTGAATTGCCGGCCCACCTTGTCCTATCATCCAGGCGGGGTGGTTGCCCGTTTCCGCTCCACCACCGCCGCCCGCACCGCCCAGAGACTCTGCAGAGGGCTTATCCCTCATCTTCTCCGCGCCCAGTGCCAAAACGACATCATAGAGGCCTGAGGCAACGCCGAGGCATGCGTGCCTAAAGGTATCGCCACCTGTAGGGCAGGCGTTCTCAAGCCTGGTAACTGGGATCTCACGATTGCCAATGAAGCTTGCCAGCGAGTGCCCGGACTGAGCGCCCTGCCCGATAAAGCCACCGCTCCACTGGCCAAACCAGGCCGCCTTGATCTCCTTGGGGTCGATTCCCTTGTCAACGCTGTTCAGGCAGTTTAAGTACGCTTCCTGGACCATGCTCTCCAGGCTCTTGTCAAAAAGCTCCCCGAACCTGATCATCCCCGCCCCGATGACTGCAACCTTGCCTCTCATCTTATTGCTCCTCCACCAGTCTGAATTTATAGCCGTAGACGTTCAGCCCTCTATCAGTCGTCATCTTCCGCAGCACCATCTCCACTTTGGAGCCCACTTTTACGTCTTCGGGCGTGGAGGTTTCCGTCATCAGACCCTGATATCTACCGCCCGCTTCAAGGTCCACGATGACGGGGGTAATCGGTGGTTCAAAGTTCGGGGGAGGCGCCCAGTTGACGCAAAAGGTATGCACCGTCCCTTTCTTGTCGAGCTTGTATTCCTCAAGGCTTTGGCTACCACACTCATGGCATATCTTGGTGCGCGGGTAGCTAATATGGCCACAATCCTTGCACTTGATGCCAATCAGTCGGTAGACCTCTGGGTTGAACCGCCAAAACATCGGCGATGCTGGAGCCGGTTGTGTCATTCGAACACCTCTCTAGTTGATTCCTGAATAGATGGGGCGACAATCTCGCTCAGAGTCCGACGATACAGACGCTTACCGTAGGTGCAAAGGGCTCGTGTCCCATGTTATGGGCAAGGCCCAACTTCGGGTCCTTTATCTGACGCTTGTCGGCCTTCCCCTGAAGCTGAAGATAGAGCTCGTAGAGCATCCTTATGCCAGAGGCACCGATAGGATGGCCGAAGCACTTCAGCCCTCCGTCAGGCTGCACCGGAAGGTCTCCACTCAGTTCAAAGGTTCCCGCGTCGACATCGTCCTTGACTTTTCCCCTGGGGCTGAACTGGAGGTCCTCCATAGTCACAGCCTCGGTGATGGAGAAGCAGTCGTGGACCTCTGCCATGCTTATCTCCCTGCGCGGGTCTGTAATCCCGGCCTCTTTGTACGCAGCCACGCCGGCACGGTAACCCTCTTCCACATGGGTATAGTCGTAGGCCGAGGTTATCCGGCCTGAGGTGGGGCTGGTGCATACCTGCAGGGCCTTGATATACACCGCGTCCTTGCGGAACTCCTTGGCCTTGTCGGCGCGGGTGATGATGGCCGCGGCACCTCCGTCGGACACGCCGCAACAATCGAACAATCCCAGAGGCCAGGCGATAATGGGAGCGTTCAGTACGCGCTCGACGGTTAGTACATTCCTCAGATGGGCCTTGGGGTTCAACGACCCGTTGGCATGACTCTTCACCGAGATCTTGGCCAGCATGGTCTTGCCTTCCTCCGGACTTAGGCCGTAACGGTGGAAGTACTTGGTGGCCATCATGGCGAACATCCCGGGCATGGTCGCCACGGCATGGGTATGGGTGCGATTATCCATGCCCGGCAGGCCGCTCATGCCCTCATCCTTGAGCTTCTCGAAGCCCACAGCGAGCACCAGATCGTAGATGCCAGCAGCAACAGCATAAGAGGCGTTCCTCACTGCATCGTGCCCCGAGGCGCAGGCATTAACCACGTGTGTAATCGGAACATACTGCATCCTCAGCGGCTCGCTGATGGACCTGCCCCCGTGGCCTGTGAAAATGCTGCCGCCCCATACAGCCTCGATGTCCTTGATTTCCACCCCGGCGTCAGCGCAGGCCTCGGTCACGGCGTCCACGATGAGATCGCTGGGGCCTTTGTCCCACAGCTCACCAAACCGGGTGCAGCCCATCCCCACAATGGCAACCCGGTCCTTAATGCTTCCTGGCATATGTTGCCTCCTTTAACACCTTATCGGTCGGGCTTTCCAGGAATAGCTGCTTATGCCCCGATCTGCAAACACCTTCCTGAAGGTCATCTCCACTTCCATTCCCACTTTGACCTCTTCCGGATCTCTATCGGTGAGATCGAAAAGTGATCTTCCCCCTCCTTCGAATTCAATCATCACGACCGAGGACGGGGGATCCACAGCCGGAGCCAGCATGTCCTGGGTATAGCTGAACACAGTAGCCTTCTTTCTGGCAAAGCTATAGTCGTCGAAGTCGTCCTGAGCCTGGCATACGGCGCATACGCGGATAGGCGTCGTACTCATAGCCCCACCATCATACTGGGGGGTTCCACATTGCCTGCACTTTATCCCCCAGAGGCCAAGGATGGCCTTTCTCTCTCTCCAGTTCGCGGCTACCGAGATATGCCCCCTGTCGGGACGCCTAGCCATTTCCAGGGGAACGATGTCACGCCACCGCAGGTAGTCATTATAATTGCTCATCATGTGCTTGGACTGCAGGTTCTTGGCGAACCCACGGCGTTCCCCGATCTTTTCTATAGCATCGGTTACTTGAAGGAGGAAGGCATCAGCACCGTTACCGTAGCTAGCAAACAGAATCTTATCTCCCGGCTTGGCCTGCTCCAGGGCGCTTATCAGCATCATCAGTGACATGGCGCAACCGAGGAGACCGACCGACATGAAAAGGCCGCCAGGGTCAAGGAGCTGAGCGGGCTCAAATCCCAACTCCCCCGCTACTCTCCCATGCCTCCTCACATCGCCCGGCGGGTCGAAAACCACCCTGGTGAAATCCTTGGATGTAAGGCCGCACCTGCTCATCAACCCTGCTATGGCTTCAGGCATTACCTTAGAATAGCTTTCGTCCATCACCATGCGGTCTTCCCAGGAGCGTACAAAGGTGTCGGTTTCAGACCGCCAGGTGGCTGCCAGTTCATCGGAGATCGAATAGCTATCCTGAATCTCAGCGATTACATTCTCATTGCCCAGAAGAAGGGCGGCTGCACTGTCGCCCAACGCTTGCTCTACCATGCCTGACGGGGCCGCCATTCGGGTATCGGCCGCAGTGACGAGGACGCTATTCGCCTTTCCCGCTTTGATTGCATCGGCTGCAAAGGATACGGCGGTTGTGCCTCCGCGCAGCGAGCTTGCAATATCGGCGCTGCGTATATCCCGGCGCAGGTCCAGGGCCATACCCATCAAGGCCGAGCATTGCTTTTCCTTGTAGGGAGACGTGGTAGTGGCAAAGTAGAGCGCGTCCACCGTATGTGGGTCTACGTCCCTCAGGCAGTCCATTGCTGCTTCCACAGCCATGGTGACGCTATCCTCATCGTAGTAGGCTACCGCCCTCTCCCCGGGGATGGCGAAGCCCCCCCATGCCTTCTGGAAAAGCTGCCGGTCCATTCGATGCCAGGGGATATACGCACCATACGAGGTTATTCCTATCATCGATATCTCCCAGGTTTATTATTGCTTTCGCCCATAGCCCAACCCTATTTTACCACTTTGAGGATAAGGCGTAGGACATCTGCTGAGTATAGTGTGATTACTTGTTTTGTCAAGCTGCCCTTTCTCATTGACTCTTGAGGGGTAGCACCATCTAAGGTAGTGATGGCACGGTGTAGACAACCGTGCTGGCACCTGACATAATAAGGCAGGGAGTGTAAGACGCCCTTCAGGCCGCAGCGAGAGCTGGCAGGGTGCTCTCGGAAAAGGAGAGCGCATATGGAGACAACGAGGGTAGTTGTAGTGGACGATGAGGCCCTTTTCAGGGAGCTACTATGTCGCACTCTGTCTGCAGAACCGGGACTCAAGGTAGTGGGCGAGGCCGAGGATGGCGAGACCGCGATCCGCCTTGCCAGGCAGGAGAAGCCTGATGTGGTGCTTA
>CAYVES010000113.1:0-2128 GCA_964449845.1 uncultured Dehalococcoidia bacterium
ACAACCGCAGCCGCGCTCTCCTGCGGGAGCTCTATGAGCTGAGAAAAGCGGAGCCGCCGCTGGTCTCCGGCGTCGAGGTGACCCGGGTGCTGGTGGCGGGGATGACCATCCCGGTCCAGGAATTTAACGATCTCCTGGAGGATGTCATCGCCGAGGTGCGCAGCAGGAGGCCAGGCTCCGATGGTAAGCCGCGGCTCCTGATTGTGGGCAGCGAGGTGGACGATGTGGCCATGATACGGCTGGTGGAGGACTCCGGGGCCAGTGTGGTCATGGACGACCTGTGCACCGGCAGCCGCTCCTTCTGGAAGGATGTGGACCTGGCGGGGGGAGCAGTCACCGGGCTGGCCGCACGCTACCTGGGTGGGATCACCTGCCCCTGCACCTACCGTCCGGGCAAGATTCACCAGCGCTTCAGCTATCTGGAGGACTATGCACGTGACTGGGGCGTCGAGGGGGTGTTGGTCTACACCATACGCTTCTGCGACACCTACCAGCTTGATGGTCCCGAGATCAAGGGCTACATGGAAAGCCTGGGGTTCCCGGTGCTCTACCTGGAGGATGACTACATCATGCCCGCGTTGGCGCAGTTGAAGACCAGAATCGAGGCCTTTCTAGAGACGATCGAGGCAAGGAAACAGGAGTAGAGACTATGACACAAGAGGCCAAGCAAAAGACCAGCTCTCGCAAATCCACGGAGTCCGCGGGGAAGATTCGCGGTGTAGTGAAGCGCATGTACCAGCAGGCCCAACAGGCCAAGGAAGAGAAACGGAAAGTTGCCTACTGCATGGTCATGTGCAACCACGAGGAGATTGTGGAAGCCCTGGATATCGTGCAGGTCTATCCCGAGAACTACGCCGGGCTTTGCGCGGTCAAGAGGCAGGCCGAGCCCTACATGGAGAAGGCGCGAGCTGAAGGGTACTCCGACCTGCTCTGTGGCTATTCACAGGTGGGCATAGGCTTCGATGCCATGCGCCATGAGTTGGGGGACATGCCCCCCGATGCCCCTGACGGCGGCATGCCTGAGCCGGATATGCTCCTGGGGTGCAGCATGGGTTGCGATCCCCGCTGGAAGTGGTTCCAGGCTCTGGGGCGCTACAAGGACACCCCCATCTATAACATGGATGTGCTCATGCCCCCCAGCGATGCCGATATGGATGCCATAAGGGAGCACTCCGTTCGCTACATGGCTGAGGAACTTAGGGGGCTTGTAGCTTTCCTGGAGGAGCAAACGGGCAGGAAGATGGACTACGACCGCCTGATGGCGATTATAAGGCAGGTGGAGGAGACGAGATGGTGGTGGCGCGAGGCCTACGAGCTGAGAAAGGCTATCCCCTGTCCCATGTCGACCCAGGACCACTTCGTGCTCTTTGTCCCCCATCACATGCTGCTCACCGACCCGATGACCCTGGACTTCTACAAGGGGCTCTACCAGGAGCTCAAGGAGAGGGTGGATAACAAGGTAGGGGTGATCGACGAGGAGAAGTACCGCCTGCTCTGGGGCGTCGGGCTGCCCCCCTGGCACAGCATGTACATAATGGACTACTTCCTGGACTACGGGGCGGTCTTCGCTGCCGAGACAGCGTACCCGCTCCCCGAGCCCTTTGAAATACCACCCGATGTCACCGATCCGGTAGAGATCATTGCACTTCGGGCGTTTGAACGAAACAGCGCCTGGCAGCGGCGGGGCCAAGAGGCTGGTGGCATCCCTCCCCTAGCCCAGGCACACCTGGAGCGCATAAGGGATTACAGCATAGATGGCGTGGTGATGCATATCCCACGCTCCTGCAGGGCTTGCACCATGGGCCAGATATTGGTGAGGAACGTGATCCGCGACCATTATCCGGGGCTGCCAGTGATGTTCATGGAAAGCGACATCATTGATGTCCAGACCTATTCCGAAGCTGAGACCAAGAACCGGATAGACGCCTTCATGGAGATGGTGGACTCATACAAGAGGCCGACGGGATAGCGCCAGGAGGCCCATTGGGTGAGACTGGTTCCCCTCTCCCTTGAGGGAGAGGCTGGGTGAGGGTGAGATTGTTTGGCCCCCCCCCACACAACCACCCCCCCCGGGGGGGGGGGTATGAGATTTCCCCCCACAGCGGGCCCCCACGAAAGACAAAGTTAG